>CALARR010000422.1 GCA_937889015.1 uncultured Planctomycetales bacterium | reverse complement strand
GCGCGCCCTGTTCCTGGACATCGAGACGACGGGGCTGTCGGCGGCTTGGGACCAGGTGACGGTGATCGGGACCTACAGCGACGCCGGGCCGAAGTTGTTCGTGCAGGGCGCCAACCTCGATGAGTTCCCGGCCTATGTGGCCCAATTTCCTTTGCTGGTCACGTTCAACGGCAGCCAGTTCGACGTTCCCTTCCTGCGTGCCCATTTTCCCCACGCGCGCCTGGACCAGGCACACATCGACCTGCGGTTCGTCCTGGCGTCGCTGGGCTTTCGGGGCGGGCTGAAGGTCGTGGAGAAGAGACTGGGCGTCGACCGGCCTTCGGCGGTCCACGATGTCGACGGTTTTGAGGCGGTGTGGTTGTGGCATCGCTATCGCCGCGGCGACCGGGGTGCGTTGGAGCGACTGCTCCTGTACAACCTGGCCGACGTGGTCAACATGGTGCGGCTGGTCGAGATCGGCGTGGAGCACAAACTCCGCGCGACGGCCTTTCCCCAGGCCGCGCAGCCGCCCTCCGCGGCCCGTGCGATTCCCGGGCCAGAAGAATTGGATGCTTGGGCGGGCCGGTATGTGGCTGCGTTGGGATGAGGCTGGTCCGGCTGGCCGGGTGCATTTTCCATCTGCGAGCCGAGGGTGATGCCGCTACGCGGTGTAGGCGGCATTCCTGGATTCCTGGGGCTCCGCAGCGCTGGCCCCCCGTTGTTACATACAAGTCTCACAAGGATGAGCATCGAACAGGAGGGTCGTTCACGACCCTTGTCCGCTTATAGGCGTATTCGGCCCGGCATTGATGCCGGGACAACCGGCGACCCAGACTATGTGTTTGCCCCAGAGGCCCGTTCACGGGCCTTCTCCTGGGACTTCAGCCGCCTCCGTGGGCTGAAGCCGGCACTTCGAGAACGCCCGTCAACGGGCGTTGAACCGAAAGCCCATCGTTCTTCCCGCGCCGACCCGGCATGAATGCCGGGCCGAGTACCGCCTGCGGCGGAAACGCCCGTCAACGGGCGTTGCTTGTCGCCTGACTTGTGTGTGGCCACGCGGCGCTGCCTCCAAGGCCCCTGAAGGCCAGACGGCAGGTGGAAAACCTGCGCCACGGGGCCTTTTCTTCTGGGGCGGCGGGGGGGTAGAATGCGGCCTGCCTTGGCGATTGCCCTACCCCCTTGGTTCAAACCAGCGAAGGAGCCGCATCGTGGAATGGCCCGTCTATATCAAGCTCAGCGCCCTGTGGTTCTTTGAATTCGCGGTCTGGGGAGCGTGGATGCCGGTGTTGGCGGCGCGCTTGCTGGGGCCGCTGCAGATGAGCGGGAAGCAGACGGGCTGGATCTATGCTGCGCTGCCCTTGGCGAGCATGGTCTCGCCGTTGATGTTCGGCTGGCTGGCCGACACCTACGTGAACGTGGAAATGCTGTTGTTCGTGAGCCACGTGATCGGGGCCGTGCTGTTGTTCGTGGTGGCCAAGCAGAAGAAGTTCGCCGGTGTGTTCGGGGTGATGCTCCTGTACTCGTTCTTCTTTGCCGCCACGCTGGCCTTGGTGAACGTGATGGTCTTCCGGCATGTGCCGGGTTCCGAGGCTCCCAAGATCTTCATCTGGGCCCCGATTGCCTGGGCGTTGGCCGGCTATTTCCTCACCGGGATGCGGCAGATGCGCAAGGCGGAGGGGGATGGCAGCGACGCGTTGTACCTGGCGGCCATCCTGTCGGTCGTCCTGGCGGCGGTGTGTCTCGTGCAACCGGCCACTCCGCCGGTGGCCTCGCAAGGGCAACCCATGGCCCAGGCCTTCAGCATGCTCCAGCAACCCTCGTACTTGATCTTCATCATCGTGTCCTTTGCCGTGTCGGGGATGATGCAGTTCTACTTCCAGGGTTCGGCCCCCTTCATGCAGCAGATGGGAATCAGCAGCAAGAACGTGCCGGCCACCATGGCCATTGCCCAGGCCATGCAGGCCATTGCCACCTGGGCCGCCTTGGGCTGGTTGTGGGCCAACGCGGGCCCCAAGTGGACGCTGGTCATCGGGTCGGCCTGCTGGGCGGGCCTGTTCTTCATCTACGTGCTGGGCCAGCCGCGGTGGCTGATTGTGGTTGGGCAGAGCCTGCACGGCCTGGCCTACGTGTTCTTCATCAACGGCGGCTGGATGTTCACCGACGCCGCAGCGCCCAAGGAGATATCCGCTTCGGCGCAGGCCCTGCTGATCCTGGCCACCAACGGCCTGGGGCTGTTCATGGGCACGCAGTTGGCCGGTTTCACAATGGACATGGCCAACACGGGCGGCCAGTTCCAGTGGCGGCGCGTGTGGATCGTGCCAACGGCCATCGCGCTGGGCGGTGCGCTGATCCTGGCGGCGGCCTTTCATCCCTAGCGGATCTGGCCATCGCTGCGGCACGAGTGATCGTCAGTGTTCCACTAGAGTAAGCCCTGCGCCGCTGCGCTTGCCACCCACAGGAGGGGCCCCAGGCCGATTTGGGCCTGACACCCGAATACAGATCCGGTTACAATCGCCGATTGGCTTGGTTCGCCACGATGGCGCGCCGGCCTACTTTGGCCCCGCCTTTGCGGCGGGTCTTTGTTCGCAGCCAGACACACGCCCGGTCATCGCATGAAACTCGCGTTTGCGCAGCCGCCCCACACGTTCCACATTCCGGTGATGGGGACGGGTTTCATGATCGACGCCCCGTTGCACGTGGCGCGGTACGGCATCTCTTCGGTGCTGTCGCTGGTCGACGACGTGCTGGTCGAGCAGATGCGGAAGTATCACTGCCAACAGTCGGGCGAGGCGTACGAGCCGATCGAGGAGCACGAGGACAGCCGGGCCTGCCGGATCAAGGCCTATCTGGACCTGCTGGACCGGCTGGTGACGCGGCAGGTGCAGCAGTTGCAGGCCTCGCCCTTCGAGCCGGGCAGCGAGATCACGCGCTACTACGAGTTGCTGCCCGATTCGCCGCTGCGCGCGGAATACGCGGCCATGCTGGCCATGGCCGACGGTCCGCAACGGCTGGCGGCCCAGGAGCGTCTGCGGCGGCAGGCAGTGCCGGGCAGCATCGACGTGAACATCATGGTCAAGGGGGACCGGGACCTGTATCGCGGGGGCGAGAAGCTGCCGGCCATGTACAGCGACGCCTCGGCCGCGTTTCGAGGCTACGCCACGAGCACGCTGCGCTCGGCGATCGTGCTGTCGGCGGGCATGAACCCGCGCCTGTACAGCTATGCGGCCGAGTTCGCCGACTTCCTGCCCGACGCCGACGGCGCGCTCAAGAAGCGGATCATCCTCAAAGTGAGCGATTACCGTTCGGCCGAGATTCAGGGCAAGTATCTGGCCAAGCGGGGCTTGTGGATCTCGGAATACCGGGTGGAATCGGGGCTGAATTGCGGCGGGCACGCGTTTCCCAGCAAGGGGCAATTGCTGGGACCGATCCTGACGGAGTTCCAGGAGCGGAAGAGCGACTTGATTGCGACGCTGCACGGCCTGTACGCCAAGGCCCTGGCGCAGCGCGGCCTGCCCGCCCTGGACGAGCCGCTGCCAGTGCGGTTGACGGTCCAGGGTGGGATCGGCACGGCCGATGAGGACCGCTTGCTGCGCGAGGTGTACGGGGCCGATGGCACGGGCTGGGGAACGCCGTTCCTGCTGGTGCCCGAGGTGACCAATGTGGACGAGGAGCACCTGGCCAAGCTGTGCGCGGCCACCGCAGAGGAGGTGTATCTAAGCGACAGTTCGCCGTTCGGGCTGCCGTTCTGGAATCTGCGCAACTCGGCCAGCGAAGAGGCGCGGCGGCAGCGAATTGCGGCCGGCAGGCCGGGCAGCCCCTGCAGCCGGGGCTTTGTCAAGCTGTTCAACACGGAGTTCACCGAGCGGCCGATCTGCACGGCTTCGCGCCAGTACCAGAAGCTGAAGTTGCAGCAACTGGCCGAACAGCCGCTGCCCGAGGCGCAGCGCGAGGCGCTGCGCGCAGAGGTGCTCCACAGGTCGTGCATTTGCCACGATCTGGCGGGCGGGGCGACGCTCAAGTACGGCATCGACCCCAAGGCCACGCCGGCCGTCTGCTGCGGCCCGAGCATCGTGGATTTCTCGCGCCTGGCGACCTTGGAAGAGATGGTGGGCCACATCTACGGCCGGCTATCGCTGCTGACCAACCCGGACCGGCCGCACATGCTGTTGCGCGAACTGTCGTTGTACTTGGACTATCTGCGCCGCGAGTTGGAGCGCTGCAAGCTGGGCCTGTCCGAGACCGGGGCCGATTACTTCCAGGAATTCCGCGCGAACCTGGCCTCGGGCATCGACCACTATCGCCGTCTGGCGGGGCGGTTGGCCGAAGGGGTGCGAACGCGGTTCGGCGAGGAACTGGAACGCTTGCACGGGGTTCTCAACGCGATCGTCCTGCCGGCCGCGTCCTGAGGGTCGCCGGTTGGCGTGGCTGGCGGCCCGGCCGCGCCTGGCAATCGTCTCCGGGCGATCTCTGCGTCCGTTGCAGCGGCGTTTCCATGCCTGTTGCCACGCGGTTGCGTGACCGGGAGAATGGGGGCGGCCCTGGCCCGGATTGCCCACGGATCGTTGGAGGCGGAATCATGCGACGCAGCGGCTGGCTGGTGTTGGCCTTGATGGGCCTGTCGGCCGAGATGGCCCGGGCGGCAGACCGCGACGCTGTTGGCCCACAGGGCGCCGCGGTGGCCGTGCAGGCGGAACTGGCGTTTCGCGCCGGGGGAGACTTTGCGGCCTGGCAGCAGGCGTTGCGCCGCCGACTGGTCGCGATCCTGGCCCTGCCCTCGCCCCCCTTCGTTCCGCTGGAGGCGACGCGCCAGCGTGAGTCGCAGACGGAAGGCCATACGCTCGATCGCATCCAATTCACCTCCGAGCCGCGCGAGGTGGTGCCCGGCTATCTGCTCGTTCCGGCGCGCGGCCGGCCGCCTTTCCCGGTGATGATCTGCCTGCAAGGACATTCACCGGGGATGCACATCTCTATTGGCCAGGCCAACAACGAGCGGGAGAAGGCCTCGATTGCCGGCGGCCGGGATATTGCCCTGCAAGCCGTGGCTCACGGTTGGGCTGCCCTGGCGATCGAGCAGCGGGCCTTTGGCCGACGTGCGACGCCAGGCGTGAGTTGCCAGGACGCGGCGCTGCATGCCCTGTTGTGGGGCCGGCCGCTGACGGGATTGCGCGTACTGGATGTCATGCGCGCCGTGGACTTCATCGCCACCCAGGCCGACCTCGATCCGCGGCGGATTGCCACCATGGGCAATTCGATGGGCGGCACCGTGAGCTTCTACGCGGCCTGCGTGGAGCCCCGGATTCGCCTGGCGGTTGTTTCCTGCTCGTTCTGCACCTTTGCCGACTCGTGGCTGTTGCGCCCCCATTGCGCCTGTGGCTATTTGCCGGGCATCTTGCCGGTGGCCGATATGCCCGACCTGGCAGGGCTAATCGCGCCCCGGCATTTGCTGATCGTGGCCGGCAAGCAGGACCCGTTGGCCCGCTTCGAGGGGGTCGAAGAGGGCTGCCGCCGTGCCGGGCAGGCCTTTGCGGCGGCCGGGGCCGGCGATCGCGTGGCCCTGCTGGCCGCAGAGGGCGGCCACCAGTTCTATCCAGACCTGGCCTGGCCCGAAATCAACCGCGTACTGAAACAGTGGGAAGCACCGATTTCCCCCGGCCATCGCGCGCGAGTAGAATAGGAGCCAGTTCCAAGACGCTTTGGCGACTCGGCCTTTCCCGACTGCCGGGACTGGCGATGGTGGTTTTGTGGTAGATTCTCCGCCCTCATCCGCGCCCAAGAATCCAGGAGGTTGCCATGCTTGCTGCTTTGGCTCGTTGGTCGTTTGGGACGCTGTTGGTCCTGTTGGCGGCGCCGCTGCTGGCGGCGGAGCAGAAGCCCGCGCCGTCGGCCACAAAGCCCCAGGCTGTTCAGAAGACGCCGGTAGCCGACAAGAAGACACAAGCCACCACTCAAGCCGCGCCGGTAGCCGACAAGAAGACGCAAGCCACCACTCAAACCGCGCCGGCAGCCGACAAGAAGACGCAAGCCACCACTCAAACCGCGCCGGCAGCCGACAAGAAGACGCAAGCCACCAAAACACCGTCGGCGAGCGTCAAGAAAGCGCCGCCTCCGCCGGCGATGGACTGGAAGGCGGGCGTGGCCAGGGCCAAGATCACTCCTGACACGCTGATGTGGATGGCCGGCTATGCGGCGCGCAAGCAACCGGCCGAAGGCACGCTTCAGGACCTGTACGCCAAGGCCCTGGCCCTGGAGGATGAAGGGGGGCAGCGAGTGGTGTTGGTCACCCTGGACCTGATCGGCGTGCTGGTGACGGTGCGCGAAAGCGTGGAGAAACAGGTCCAGGAGCAGTTCAAGCTGCCGCCCGAAGCCCTGGTGCTCAACGCCTCGCACACGCACTGCGGCCCGGAGTATCGCGAACGAACCGGCCGCGAGGAGGAGGCGCGCAACTATCACAAATTTCTGGAGACGACCTTGGTGCGGCTGGTCGGCGAGGCATTGGCCGATCTGCGGCCCGCGCGCCTGACCTACAATCATGCCCGGGCCGGTTTTGCCATGAATCGGCGACGCAACTATGCCCTGCCGGCCGATGACGTCAACGCCAAGAAGGCCCCCAATCCCGACGGGCCGGTGGATCACGACGTGCCCGTGTTGTGCGTGCTCGACGCCGAGGGGAACCAGCGCGCCGTGATGTTCGGCTATGCGTGCCACAACACGACCTTGGGGTTCTACCAGTTCTGCGGCGACTATGCCGGCTGGGCGCAGGAGTATCTGCAGGCGGACCATCCGGGCATGACCGCCCTGTTCATGATGGGCTGCGGGGCCGACCAGAACCCGTATCCGCGGCGCGAGGTCGAATTGGCCCAACGCCATGGGCGGAGCCTGGCCACGGGCGTGGAGGCGGCCCTGTTCGCCAATCCGCGTCCGTTACACGGGTCGCTACGTTCCGCCCTGGAGTACGTGGATCTGCCCTGGGCCGACGAGAGCAAGGAGAAACGGCACTATCCGGTGCAGGTGCTGCGGATCGGCAACGACATCACGCTCGTCACATTGGCCAGCGAGGTGGTCGTGGACTATTCGCTGCGATTGAAGCGGGAACTGGCCCATCCGCCGGGCCTGGTCTGGGTGGCCGGATACACCAACGGCTACTTTGGCTACATCCCCAGCGAGCGAGTGCTGGCCGAAGGGGGCTACGAGGCGCCGGAGTACGCCCCGGGGATCGAAGAGCGGATCATCGGCAAGGCCCTGGAACTGTATCGGCGGTTGGACTCAGAATGACACGCTTGGGGCCCTGATCGGATTGTCAGCCCTGCCCGGATTGCTTGCCACGCCCGGCGTCGACCGCACGGTGCGGGTCACCCCCCTGCCCTATCCGGCTCCACCGCGCGACGGCAGAGGCCAACCAGCCGGCCGACTTCGTCCGCTCCGTGCTGCGCGAGCAGTTCCAGGCGGAAATGCCGCACCCCGGCCGACAGCAGGGCCGGCACGGATTGGATTGCGCTTTGCGCGGCGGCATTGTAGACCGTATTGCGGCAGGCGGCGTCGGCAGCCACCGGATGCTGACTGCCGGTGTGGTCGCGGAGCTGAATCTCGTACTGCCGGCAGGGTCGGCCACAGTTGCTGCAGTCGGTCCCCTCGGACAGCAGTCCGCAGAACAGGCAGTGCTCGGTGTAGAACATGGGCACGTGCTGATAGACGACCACTTCGAGCCAGGCGGCAGGCACGGCGGCGGCCAGACCCACCAGGCGCTGCCGGTCCAGGTCGAGCGCCGCGGTGACGCGTGTGGCACCGTGCTCGCGCAGCCAGGCGACGCTCAACTCGTTGGCCGCGTTGAGCGTGAAATCGGCCACCACGGGCACCGAGGCCCACGCGAAACGGCCGAGCGTGGCCAGGTTTCGGGCCAGGATGCCGTCGGCCTGATAGCCGGCCAGCGTGTCCAGCACATGCTCCTCGCCCGGGGCAACAATCCGCGGCCCGGCCAGCAGCAGGCTCGCGCCGGCGGCACGAGCCATGCGCAAGGCCTCAGGATACTGCTGCGGCTCGCGGAAGTCGGCAATCAGGCTGGTGGCGCCGCCGTCTATCGCCTGCAACACCTGGTCCAGGGTGCGGCAAAGGACGTGCAGTTGCGACGCAGTGGTTGCGACTTCCGTGGAGGCGATTGCCGCGCGCATCGCGTGCAGGACCGGCTGCGTGGCAGTGGGATAGCTCTGCGTGCGGAGGACGGCCTCGTCCAGTTGCCGCAACATCTCGTGCCGCAAGCGGCCCAAGACACTCAACGGCACCATGGGCTGGCCGTCGATCACCGCTTCCACGTTGCGCAGTTCATAGGCGCTGCCGCCCAAGCGGCCGAATTGTTCGCGGAGGACTTCGGGCGTGAGCGCGTGCTTGCGCGCGGCCTGGAGCGGTTCGTCGGACTGCACGCGGCAGCTCGTGCCCGAAGCGGCCACGGCCTCGACGCTCAGCGGCTGCCCCACGGCGGCCGTGACCTTGAGGTCCAAGGGCACTCGCCGCTGTGGCGTCGAACCGCTGAAGGTCCTGCGGAGCTGGCGCGCGAGGCGCGGGTCGTCGGTCTTCCAGACGAGCTGGCCGGGGTAGATCTGCCGCAGGTCGAGCGCGTCGTATTGGAAACCCAAGTCGACCACGCCCGCCGCGATCGGTTCGTCCTGGGATCGGCCTTGCAGCAGGACCTCGTACACGCGTCCGCCTTGCTCGGCGTCGGCAGCGCGATCCCCTTCGAAGACCAGGCCGTCGCCGCGTTGGACGGGCCCTTGGAGGCGCACGGACACGCGGCTGCCGCGGATGCCGACGACCGTGCCCAAGAGCACGCCGCGATTGCTGGAGGTCTGGCCGGACACCAGTCGCTGCGGATTGGGCCCTTCGAGCCAGCCGGGGCCCAGGCCGCGGGAAAACGATAGTTCGAGTTGCTGCCGTTCTTCGGCCGAGAAGTTGGGGGACTGGCCCGCTACGGCGGCATCGATCGCGCGGCGGTAGTGGCGCGTGACGGCGGCCACGTATTCCGCCGTCTTCATGCGGCCTTCGATCTTGAAGGCGGCCACGCCGGCTGCGGCCAGGCGCGGCACCAGGTCGAACGCGGCCAGGTCCTGCGGGCTGAGCAAGTACTTGCGGTCAAGCTTCTGCGGTTGTCCGTCGCAGATCAACTCGTAGGGCATACGGCAGGCCTGGGCGCATTGGCCGCGGTTGGCGCTGCGCCCGCCCAGCGACAGGCTCGCCAGGCATTGGCCCGAATAGGAGATACACAGGGCTCCGTGGACGAAGACCTCCAGTTCAACGGTCGTTTGCCGAGCCAAGAGGGCGATTTCGTCCAACGATAGTTCGCGCGGCAGCACCACGCGGCGCAGGCCCAGGTCTTGGGCCATGGCGATCGCCGCGGCGCAACTGAGGGTCATCTGGGTCGAGGCGTGCAGGGGCAACTCGGGGCAGATGGCCTGCATCAGTCGGGCCACGCCCAGATCCTGCACCAGCACGGCGTCCACCCCGGCCGCGGCCGCCTGGCGGATCGCTTGCTCGGCCAGCGGCAGCTCGTCGGGAAAGACGAGCGTGTTGAGGGTCAGATAGCCCTTCACTCCACGCTGATGAAGAAAACCCAACAGCCCCGGCAGTTCGTCGGCCGTGAAGTTGACGGCCCGGGCCCGGGCGTTGAAGCTGTTCTGCAGGCCGAAGTAGACGGCATTGGCGCCATTTTCCACGGCGGCGCGCGCGCAATCCATATCGCCGGCCGGGGCCAGCAGTTCGGGCGGTCGAGGCTGAGGTGGATCTACAGCGGGAAGGGGCATGCGAGCAGAAGGGAATGCCGGGCTACCGGGAAATCGCCTTTCGGAACCACCCGAGCGATAGTCGGTGCTGCGAGGCTGCCGACGAAGCTCCAAAGCACCTATTGTACGGCCTTCACTCCAGGGAGGAAACGCCCCTTGGGCTATCCACTGCAGATGACGGCGGGACGTGAGACTCGCGTGGGCCTGATTGGACTGACTGTGGGTGGTTTGGTATACTCACAATGGTGCCGGCTTGACTGCCCTCTGGCCGGATCGATGGGAGTAACCTATGCCAATCCAAATAGATCTGCCAAGCGCCCTTGAGGAGCGACTTCGCGCCGCCGTGGGCGATCTGGCGGCCACAGGCAAGGAGGCGATGCTCGTCGAACTCTACAGGCAAGGACAGATCTCACATGGAGAGCTGGCGGAGTGCCTAGGGCTGTCGCGCTGCGAGACCGATGTCGTGCTGAAGAACCATAGCGTCACCGAGGATCTGATCAGCAGCGGAGAACTTGCGGAACAAACGATGGGCCTGCGGAAGATCGTGCGCTGATGATTGTGGAGACACCATGAACACCGACTGGACTTGCGGCATTTCGAGTAGCGCCGTTCGACAACGCACGTGCCGCTGGCTGCTGATCTTGACGGCGGCTTGCGGTGCGATGGCGAGTTGGCCTTGTCATGCCCGGGAGATCTACCTCAACGTCCAGTCCGGGGCGGACAGCAATCCCGGCACGGCCAAAGCGCCGCTGGCCACGGCACAGCGCGCCGTGGCCCTGGCCCAGTCGGGCGACGTGATCCACCTGGGGCCCGAGGGGGCCGTGATCCGCCAGGAGATCGTGCTGACGAACAAGGATGGGTTAACGATTGAAGGGCACGGCTGCACCCTGACCGGGGCCGATCCGCTGCCGCAGGACAATTGGGAGCCGGTCGGACCGAACCTGGCTCGGCGGCGCATGCCCCAGCCGCCCATGCAGCGGCACCTGCTGATCGTGGCCGGCAAGGCGAACCGCATGGGCCGCTCGCCCACGGTGCGTCCGCCCTTTCCCGAGCCGGGGCAACTCCAGCCGGGCCAGTTCTGCTGGGAGGATATCCCCGATGCGGCATGGAAAGACGGCAAGCGGCCCAAGGACGCCAAGGGCAAACCGGTGGTCTCGAAGGAAGGCTGGTTGTACGTGTGCGGGCCGCGGGCAGGAATGGAGTGGAGCGTGCGCGTGGCGGGCGTGCGCACATCGGCACGCGGCCGGGACCTGACGATCCGCAACCTGAATTGCCGCCACGCCTTGAACGACGGGTTCAACATCCACGGCGACTGGCGCGGCCTGCGCTGCACCAACATCACCGGCTACGAGAACTTCGACGAAGGGTTCAGCGCCCACGAAGCGTGCGAGTGCTGGATCGACGACGGCCGGTTCTGGGGCAACGACAACGCCGTGGCCGACGTCAACCTGGCCGAAACCTTCTATCGCCGCTGCGAATTCCGCGACAGCGTGAGCACCGAGGTCCTGTTCCATGGCGGCAAGCACTCGCTGGACGATTGCCAGATCGTGGCCACGGGCCGGAACGCCTTTTTGGCCAGCGCAACGACCGTGGGCAAGGACCAGACCCGCGTGCCCATCGAGTGCCGCCTGAGCCGCTGCGAATTCCGCAGTGCCGACGACCCGCCCCGGGGATTCGTCTTGAACGACGCCGATCTGCAGATGAACGACTGCAAGCTGCAGAAGGTCCAATGGGATCCGACAGACTCGCGCGTGACGATCCGGCAGTGCACCCTGGACGGGAAGCCCCTGCCGTCGCCGTGAGACGCGTGCGGCCTTCGGCCGCAACCCAAGAGGAGAACCACGAAAGCCACGGAAGATCACCAGATGCGGACGGAGTGAGAAGGAGGGGTGTCTGAAATCCTCGCACGCGGACAATACATCAGCCGTTGGCCGTACAGAATCCCGTTGGTGGATCGGGTCGGCCAACGCCCTCCAGGCGGTCGCCCTGGTGGTGATCGTCGCCGCGGCGGCGGGCCGCGTGTTCGATTTCACCCATCTGCCCGACTATGGCGAGGGCACGGTGTTGGCGGCCGTAGAGCGGATGCAGCAGGAGCCGCTCGCGCCGCGCTGGATCGAAGAACCGCCCTACACGCTGTGCCCCTATGGCCCGGTCTACTATTGGGCCGCTTCCGGCGCCACGCGATTGCTCGGACTGGAACACACCTTGGTGCCGGGCCGGCTGGTGAGTCTGGCAGCGACGCTGGTGACGGTCGGACTGTTGATCTGGGCCGTGCGGCGCGCGGCAGGCAGCCTGGCCATGGGGCTGGTGATCGCCGCGTTGTTCCTGACCACGCCCGTTATCCGCGGATGGGGCGTGGTCTATCGGGTCGACGCCTTGGCCACGCTAATGGCCCTCAGCGCCTATCTGTTGGCCGAGTGCGGGGGACGAGTGCGGCAGGGCGACGAAGCCCCCGCCGCTTCGGCCCCGGCCGCGTGGGACTGGGGCCTGGTGGGATCGGCCGTGTGCATTGCGGCCGGCTCGCTGGTCAAGCAAACCGTGGCCCTGGCGGCGTTGCCGATCTTTCTCTGGCTGCTGGTCCACCAGCGCCGCCGCGCGGCGCTGGGCTACGCGGTCCTGGTCGCCGTATTGGGGATCGCCGGCTGGTGGATCGTGGACCGGATCAGCGGCGGATACCACCTGAGCTGCGCGGTCAAGGGGCACATGGGCCACATGTCGTTGGCCTACGGTTTCTGGAAGGGATATGACTTCCTGTTCATCCCGCTGGCCTCGCTGGGAATGGCCTCGGTGTTGTTTCTGGCCGTGGGCCGACCTTGGGCCGTGCTCCGTTCGCTGTACACGCTGGGCTTCCTGGTCAGCACGGCGATAGCCACAGTGCTTTCGGGCCGGCAGGGCTCGGCCGCGTGCTACTTCATGGAGGCCCTGTGCCTGGCCGGGCTGGCGGCCGGGGCGATTGCTTTGCACGCCTTGGTGCGGCGTCATGCAGGCCGAGCCGCCTGGACCGCGGCGTTGCTGTCCGTGCTCCTGGCCCTGCCGGAACTTCAAGCCCTGCGCAGGCAGGGCCGCGATTGGAGCATCCGCCCCTATGCCAGCGCGCTGGTCGAGGCCAAGCTGCACGCGCGGCCCGGCGACTGGGTGTTGGCCGACGGCCAGCACCTGGATGCCGCCCTGCGCGCCGGCTTGACGCCGGCGCTGAACGATTCGTTCTTCATGCGCCTGTCGGTCGAGGCGCAGCGGATGAGTCCGCAAGCATTGCTGGACGCGATGCAAGACGGGCGCGTGGGCTGGCTGATCCTCCGCCGTCCCACCGAGGAGCACGTGGCGCAGGTGGGCACCATCAGCCAGAAGTGGCCGGCCGAAGTGGCCCGAGCCATGCAGCGCCTGTACGAACCGGTGGCCAATGGCGAGGAGCTCTTCTTGTACCACCGCCGGCAGCCGTAGCGTTTGGTCACGGTCTTGTGGAAGTACCCTATGTCGATCTCGTTCTTCTAGAGTGCACAACGGGCAAAGGCACAAAGGGACAAAGGGGCAAAAAAGAAAATCCGCATTCCGGTTTCCGCATTCCGGTTTCCATATTCCCACTTCCGACTTCCGCGTTCTCCCACCGCCGCTCCCTGCGTCTTGTCACGACCCCCGTATCTGCTAAGCTGATGTTCGTCCGCTCGCGTCCTATTCTGGAAACGCTCGCATGGCCATCTTGAGGGGGGCTTTCCCATGGACATTGCCGATGAATTGCAGAAGCTGCAGCAACTGCGTCAGTCCGGTGCCATTTCCGAAGATGAGTTCGCCCAGGCGAAAGCCAAGCTGCTTTCTCCCGCGCCGAGCGGTCTGGGGGCCGTGTTCGGCGGAGCCGCCACCGAGCAACAGGCCCGACAATGGGCCATGGTCCTGCATATCTCTCAATTGGCCGGTTTCGTGGTCCCCTTGGCGGGCCTGCTCGCGCCCATCCTGATTTGGCAGCTCAAGAAAGCCGATGTGCCCGGACTGGACGAGCATGGGAAGATCGTCGCCAACTGGATCGTCAGCGAAATCCTCTACGCGGTCGGGTGCATTGTCTTGAGCTTCCTGGTCATCGGCGTTCCACTCCTCCTGATTCTGATGGTCTTGGGGATCGTCTTCCCGATCATGGGTGCCGTTAAGGCCAACAACGGCGAGACGTGGAAGTACCCCATGTCGATCTCGTTCTTCTAGAGCGCACGAGGGGCAGAGGCACAGAGGGGCAGAGGGGACGCGATGCGCCGCTTTCTGCTTTCCGCTCTCAGCTTTCCGCTTTCAGCCGAGCCGCGCCCAGCGAGGCCCGCCGAAACCGCTTTCTATCTGCCCCTTCGTGTCGTTGTGCCTTTGTGGTTGAACCAGCCCCCCCGCTTTCCGCTCTCAACCGATAGGTCAGGCACCCCCGTGCCTGACCAGCTTTCAGCCGTGGGCGAGGCCCGCCCAGTCCGTGCCAGTCCGTGTGCATCCGTGGCCTCTCCGCAGTGGCCCAAAATGAAAGTTGCCACCTGCTATATTGGGAGGCACAGAGGGCCAAGGGGCCAAGGGGCAAAGGGACAAAGGGACAGAGGGACAAAGAAGAAGATCTCCGTATTCCGGTTTCTACATTCCGACTTCCGACTTCCGACTTCCGACTTCCCACTTCCGACTTCCGACTTCCCACTTCCGACTTCCGACTTTCATCAATCATGCACGACCCACAAAATCCCAACCGAC
>CALARR010000421.1 GCA_937889015.1 uncultured Planctomycetales bacterium | reverse complement strand
AGGCACAAGGCACAAGGCACAAGGCACAGAGGGGCAGAGGGGCCTGATTGCTGAACGCTGATCGCCAATAGCTCTAAAGGCATTTCTATGGCATATCGCGGACTGTTGGACGACGTACGGCGTGCCGTGGCGCTCGAACGGCCTCGACGGCTGCCGGTCTTTGCCTGCAGTGAAGAGTTCGACGTCAAGTGGTACGGCCGCTATTGTTACGAGGAGGTGTGCCAGGACGGCCGGAAGATGGCCGAGGTTTGGGCGGCGGCCATCGAGGAGTTTGATTACGATTGGGCCTGGCTGCAAGTGGACGACTGCTTTGAACTGGAGCCGCTGGGCGTGGTGACGCATGGCGAAGGCAACATCCTCCGCGCCACGCGCGGCTATCTGCCGGCCACGTGGCAGACCCTCCGCGACCTGAGGATGCCCGATCCGCATCGCGACGGACGCATGCCAGAGAAACTCAAGGCCCTGACGCTGCTGCGTGAACGGTTCGACGACACGGTGTTGGTGGTGGGTAGTTGCGCGGCGCCCTACAGTGCCGTCGGTCTGCTCTTTGGTCTGGAAGCGGCCATGCTCTTGGGGCTCACCGAGCCGGACCTGCTGGCCGACGCCTGCAACTTCTTCGTGGAATTGCAGGCGCGGTACATCGCCGCGCAGGTCGAGGCGGGCGCTCATGCCATTTGGCTGGGCGACTGCAATGCCTTCTCGGGCATGCTCTCGCTGGAGCAATATCGCAGGTTTGCCTGGCCTTCCTGCCAGGCGTTGGTCGAGCGTGCGCATGCGGCCGGGGCGCTGGTGCATCTGCACAATAGCGAGATTGCCGTGCCCTACTTGCTGGCCGAATGCGACCTGGGCGTGGATATCGTGAATTGCGGCCCGGCGGCCGATCTGCCGCAGGTGGCCGCGGCCCTGCGCGGCAAGCGGTGCTTTAGCGGCAATCTCGACCCGATCGAAGTCCTCATGCGTGGCACGCCCGAGCAAGTCACCCAGCATGTCGAGCGGATCGTCGCGGTGGGCTATGCGCAGGGCGGCTTCCTGTTCAACACGGGCGAGATGAACCCGCGGGACGTTCCGGCGGAGAACATGCGGGCCATGGTACAGGCCGTGCGCAGGGTGGGCGAACGGACGTCGCAAGAGCAGGTGTGATGGAAAGAGTCTCTCAGTATCCCTATCATCTGGCGCGTTTGGTGGCCGCGCGGCTGAAACGGGAACGCGGCCAGTCGCCTTCGGAGACGGTCCTGGCCCGGCTTCTGGAGACGCTGTACTTCGCCAGTCTGAAGACGGACGAAGGCCGGCAGATCGTCTGCACGGTGAACTTCGTCGACCGTAACCAACCGGACGTCTGGCCGGCCACGCGGCCTCCGGCCAGCCGCTGGGTGCATGTGCCCTTCGATCGCCCGTTGCCCTTGGACGTGCGCAATCTGACCAAGTTGGCGCGGGCCGCGGATCCGGCCGTGTCTTCGTTGACGGTCTATGCCGACCGCAAGGGCAAGCTGTTCATCTGGGGCCTGGTGGATCAGGAGCCGCGGCATTCCGACCGCATCACCTTGGACACCGACGTCGAGCCGACGCGGCCAGGGCTTTTCCACGTGACGATCAACGGCATCGGACATGTCTCCGTCTATCATCGCTATTCGCTGATCGGCAGTCTCTCGCTGAACGCGTTGGTCGAGGCCTATCACGATGTGCTTTGGACCGGCCCCATTCACGACACGCTGTGCCGGTTTCTGCGCGGCTACCTCGAATCGCATCCCGAGCTGTTCTTCGCCCAGTGCGATCTGCCTGACCGCGATCGAGCCCTGCGCGAGTTGCTGCTCCGCTGGTTGAATTCGCTCTGCCGAATCCTGGTGAACATCCAGCACTATCATCATGGCGGAGGGCTGTTGATCACGCCGCACGAGTCCTTCGAGGGGCTCAACATCAAGTACCGGCTGCGCTACGATCGATTGGTCAGCGCGCTGGTGGGCATGATTCGGGCCTATCATCGTTGTGGTCAGGCCCCTTCGCCGGCCGAGCCTTCTGCCAGCGAAGGAGACGGCCGGCGCGCGGCGCCGCTCTCGGCCGCGAGCCTGCTGCACGAACTGGAGCAGCGCAAGAACGAGGTGCTGGGCGTCAATCGCTTCATCGCCTCGCTGGCTTGCGTGGACGGTGTGGTGCTGCTGGACCGCAGCATGGCCGTGTATGGCTTTGGCGTGGAACTGCGGACCGACAACCGCGTGAGCGAGGTCCACATCGCCGGCGACACGCTGGCCAGTCCGGCCCGGCTCCGAGCCGTGGAATTGACCCAATTCGGCACACGACACCGGGCCATGATGCGCTATTGCGACCAGCACCCGGGAACGGTGGGCTTCGTCGTGTCGCAGGACGGGGACATCCAGGCCATGACGCGCGTCGCGGAGCAACTCGTGTTGTGGGAGAACATCGACGTGCAATTGGCTTTCCGCGGCGAGGAATGGCTGGAGGGGCAAGCCCACGCCACCCCGGTCTTGTGGCGTCTCAACGCGCGCCCGGACTGAGCGGCGGATCCAGCCGGCCGGTCTGCTATGGCTTTTGCCTCGGGCCGCGATCCCCCTCGTTTGTAATCCTCCGGTGGGAGGTCACGTGCCCCCGCAGGATACGCATTGTCGGGAAACCAGGAAAAAGCGGTAAGAGTGGTTTCAAGATTCTGCGCGCCATGGCCGATTCTCTCGTAATAGACCTGCCGGGAGGGCGGGACACACGATGGTCCCGTTTCAGGATAAAGATCATGGTATGCCGACGGATCGGCGTACCATGATCTTTTGCTGCGCGCTGGGGGCGATGACCGGCCCATCTTAAACCCTTTCGTCCGAAGGACAATCGGCCGCTTCCTTCGCAGGATGTTCCTCGCCATCGTCGGCCTGGTTGGCCGCGTTGTTGCCAAAAGTGTTGCCAGCCGGCCGGTATTTCGCCCACAACTCGGCCGCCACGTCGTCCGACTCGATGCCCACGTAGTACTTCATGGTGGTGTCGATACTGGCATGGCGCATCAGCCGTTGCAGCACGGCCGGCATGACCTGCTTGGCCCAACGGGTTCCGAAGGATCGCCGAAGGTCATGGGCACTGGCAAATTTGTTGGCGGTGACCGTTACCCGCTTTCCGTCCCGCTTGCAGCGGCATACTTCGTCCGCTTCGTTCGCCGTACCGCGGAGGATCTCGCTCTGTAGCTCGCCGTCATCACCATCCCAGAAGACCAACCATCCTCGGCCCGTCGTATCTTGGATGCGTCGTCTTCCTGCCTGTCGCTGCCGGGTCTTCTCTGCCGTCCCCACGACCACCCCGGCCTTGCGGCCGATCCGCTCCAGCACCCCCATGACGCCATGGAAGCCGATGGGCTGCCCATTTCGGAGGCTCAGAAGGGGGAAGACTGGACCTTTACGTTCGCCGTCAGGCGTCTTCAACAGCCACTCCGCGAAGTCAGGAGTCATTGGGAGCGTTTCACGTCGACGGGCCTTCTGTGCCGCTGCGGCAATGCGGAAGGCCGGAAATCGTCCCGACAGGTCCACGGCAAAAGGGGCATCCTGATCCCAGGACACGCGCATCGCCTCGCCCAACCGCAGCCCCGACAACCACAAGCCGGTGACCATGCGTTCCCACACTGGAGCATCCTTCCGTCTCACCTTCGGAATCACCAGGAGCATCCGTTCGTATTCCTCGGTGGTGATTGGTCTGCCCTTGGCATCGCCCGCCCGGGGCTGATCCCATTCCGGGACCGTGGTCAACAGCCCCAGCCGTCTTCCCCACCGCAGGGCCGCCTTAAGGGCGCGCAGGTAGCACGCGATGGTGCTTTCCCGGACACGTTCTTCCCGCAGCTTGGCGATGAATCGGCTCATCGCGGCCGTGGTCAACTTGCAAAGCCGATCAGGAGAGAGAATCCGTTCCAGGTGATTGAATGCCGACGCGGCCGACCGCTGGGCCGAGGACGACAGGCTCGCCAGTCGCTCCGACGTGTACCGCTGCCGGAAGTCGGCCCAGGTGATCTTGGAAGGCGGAGCATAGCGGCCTTCCAGCAGTTCCTTCTCCAACTCCCCGGCCAGCCGTTCGGCTTCCCGCCAATCGGTCGTGCCAGAAGACTTGGCCTTCTTCTTCCCGCTCACGGGATCGAACCAGACCAGCCCAAGGGGACGCCCTGGGCCGTAGCTGTTGACTTTGACCTTGATGTCGTCGGTCATTGGAAGGACCTTGCAAGAAAGACTGCAAGCCGTGACACCCGGTTAGAAAGCGTCGAAGGACGCCGCGCGGCCTCGCTCCCCGCCGATGCGGATCACAGCTTGGTTGCGCGCCCAGGTGCCACGGCTTGCGGCCTGATGAAACATCACAGATTCCTTCGAAGGGTTTCTACGCCCTTGGCGGCCAGCAGATTCGACCGCCAAGGATGATTATCGACCGGGTTCCTCGCGGAGTCAATCCGCATGTCCAGTTTTCGCGGGTTCGTTTGGTATCGTGTCCTGGCTCGGGCAGGATCGATCGTTGTTTCTGCCTGGCTTTGGATCGAGGCAATCACAGCCCGGTATCGTAGCGTTGGAACGTCGTGCTTTGACCGTCCCATATGAGCCGAAACGTGGGCGTCGGGCCCATGCGGTTCTTGGCCACACTCAATTCGGCGTCCCAATGCCCTCCAGTCTTGTCATTGATCCCGTCCTCTGGCCGATAGAGCAAGAGAACCACGTCGGCGTCCTGTTCAATCGACCCGGATTCACGAAGGTGCGACAGGCGGGGCCGCTCGCCCTCCTCCGCCTGGCGGTTCAGTTGTGCCAGGCAAAGGACGGGGATCTCTAGCTCTCGGGCAATGCCTTTGAGCCCCGCTACCACTTGGCCTACCTGTTCGTACCGCTGCACCCGCCGGTCTTCCGGCTTGATGAAGCCGAGGTAATCGACTACCAGCAGTCGCAGCCCCTTCTTCATCAGTCGCCGGGCCGTGCGGCGGATGTCGGCCACACTTTGCCCAGGTCGGTCGAAGATCGTTAAAGGGTGCCTGCCGGCATCGCACGTCGCTTGGGCGAACCGGCGCCGCTCATCATCGCTCAGCAATCCGGTACGCACGCGCTGAGTTGACAAGCCGGCCAGACCTGCGGCAATCTTGTTGGCCAGTTCCACGCGCGACATTTCCAGCGATACGAAGAGCACTCGCCGCCCTTCGCACGCGGAATCGTAGGCCCATTGCAGCGCGAGGGAAGTCTTGCCGACCGAGGTACGCGCGGCCAGGATCGTCAGATCCCCTGGGTACAGCCCCCCAATCTGCGCGTCAAAAGGTTCCAGCCCGGTCAGCACCCCGGTGTGTTCCTTCCGCTTCTGCGCCGCGTCGACGCGTTCCGTAAGGTCCAGCATGGCCTGGAACAGTTCGACGGGCTCGCCGCCCCCAGTCCCTGTTCTGATAGCCGCAAGGCCAGCCTCCGCGCTGTTGAGCACGTGGGCCGGTTCCACGGACATATCCCAGGCCGTATGCAAAGTCTCGGTGGCGGTGTGGATGATCGAGCGCCGCTGGGCGTGGCAGAGCACGATGCGCGCATAATGGCTGGCGTGCGTCGCCACCGACTCTGCCACCGCCACTTCGCCCAGGTACGCTGCCCCGCCGATCGCCTCCAGGTCCCCGGCTTCCTTCAACCGGTCCAGGAGAAGAAGCATGTCAACCGCTCGCTTCTGGTCGTACAGAACCTGCAAATGCGTGTAGATGCGGCGGTGGGCGTCGGCGTAGAAGTCGTCGGGCCGCAGGATGTTGCCCAGTTCGTCCAGCACGTCTGGCCTAAGGAGGATCCCGGCCAATACCGCGCGTTCGGCGTCCAGGTCCTGCGGTGGCAGTCGATCGAGGATTGCGGAGTTCATGGTTAGCCTCGGTCAGTTGGCGTAAGCCGGGAGTGGTTGACTGCTGTTGCTCTTGTGGGCTTGCCCGTTGTTGCCCCCGACAGACGACGAATCACGCTTCGTCCAGGTCCGCACCGCAGCCTTCCAATCTTTCATAGGCGTCTTGCCGACCTTCCAGCCCTTGGATTCGTAGAAGTCGATGAAGGCCGCCGGGTCGATGGCGCTCCCGATCTCTGCAACGTAGGCTGTCACCTGGTCAAAACTCGGTTTCACAAACCTCCTTGGAGGGCGAGAGGCCGCGGCGCGAGCCGCTCTCTTATTTAGGGAAAGGGATAGGGTAGAATGTTCCCCGTCACGATCCCCCGGACGATCCCCGTCACGATCCCCCTTTGCCGGATATTGGATCAGGGAATGGGTCCGGGATTGGCTCTCGACCGATTCTCCCTTTGCTGGATATTGGGTTTCGTCGCAGGGAGCATCCGACAGGTCATCAATCGCGGATGGGATCTCGACCCAGTAGCGGCCTGGCTCCCGCAATCCTCGGTTCCCCGGTTCGTAATGCAGCCAGCCAGCCTTGACGGCCCGGGCCCTGGCGTGGTCGAGAGCCTCCCACTTGGCGACGCCGATCGGCGGCATGAGTTGCTCGTTGAAGAACGTGACCGGGCCCTTGTACCGCTTTGCGTCTTCCTGGTGGGCGATGGTCACGCAGAGAACGAACGCGACGTGCCCGATTTCCTGTGCGGCGCAGGTCTTGGTCAGAAGGCGAGTGTAGCGATGGGCGAAGTGGGAGGATCGCTGAGGATACTTCGACGGCTCGGACGCCGAGGCCCCGGGTAACACTGCGGTGTCCTTGGATGCGTTGGTCATTCGACACCCTCGACGTGTGCCCGTCGCACGATCCGGCCTGGCCGTCCTGCCAGCAGATCGGCAACACTCTGGATCTTCAACTGCGGGATGCTGGAACAACGCAAAGCGTCAATCGCATCCTCTACCGTTGCTGGCCAATTGGCCCGAAGGTCGTGGACAGACGGGATGTGGCGTTGCCGGATCTTCGGCAACGAGATAGGATGAAAAAACATGAACTACCTCCTGCCAACGCCCCAGGATCGCCTCCCGGGGCGTTGGCGTTTCTAAGGACTCGGTTTCTCGGTTTGCTCCGTGGCCGCTGTGCCCTTGGTCAGCAGGGCGATCACGTCGTCGGTCCGCACGAAGGCCAGCTTGCCCCAGCGAAAGACACGCAGCCCTTGCCGGACTGCCTGGGCTCGAGTCCTGGCGCCCCAGCCGAGGCGTTCGTGTAAGAGTCGGATTGGCCACAATTCACCCGGCCGGATCGGCTCGGCAGGCGTCGCGCGATGGGGGCCGGCGGCGTTGCGGGAGCATTTCATCGTTGCGCCCCCTGTTGAGCATGAGTCGGCGGCTTGGGCCGCTGAAACACCACTCGATACCCCAGAGCCTCAAGTTGCTCCCGTGCCATCCGCTCCAATTCACGGTCGCCGGCCGCTTTTGCCGAGCGCAGCACCGCAAACCAGGTGTTGGCGTCAAAAGGGTTTTCGCTCACTTGACTACCTCCAAACGAAATTCGGGCCGTTTGGTAGATAGGTGCAAAGTGGGAAAACGGGTGGGAAATGCGGAGAACGGTAACCTAATATCAGATTGCCGGTTACGAGAACGGGTGGGAAATCCGACTGGGAAATTTCGAGTGGACTATTTCGCACTCTCGCGCCAAGCTTCCAAGGAGCCGTCCTTGGCCTTGGTTCCTTTCGCCGGTTGTCGGCGGTTTTCTGATTGAAGCTTCTTGTAGGCCACCTTGAAAGCGGACCAATTGTTCAAGGTTCTGCGGTCCACCTCAAGGGCTTCCGCAATCGCGGTCTTCGTCGGCAGCTTCCCGGTCGTCTTGAGTCGCTCTTGGACGAACAGAATCGCCCGTGCCTCCGGGGAGAGTTGCTCGGAGCCATGTCCGGTGTTGGCCTGCCCCGCCTTGGCGCCACGTGGCGTGACGCCTTCGACATTGTCCGACAACGGCGCCCCCGGTTCTACAGCCGGGACGTCCCCGGCCACGCCCGACATCGCGGCCTTTGCGATTTTCCACTCCAATGCCAAGTTCTCGGCGAGAATCTCGCAGGCTGTCGCTTGATTATCAGCTGAGGCATCAAGGCCCCAAAGGGCTCTCTCATTGGGATTTTCGCTGACCGCCGAAGCGAACAACGATTCGCTCGGCTCGATCTGGCAGCCGCCTAGCAGTTGGTCGAGGACAGGATGAAACTCTTCCTTCCAGTCCGCGCGAAAGCGGCTTTCGTAACGGGGAATCAGATTCCACCGGATGAAGGCGAACCACAGCCACACGTGGGTCAGGTCATTCGCATCCGGATGTCGCAGTCGGAACAGTTCCCAGAGGCACGAGCGTCGGCCGTAGGTCCAGTAGAAGTGCTCAGGAAACGCGCCGCGGTCCCAAGATTCAGATAGCAGTCTTCCCGCCTGAATAGCAAGAACACCGTGTACGTCACGCTTCAGGACTTGGGAATTCCTGGTTCGTTGCGTAGCGGTCCGGAAGGCATCCGAAAGGCGGGAGAAAGCCTGCGCGGTCTCATTGACCGCGTAGATCCACAAGGCTAAGGCCTCGGAATCCTGATACGCCTGCTCACGACTAACCCTGAACAGCATGATGCACCTCGCTTGGATCTGGGCCGGCCCAGGGAGGGCACGAAAGCAAGGTGAAGAACGTGCTCCCGCCTGGACCGATTGCCGACCGTCGTCGGCTCAACCCGCCGCCAATATCCAGATGTCGCACGTTCCGTCAAGTTCAAGGTGGGGGTGTGACGGTACGTAACGCGAGTCCCACGCTGGACTTTGGGAGATTGCCCGATTGAATTGGATCGCGACGCGAAGGACAATGGATTCTCGTGGTTCAGACGTCTTGCGATTCGGGCTTTGTCCCAGGGGGAACAATCATGAGGACCCTTGTCGCTGTTCCGGTTCTTCTCGCCGTCGTCGCCCCGGTTGCCTACGCTCAACAGTCAGATGTCATCCCCTTTGATCGGATGTTCCCTCCAGCTAGTCAGCAGGAAATGGGGCTCCACAAGCTCACCGATGCAGAGCGTGAAGCCCTTCGCAAACACGTTCAAGTTCTCCTGTTTTCAGCGGTCCGAGCCAAGTCGTGGACGATCCAAAACCGGCCACCTGTACAACAGCCGGCACGACCTGTACAGCCGGTGGAGCCGCAGGCCCCGAAGGACGTTTACCTGGGACTCGGGGGAGGTCATTGGATCAAGCAGAATATCGGTCGTGGTGAATTCATTCTCCTCGAAGACGGTTCGCTTTGGGGAATCGACCCGTTTGATAGACTCGACGCTACCCTGTGGCTGACGATTACAAGCATCACCGTTCTCAAATCGTCGAAAGGTTCCCCCGGCTATGGCTACTTGTTGGTCAACACGGATGATGGGGAAAGGGCCCATGCCAAGTACATGGGGAACAAGTAGTCGCACAATAAGGAGATTACCGGCACCTGTCGCGGCCACATAACCGCAACCGGTTCCGGGCGCAAGTCGCTTCTCGCAAGGCCCGTTACGCGCGGGCGTGTGCGGGCGGAACCGAATTCCCGCCAACCTCCCGCAGAATTAACCTCCCGGCCGCTTCAACCAGGGAACCAGCGAGTCTAGCAAAGCTAGGAAAACACCAGGTATTTGCAGTACCGGATCAGAGGCCGCCCTGCGCCCGCTGTCCTGTGAGGTTGGCCGCCATCTCCTGCGACTCTCGCAACACCTCCGCCAACATTGCCTTGATTTCCTCCGCCTGCCGTAGCGATTTGCGTTTGACGCCTTCGTCGTCCTGGTCATCGCGCACGACCTTCGGGACCATGTCCTTGAAGAAGGCGGAGGGGTTGGCCACGGCCCATTGTGCCAGGCCAACGGCCCCATTGCCTGGCGGTGGCGAGACGGCCCGGCCGATATCACAGGACGCGCCGAGCCGATGGAAGTTCTCGTAGACCCATCGAACGTCGGCGGTCAGATCGCCTCCCTCGCCCTGGACAACAGGCCACGGATCTTCGTACGGGGCCCCTTGAGTAAAGCACTCGGAGGCAGACACCTGCCCGGCCGGATCCAAGTCGCGCGCGGTGGTTGCCACGTCCAATGTGGCGACGGCCGGAACCACGACGGGAGGAAAATGCTCGGCCATGGCTTCCCACGCCCCATCGTTTGCCGCCTTGCGCGTATGTCCTTCGGCCCGGAGTCTCTGTCGGACCTCATCCCGAAACTGGCACGCGGCTTCCCACAGGCCTTCGCGTTGCAGCCGTTTGGTCAGTGCGATCTTGCTCTCTTCCACGATACATCCTCCAAAGGTCAGGCTGAGTATATCACGCTCCATGAAACGGACGATCGTCCAATAGCCCCAGGATCGCTGGAGAGCCACGCTGCCGAAGAGAGGGCCTTCCTGCCCTGATAATGGCTCTGCGGGGCCCCTGAGGCGTCCTGTGGCTCTGTTCTCGCATGGGCGATGGCCAGGGCTTGAACTTGGCATCTGGACGGACTGGGGATAACTGGAGTCCCGTTGCCGACGAGCCCCCGGGGGCGTGGCAAAGATTCTGGATCGGCGGGGGCCCCGGCCGGCTGAGTCACTGGGCATGTTGCCAGAAGTGTTGCCAAGCAGCCCTCGGAAGACCGATCGTCAACCGATCCGCAAGACGAGAACCCCCGTTTCTCTTGGGAAAAGCGGGGGTTCCGCAAGTCATCCGCATGGCTTCCGCCGTCCCATCGTGACGACGGATCGGCGTACCATGATCTTTTGCTGCGCGCTGGGGGCGATGAGCGGCCTCGGCCAAGCAACATGCAACGCATCGCATCGAAGCCCGATGGGTTGCTACGCGGCAGTCTTTCTGTAAGGTTATTGAAGAAAATAGGTTGCGTCGTTCTGGCATTCCGTCGCCGGGCTGGTTCTTCTGGACGGCTTGTTGCATCCGTGTTGGGGGTGGTGGGGAGTCTCTCGGGACAAACGTCGGGGGCTCTCGGCTGTGGGCACCGGGCTGTCTGTGCGACCGACCGAAGGGTGGCCCGAGCCGACGGAGGTTGGTGTTCATCCCTGGGAATTCGCCCTCCGCCGGGCGCAGGCCGGGGCTCCTGAACGGAGGCTACTTCTGTGGCGGTTCCGAGTCAGTTCCTCCTTGCGGCTCCGTATTCTCGCACGACGATTCCATGCATCGCAGCTTGGCTCGTAGCGTGACGTGACTGAGGCCTAGGATCTTCCCGGCCTGACTTCGATTCCCGCCGACCTGCTGCATTGCCTCCTGGATGATCAGGCGATCAAACTGTTCTCTCGCGCGGCGATACACGTCACCCTCTCCGCGCGCGATCCAGGTCTTGACCGATTGCGGCAAGCCCTGCCAGTCCGAATCCGGAAAGGCGGCAACGTCGAGGTCCGGGTCCGCTTCGTGGGACTCGTATTCCTGTACCTCGGCCGGCAGGAATTCCGGCAGAATGGTTGGCCCCGCCGCAACGATGATCGCCTGGCGGACCACATTCTGCAGTTCGCGCACGTTTCCCGGCCAGGAATACGCCTGCAGCAGTTCCAACGCCTCGGGCGATATGGACTGGAGAGACGCGCCGAGTTGGCGGTTGAAGCGGAAGAGGAAGTAGTGAGCTAGTTCCGCAATATCATCACGACGATCCCGCAGCGGAGGTAGTGTGATCGTGATGCCGCTCAGACGGTAGTACAGGTCCTTGCGGAATCGTCCTTGTTCGATCGATGCATCGAGGTTCTGGTTGGTGGCGGCAATAATCCGCACGTCGACCGAGATGCTCTCGCTCCCTCCTACACGTTCGAAGCATCCTTCTTGCAGCAGTCGCAGGATCTTGGCTTGCGTGTGCGGGGCCATGTCGCCCACCTCGTCCAGAAAGAGCGTGCCGCCGTGACATTGTTCAAATTTGCCGATACGGCGGCGGTCTGCGCCGGTAAAAGCGCCGCGCTCATGCCCGAAGAGTTCGCTTTCCAGCAACGACTCGGGGATGGCCGCACAGTTGATGGCTAACAGGGGAGCCTGACTCCGCCGGCTGTGGTGATAGAGTGCCCGAGCAACCAGTTCCTTGCCCGTCCCACTTTCCCCCAGGATCAGCACGTTTACGTTTTGCGGGGCGACGCGGCCGATCTGCTTACAGACAGTCTGCATCGCGGCCCCGCTGCCGATCAAGCGGTCGGGTTTGTCCTCGGGCCGCTCTCCCGCGTCGATGATCGTCGGGACATGCACAAGTTGGCTGATGGCGAGCGCCTGATCGACGACGCGTTTCAGTTGCTGGGCATCCAGCGGTTTAGTGAGGTAATCGAAGGCACCGAGCTTCATCGCCTCAATCGCGGTTTCGGTGGTCCCAAATCCTGTGATGAAGATGATGAGGCAGCGGGGGTCAATCCGCCGCAGTTCGTGAAAGAGATCCAGCCCGGAGGTGGTTCCTAGCTTGATGTCAAGCAGGATGACGTCGGGAGACTGCTCCACCGTGAGGCGCATTCCCTCCTCCGCAGTCTCGGCTCCGAGTACGGTCACATCCGTGCGGCTGAAGACCGCCTTGATGCTGAGCCGGATACTCGATTCGTCATCGATGACGAGCAACTTGGGCATCGGCCGCCTCCTCGTCTGCGTGTAGCCTAACCTTGCGCCGAAAACGCCTGTTCCAATTTCTCCATCCGCTCCCAAAAGGCCTTCCGGAGCTGTTGATCCTGCTCATGAAAGATGGCACCGATCCGAGTCTGCTGATATCCCGCAGAATTGCTTGGCATCCTTGCATCACCTTTCGGTTAGACTGCGGCCTGACGCGGAGCCACTCAGCGTGGGCACTTCAGTGGCCCGCGCGACCTTCATCGATGTTCTTTCGGCCTATTGGGGGGGCGTTTCCCGCGGTGATTGCCGGGTCGGGACGTTCTTCGCTGAGCGGCAACTCAATCGTGAACACGGCGCCGCATGGTTTCCGGTTGGCCGCGACGATCTTGCCGCCGTGTTGTTCGAGAATGCGCCGGCTGATGGCCAGTCCCAGGCCCGTGCCATGTTCCTTGCTGGTCACGAAGGGCTCGAAGATGTGTGCCATCACGGATTCGGGAATCCCGGTTCCTTCGTCGCAAAACGAGACCCTGCCGACAGGGTTGGCGGTCTCTGCACGCTGCATCAGAATCCGCAGTTCTCCTCCCTCCGGCATTGCTTCGACTCCATTGAGCAACAGGTTGACGAACACCTGGTGCAGTTGCTCAGGATCTCCATCGACCCACAGGGCGGTGTTCGAGGACGCCTGGTACACCACGACCTTTTGCTGTGTGGCATAGCCTTGCACAAGGTTGAGCGCTCGCCGCAGGGTGTCGCGAAGATCGTGGCAGACCTTCTGTATCTGGGGCGGTCGGGCAAAGTCGAGAAGGCCTTGGATCGTGTTCTCCATGCGGACCACCTGTTCCAGCACTACGTGGATGTGCTCGGCCGTGAGTGTCTGACCAGGAGGGCCGTCGGCTGCAGTCTGGACGAGAAGCTTGATCGAGGTGAGGGGGTTGCGGAGTTCGTGAGCCACGCCCGCAGCCAATTCACCCACCGCCGCCAGTCGGTCGGCAAGCATCGTTTCATGGCGAGCCTGCTGGAGCTCATCGACGACTTGCTTGATCCGCGACGATACCCGTTGCACGTGTTCTTGCAGGGTTGGCAGATCGTCCGACGGAACCAAGTCCACTCGGTCGACCTCGCGATCCAGCCCACTTGCCGCGTCTTTCAGACTGATGCTGATCCGGGAGATCGAACGCTGGAGCCTATGGGCGATCCATAGCCCCAAGAGAATCCCGACGGTTGGGCCGACGATCCACAGCGTGAGCATTACGCGACCGAAGGCGACTCGCAGTCGGCCGCGCTGCGCGGTTGACTCAGCGATGAGTCCTTCCTGGATTCTCAGCAAACGCTTGCAGGATTCGGCAATGGTATGTGCCAAGCGCGACAATCCTACCGCAGGCTTTTCATCCGGATCGTTAGAGGACTTGAGATCGAGTCGGTTGTGGATGCGTTGACGATACTCCGAGAACTGTTCGCGAATGGCCTCAACCAAGGCGCGAGCCTCCGGTGTCGCGATACCTGCCGCGGCCTCCGCGAGATGGCCTTCAAAGGCGCATTCCAATTCGGCGACTTCGATCCGTGTGTGGCTGTCGGCCCGTTCCGCGAGTTCGATCACGGTGGCCTGCAAGCGCCACAGAACGTCTTGCATCGCATCTGCGGCTTGGATGGCCGTGAAGTTCTCGGCCAAGTCCCGCGAATGGGAATAGTACACCCAATCGAGGTAGCAGATGGTCGCGCCGCCGACGGCAAGCCACAGCGCACTGACAGCCGCGGTTGGTGTTATGAGTTTTCGCCACAACATGTTGTTTCCACCTCAGGAGGATGCGATCGGCAACCTCAAGGAACTCCTGAGGACCGCTGGACCCCATCGCATGGCCGGCGTTGCCTTCGGTCAAGTACGCAATCGTGGTGCCAAGACGAGCGTCACGTGTGCGGGTGGCACGTACTCGCCACAACCCTATTCTGGAAGGCACCTTGCGCCGGTCTCACCTTCGCTAGGCCGCACGGTCGTTTGAAAGAAACTGTCATGCCGACAGATAGTACCTTTCTTCTCTCGATTCCGCTACATGCAGGCCACCGTCGCGAAGTGTGCAGCCTGTCGTTGTAACATCTTCTTGGAGCCGCAGTTGCGTATGGAACACCGGCATTATACCGGGGCCGGCACAGCCGTTGCTCTGGCCCCTCTCTACGATGATGACCGATGATCTTCTCTCGGCGAAAGGAGTCGCTCCATGGCTTTGGGCCCTCGCTTGAACCACGCCGTTCTGGCCCTACGGACGGGCCTCCCTCTTCTGGCTGCAGTCTTGCTGGTTGTGGTAGCGGGCGGAGCCCGTCGAGAACGGTTGATTGGGTCTTCGCGCGGCAATTCCGACGACCGCGAACCAAAGCAGACGTACTATCAGCCGCGCGAATTGCAGCGGGTGCGTCCGACCCAAAGCGCACTGCCCGCGGCGGACCCGGAGTCGGTAGCGACGCCCCCCGAACGCGCCGCGGTCGGCGATCCCCTCGCCCCCGCCAAGGTGACTCTGATGCTGCTGGAAGTGACTTCGGCCATCGATTCGCGGCAGTTGGAGTCGGAGTTCTCTCGCTGGCGCGGCTATATGGCCAATTGCATGGATACCAGCGCCGGCAAGAACTCGGGAGCGGAATTCGCCGGCAACTGCCGCCTGAAATGGTATGACTGGATGATGCACAACCCGACCGCTGCGCCGACAGACGCGGAGCGCTTCACGCGAGAGCTGCATCAGGCTGTGCTGGGCGGAGCCGCGGGACTGGCCGAAGTGCTGCGATCCGCACGCGAAAAGCTTGACTTGCCCGCGAGCGACACCCCATCGGTCTCCAGCGCCCAGTTCTCCGCGCAGGCCCCGGCGCTTCAAGTCCTGCAACAGGTGCTGGCGAGCGCGCAGGCCGACTATGCATCGGCCCTTGCCCCCTTGACGGAATCCGAAATCAACGAGTTGTCTCGCCGCTCCTCGTCGGTATTCACGGGTGGAAACGACGCCGGACACACGTTGAGCGACCGGACTTCCGGCCGGCGGTTGTGCGACCTGATGGAGAAGATGGACCGTGGCGGGATATTGTCGTCCGCTGGAGACCTACTCCCCTTGGTCACCGAAGAGTTCCGCCGACAACTGGCGGCGATTCCGGAAGAAGGAGATGTAACCGTGGCCGGCGCGTCAGGCCGGATTCTCCAAACGATCACTACGGCAAGTGGTACGATCCTGGTCGGCGGACGAGGCGCGAACACCTATCGCCTGGACGAAATGATGGACGTGGTGGCCGTAATCGACCTGGGCGGCGACGATGAGTACGTCGAAGGTGTTGTTTCCAGCCAGCGGCCCGTGCTGGTGATCATCGATCTGGAAGGCAACGACGTTTATCGCGGCACGCGTCCGGGAATTCAAGGGGGAGCGATCCTGGGCGTATCGCTGATGCTGGATTGGGAAGGCAACGACGTTTACGACGCTCGCGACGTGGCGCAAGCCTCGTCGATCGCCGGGATCGGCATTCTCATCGACAACAGCGGCGATGACGTCTACACGGCGCAACGCCGCGTGCAGGCACATGCCTTGGGCGGTCTGGGCATTCTCATCGATCGTGGCGGCGACGACCGTTATCGGTGTGCCATGTGGGGCCAAGGCTTTGGTGGGCCCCTGGGCTTTGGACTGCTGGACGATGTGAGCGGTGACGACCACTACTTCGTTGGCGGCCTCTATTCTGATTCCTACAAGGAGACTCCGGGGCTGGAAGGATGGGGGCAGGGCGTGGGCGCGGGGATCCGGCAAGTGGCCAACGGCGGGATCGGTGTCCTGCTGGACGGATCGGGTGACGACCGCTACGAGTTTGATTACCTCTCCCATGGCGGTGGTTACTGGTGCGGGGTGGGTTTCCTGCGAGACTTCGCCGGCAATGACCGGCACCTGGGGTCGACGGACACGTCGTATACCGGAGGTCGCCGCACGCAGCCCGAGTATCAGCGGTTCGGCAATGGGTGGGGTTGCCACTTCGCGATGGGATTCCTCTTTGAAGATGCCGGCGACGACGTCTATCGCGGCTCGATCATGGGGATCGGCTTCGGCTGGGACTGCTCGCTGGGCATGTTGGCCGACTTCGGCGGCAACGACCGCTACGAAGCTGGCGGCAGCACGGTCCAAGGAAATGGCGCCCAGGGCAGCACCGGCGTGTTGTTCGACTACGACGGCAACGACGTCTATACCGGACAGGGCCAGGCCTATGCGGCGCCCAGTATCTCCTATCATCCCCTGCCTGCGTGCGGTGGAAACTTCAGCTTCCTTATCGATTACGGCGGGCAGGATGAGTACGGCTGCCAGGCCAGCGACAACGTCATCACTCAGCGCGGTTGGGCAGGTGGGTTTCTCATCGACCGCCCGCGAGCGGACGAGACCACCGACAACGTCGATGCGAAACCGCAGGTCGTCCGTCCTGCCACCGAGACCGCCGCCAGGCCGTGAGCGCAGGGCTGTGCTGAAAGAAGCTGTCATGCGGAGAGACAAGCTTTTTCGCCAATCGACGATGACGCGCGAAGCGGTTGCCGAACGAAACGATTGCCGGCCGCTCTATTGGGGCTGGCATTGCCAATGAACCGAGGGTGCCCAGCGGAAGCCCGGTTTTCCAGCCTCCCGTTGGTCGGCCGGGGGCATTATCAATACGAAGATCAATAACCACTGCCAGCAGCGGAGGTAGCGGCAGAGACTCAAGAACGATGACGAGACTGGCACGGTGATTGCTCTTGATTGCGGTCCACGAAGCCTAGCGGTGATTGCAGCATGTGACGCCGCCAACCAGGAGTGCCCAAGATGCTGGTGCTGACTCGCAAAGTCGGGGAACAAGTGGTCGTTCCACAATGTCAGTTGACGATGACGGTGCTCGATATCACACCCGGTCAGGTTCGTCTGGGAATCTCGGCTCCAGCAAGCCTGGTTGTTCATCGGCGCGAGGTGTGCGATCGGATTCGCGCTGAGTCGCCCTTGGACGTTAGAGGAGCCATGATGTCGGTCCGCATACTGATTGCCGATCGGGATGAATACCTTTTGGCCACCTATCGCGAACATCTGAGCGAGCACGGCGCGGTCGTAGCCACCGCCAGCACCGGCCTGGCTTGCATGGAGCGGTTGCGCGCCTTCGCACCGGACGTGCTTGTGCTGGACCCCGCGATTCCCTGGGGAGGAGGCGATGGACTATTGGCGGTGATGCATGAGGCGCCTGAGCTCAGGCCCGCCGCTGTCATCCTCCTTACACACGGAGGAGACCGCAGCCTTCTCTATCGCCTTTCGTCGTTCCGGGTCGACGACTATCAGATCAAACCCCTCAGTCCCCGGCAGTTGATGGAACGCATCTGCACCTTGCATATATCCCCGGCAAGTACTGCGGCATTGCCGTGCCGCTTTCCGGCGGAAAGACAATCCGAACCCGAGACCTGAATACGCAGGTGGTGTCCACGTTCCACTTCACGGTGGATCGGGCAGTTCGCGCGGTGAGTCGAGAGTTGGAGCGGCGACGCGAAAGAACCCGTCGGACACGACCTTGGAAGTCGGAGGCGGCATGATCCTGGTGGGTAGCCAGAACGTAGGGTAACACACGTTGGCAGATTGGACTGGGTGGTGGCAAGGCGGTTGCGTGCGTTGATTCCAGTGGTATCTGGGCCTGGTCTACTTGTTGCCACCCAGTCCCTTGTCAATCGGGCAGGGTGTCATTGTCCTGGCCGGAGCATGCGGCAGATCAGAAAGGGCACGCATCCCAGTCGAACGATCCGTTGCCGGAACATGGAATGAACTCGGTGGACGCTAATCCCGCGACAACCGCCCATGAATCTAGTCAAAGGAATAGAGCATGCAAGAGCCTGACACACGCCCCCCAAGCCGGACCAGACGGCTGATGGTTGGCGGTGGCGTAACCTTGGTCGCCATGCTGGCGATGGTGCCCTTCACCGACCAACGTCAACTTGGCCAAGCCCAATCTGCGACTCCGCCGGCCGGGGTCGACGGGCGGCCCGTGGCGCTACCCGATTCTGAACTGGCTCGAGCCGAGGGACTTTCCAGAGCTTTCCGGGCAGCCGCCCAAAATGTATTGCCCGCCGCGGTCGTGATCAAGGTCGGTGCTTCGCCGCTATGCCCTCGTTGTGGTCGAGCACACGAGTTGGACGAGGGCGAGGCTGGGACGCCGGACAACATGGGCCATTCTCGCGCGCTGCATGTTCTCGGCTCGGGATTCATTGTGACCCCCACAGGAACCATCTTAACCAACAAACATGTCGTGGGGGCAAGCCGTAGGTTGGTGGTGCAGACTGCTGACGGCAAGCAGTTTCCCGTCAAGCAAGTCGAAACGGATCAGGAGCATGACGTGGCGGTGTTGAAGATCGACAGTCCCGTTCCCGAGCGTCTTCGATGATCGGCCTGGATCGGCCCTCCCGCACCAAGGACCTGCGGTGGCGGGGGGACCGGCGACCGTGTCCGTGTTGTCGCTAGTTCGCGCATTACGTCGACGCCCAGCTTCGAGGACGTCATGGTTTTCAGCTCGCACCTGTTTCTGTTCTACTTTCTGCCCGCCGCGCTGCTGCTGTACTACCTCAGCCCGCGGTGGCTCAAGCACTTGACGCTCACGGCGGTCAGCTACCTCTTCTACGGCTGGGCGAATCCGCTGTTCGTGGTGCTGATGTTCGTCTCGACGCTTATCGACTACCTCTGCGGATTGGCGCTGGCCGGCCAGTTGCGGCCCTCGGCATGGG
>CALARR010000420.1 GCA_937889015.1 uncultured Planctomycetales bacterium | reverse complement strand
GGGGCATCACTTCGGGCTGACCGAGGAGGATTTGCGGCAACTGGGCTACGGCTGAGCCGGTCTACCGGCTCGTAACACAACGAACGAGTCTTTTCATGACCGATCCGCGCATCATCCATCTCACATCCGAGGACAACATCGCCGTGGCGGCCCAACCGCTGACGCCCGGCGACGTGGTCGTCGTCGAAGACCAGGCTGTCGAACTGGCCGACCCCATTCCCGTCGGCCACAAGCTGGCCATCCGGCCGATCGTCACCGGCGAGAAGGTGCTCAAGTACGGCGCCCCCATCGGTTCGGCCACCCAGGCCATCCGGCCCGGCCAGTACGTCCACACGCATAACCTCCGTAGCGATTACCTGCCAACCTTCACCTTGGACGGCGCCAATCCGTACCTCACATAGTTTCTGTTGCGGAAAGTGGCCTTGCCGTGTGTCATTCTGAGTGAAGCGAAGAATCCGCCCGGCTCGCGATCCTTCGTTGCGTTCAGGATATCCCGGTAGGGGACTTCCGCAACAGAGACGGCGTAGCCGCGGCCACCGCCGGCGCAAACACCGCTCAAACACAGATCTTCATCTCAGGAAACCGCTCATGATTCAAGGCTTCTTGCGCAGCGACGGGCGAAAAGGAATTCGCAACGTGGTGGCCGTGGCCTATCTGGTCGAATGCTCGCACCACGTGGCGCGCGAGATCGCCCTGCCTTTCCGCGACCGCGACGTGCACCTGATCGGCTTTCCCGGCTGCTATCCCAACGCCTATGCGGCCAAGATCATGCGCCAGCTTTGCACGCACCCCAATGTGGGCGCCGTGTTGCTGGTGTCACTCGGTTGCGAAAGCTACGACCGCCAGGCCCTGCTGGACGCGATCCGCGCCACGGACCGGCCCGTGGAACTGCTGGTGATCCAGGAGTCGGGCGGGACGGCCAGCAGCATCCAGGCTGGCCGCGCCTGGGTCGAACAGGCCCTCGACCAACTGCAAACCCAGCCCCGCGCCGAACTGCGGCTCGACGAACTGGTGGTGGGTACCATCTGCGGCGGCTCCGACGCCACCAGCGGCCTCACGGCCAATCCAGCCGCCGGCCGGGCCTTTGACCTGCTGGTCCAGGCCGGCGCCACGGCCATCTTCGAAGAGACCGGCGAGTTGATCGGCTGCGAGCAGTTCATGGCGCGCCGCGCCGCCACGCCCGAGCTGGGCCGCCAGATCGTGGCCTGCGTGGAAAAAGCCGCACGCTACTATCGCGTGCTGGGCCACAGCAGCTTCGCGCCCGGCAATGCCGAAGGCGGTTTGACGACCATCGAAGAAAAATCCCTCGGCGCCTACAGCAAGAGTGGCAAGTCGCCGATCACCGGCCTGATTAAGCCGGGCGACGTGCCTCCCACCGGCGGCCTGTACCTGCTGGATGTCGTCCCTGACGGCGAGGTCCGCTTCGGATTCCCCAACATCTCCGACAACGCCGAGATCGTCGAACTGATCGCCTGCGGCTGTCACCTGACGCTGTTCACCACCGGCCGCGGTACGGTCGTGGGCTCGGCCCTGGCGCCGGTCATCAAGATCTGCGCCAACCCCGAGACCTATCGCAAGATGTCTGGCGACATGGACGTGGATGCTGGCCGGATCCTCGATGGTCGAGCCGCGCTGGACGAGGTGGGCCAGGAGATCTTCGACCTGATCCTGGCCGTGGCCTGTGGCCGCCGTACCGTGTCAGAATCCCTGGGACACCAGGAGTTCATCCTCACCTATAAGGCCTTCGAGCCCCTGGGCCCCGGCTGCCTGCCCGTCTCTTGACCCTCAGATAAATAATGCAGCTAGGGCGACCAACGGGAGCCCGGTTTCTTGGCACAAACGCCACCCTCTTATTGCAGTCCTTTTCTGAGCATCAATAGACCACCGCCGATCACGGCTCCGCCTGCCATGCTCCCCTCGCCCGCTCGCGGGAGACGGGGCCGGGGGTGAGGGCGGGCAAGAACCGGAAACGCAGTCCGCTTCGCGTCTTGGGCAGCGTTGCGAGAAACACCCCTCACTCCACCCTCGACCCCAGCTTCGCGTCGAGCGTCACCGCCTGCCCGGGCTTCAGCTCCAAGCCACGCTCCAGCCCCGCAGAGCGCACCGTGCATCGTGCGCCGTGCTGACTGCGCAGCTTGGCCGCCGTCAGGTGGCCGTCGTGCCACGCCAAGTCGATCTCGACCCCGCCGCGCGCACGCAGTCCACTCACTCTTCCCTCGCCCCAGGCCGGGGGCAGGGCCGGCAGCAGGTCCACCAGCGTCGCGCCCCGTGCGTCCCGGCGATGTGACTGCAGCAACATCTCCACTATCCCTGCCGTAGCCCCGAAATTGCCGTCGATCTGGAACGGCGGACACGAGTCCAGCAGGTTCGGCAACAGCCCGCCCCCCTTGTTCTTGGTGCGCGGCGAACCGGTCAGCTTCAGCAGGTGGTTCAGCAGTTGCCAGGCACGCTGGCCGTCGCGCAGCCGGGCCCAGCAACTCACCTTCCAGGCCATCGACCAGCCCATGCCGGCATCGCCGCGCAACTGGAGCGACTGGCGTGCGGCTTCCAGGATTTCCGGCGTGTCGGCCGTGATCTCTTCGCCCGGATACAGTCCCCACAGATGCGACAGGTGGCGATGCGTGGTGCGCGGCAGCTCCTTGTAGAGCCATTCCTTCAGCGCCCCGGCCTCGCCCACCTGGTTCGGCGCGATGCGATCGCGCACGGCCAGCAACTCCTTGCACAGCCTCTCGTCCACCTTCAGAATCGCCGCGGCCTCCGCCGTTGTGGCCAGCAGGTTGCGGATGATCTGGTGGTCCATGGTGGGGCCCATCACCAGCCCGCCGTGCTCGGGCGAGTTGCTTGGCCCGCTCACCAGCCACCCCTTGCCGTTGACCGGATCGTCGACCAGGTAGTCGAGGAAGAACAGCGAAGCCTCTTTCATCAAGGGGTAGGCACGCCTCGCCAGGAACTCCCGATCGCCCGAGAACTGGTAGTGCCACCACAGGTGCTGGCACAGCCAGGCCCCGCCCGTGGGCCAGATCCCGTGATTGGAGTTGTTAATCGGCGCGGTGCCGCGCCACAGGTCGAAATTGTGGTGCAGCACCCAGCCGCGTGCGCGATAGTGCGCCTGGGCCGTGCGCCGTCCGGCCTGGGCCACTTCGTCTAAGGCCGCAAACAGCGGCGCGGTGCATTCGGCCAGGTTCGTCGTCTCGGCCGGCCAGTAGTTCATCTCGGTGTTGATGTTCACCGTGTACTTGCTGTCCCACGGCGGTTCCATCAACTCGTTCCACACGCCCTGCAGGTTGGCCGGCTGGCTCCCGAGGCGGCTGCTGGCGATCAGCAGGTAGCGGCCGAATTGAAAGACCAGGGCCGCCAACGCCGGCTCCGGCGCTTGTTCCTGAGCCAGCAGACGCTCGTCCGTACTCAGGCCCGGCTTCCGCGCCGGTCCCAGGTCCAGTGACACGCGGCGGAACAGGGCCCGGTGGTCGGCCAGGTGCGCGTCGCGCAGAGCCGCGTAACTTCTCCCCGCCAGCCCCTCCAAAATATCCTGGCACCGTTTGGCCGGGTCGGCGCTCACGTCCTGGTAGTTCACGTAGCTGGTCGCCGGGGCCAGGATCAGCGTGGCCGCATTGGCCGCCTCGATCTGCAGCCCCTCCGCGCTCGCCCGGATCCGCCCGCCCTCGACCGAGCCCTTCAGCCGGGCCTCAAACCGTGTCTTGCCCGCAAAGACCTGGCCCGGCATGCGCGGGGTCTGCCAGTCGCGCACCCGGCCACGCATCAACAGCGTGTCGTCGCCCAGCGTCGAGGTCTGCACCTCGGCCTGCGCGCTGCCCAGCGCGGCCCGAAAACTCAGTTGCCCCGGCCGATCGCACTCCACGCGTACGACGATCGCCCGGGCCGGATAGCTGGCCATCACGTGGCGTACGAAATTCGCTCCGCCCACGCTCCAACGCGTGGTGGCGATGGACGTATCCAAATCCAGATGCCGCTGATAGCCGCTGTGCTTTTCGTGGCCAGAGAAAGACAATGTCAGGTCGCCGAAGGGCAGATAGGCCATCTGCCGCAACGGCACCGACATGAACCGCTCCAGGGCCAGTTTCTCGGCCTCGCGCTGCTTGCCGTCGAACAGCAGCTTGCGGAGTTCGGCCAGGCTGTCGGCCGCCCCATCGTGGCTGTAGTCGTGCGGCCCGCCCGACCAGAGCGTGCACTCGTTGAATTGAATCCGCTCCTCCGGCACGCCGCCGAAGACCATCGCCCCCTGGTAGCCGTTGCCGATGGGCAAGCCCTCGACCCACTCTTGGGCCGGCCGGTCGAACTCGATCCGGTAGGGGCTGGACTCCTCGGCCGGGGCCGGGGCAGTCAACAACACGACGATCAGGGCAAGTGCGCGCACGGTGTTGCTCCGGTGTAGATCCGTTTGGCCAGTCGTAGTCTGTCAGGCACTCCGTGCCTGACAGACCACGGTGAGACGGTAGGTCAGGTACCCTGTGCCTGGCAAATCATGATCGGTTCGCGATGTGTCGGGCACAAGGCGCCCGGCCTACCGGTGAAGTCGTCATGTCTCAGCACAACGGATCACGACCGCGCGCCGTCCGGCGGCTCACTTGGGCCACTGGCCCTCGGGCATCTCGCGCCCCTGGATCTTGGCCGGATCGAGCACCACGTGTTTGACCCGCTGGCGCTTCCAGGTGTACGTGATGTGCACCCGGTTGTCAACGGTCTGGATCATGGCCGGGTACGAAAACTCGCCCCGCTCGGTCTCCAGCACCAGGCCCGCCTGCCACGTGCGCCCGTCGGCCGAAACAGCCACGTTCAAGGGCGAGCGCCCCTTGGCCGTATGGTTGTAGATGATCAGGTGCCGCCCGTCTTTCAGCGTCACGGCATCGGTGCCCGAATTCGGGTTAGGCAGCATCGTGGCACTCATGGGCCCCCAGGTCTTGCCCGCATCGTCGGAAGAAATCTGAAACACCTTGCCCTGCCGCGTTCGCCCCACGGCCAGCAACCGATCGCCGCCCAGCAACAGGATGCTCGGCTGAATCGCCCCGAACGCCACGCCGTCGTTCACTGGACCGATCCGCTGCCAAGTTCGTCCCAGGTCGCTGGTCCGCTCGAAATGCACGCGCCACAGGCTGGGCTTGTCGATCGATTCGGTGCTGGTCGGGCAGAGGATGTCGCCGTTGGCCAACTGTACCGGCTTGTTCTTGATCGGCCCCAAAATGCCTTCCGGCAGGCGGCAGCCCTGCGACCAGGTGCGGCCGCCATCTTGACTCGTGGCCAGCATGCCCCACCACTCGCGCGGATCAGGGCCAGCCTTGTAGAACAGCATCAGCGGCCCCTGGCGCGGCTGAAACAACACCGGGTTCCAGCAGGGGTGACGATGCACCACGCCCTCCCCATCGCAATACTGGATGCCGTTGGCCACCTCGACCGGCTTGGTCCACGCTCCGTTCACATACCGGGCCACCCAGATGCCCACGTCGGGCGCCTTCTCGCGCTCGCCACCGAACCACGCCGCCACCAGGCCCTTGGGACCTTCGACGATCGTCGAGGCATGGCACTGCGGAAAGGGCGCCTCCTCGTAAATGAACCCGCTGGTCAGCACGGCCGGATGCGCAGCCGGTGCGTCCGCCGCTTGAATCGGCCCGACCGCGCCGGCCAGCACCAGGATCAGACCCAAGAAGGCCAAACCGCACGCCCGACGCATTGCTGAAGATCGATCAAAGGCTCGCATACGCATAACGGGTCTCCTCGCGTGTACTGTGCGTGCTCGCACGCACCAATCTCTTGTGTGCACCCTTTTCATCTTTCTCCCCTTCCCGCTCTTACACCTTTCCGCCCTTCTCGGGCTTGTCAAACACGATGCGTTGGATCTGCGCCACGTCCACCGCGCGCGGCTCGATCTTCTGCCCCGCGGCCAGCGCCGCAGCGGCCCCGGCCGCCAGCCCTGTGCCCATGGCAATCACCTGCACGCGATACGAGGCCATCGCCTCGTGCGTGCCGCTGATGCACCGCCCGGCCACCAGCAGCCCGTCGATCGCCTTGGGCACCAGGCAGCCATAGGGAATGTCGTAGGGCTTCACGCGCGGATCACGTCCCAACGGGTGTTCCTTCGACACCCCCTGGGCCTGGCCGATCCCGGTCGGATTGTGGATGTCGACCGGGAACGACGCGCCCCGCACCACGGCTCGATCCGATTTGCGTCCCTCCAGCATGTCCTCGACCGTCATCTGTTCCACGCCGCGAATCCGCCGCGTCTCGCGCACACCGATCACGGCCGGCATGCCCGAAACATAGGCCTTTTGAAACCCGGGCGCGTATTTCCGCAGGAATTCCAGCACCACCGGCACCTGGCGCCGGCCGTCCAACTCGGCCTGGGTCAGGTCGCGGACCTTCAGCCCGTCGACCTGGTTGACCTGCGTGGCGTTGATCACGCGTTCGTCGTCGCGCAGCGAGCTGTAGATCCGCACCATGCCCACGTTTGGCGGCAATTCGCCGCGCGCGTTGGCGTCCTTGCTCAACTCGTTCCACGTGCGTCCGTCGGGGAACCGGTAGCGTCCGCGCCCGCCCTTGGCGTCCATCGACTCGGCCGAGTTCACCCCGGCCACGCGGAACATGATGGTCATCGGCTGCATCAGGCCGTCGGCCGGCCAGTTGGGGCCGGCGCCGCGTCCTTGATCGAACTCGGCCCCGGCGCCAAACGCGATGTCGCCGTCGCCCGTGGCGTCGATGGTCACCGTTGCCGGCACATCAATCAATCCCTGCTTGGTTAGCAGGCGCGCGCCGCGCACGCGACTGGCCTCGCATAGCGGCTGGCAGCCCCAGGCGTGCAGTAGGATCGCGCCGCCGGCCTCTTCCACGAGCCCGGCGTACTTCAGATCGATGAACTCGTAGTTTACACGCCGGCCGCCGAGCCGTTCGAGGATCGCGTCGACCCGTTCGCTCTGAACGCTGCCCATGAGCGGACCGACCATGGCCTGCACGGCCATCCCGCCCAGGCGCCCGTAGCGCTCGACCAACAGCGTCTTGCGCCCCTGGCTGGCCGCCATCATGGCTGCAGCCACCCCGGCCGGCCCGCCGCCGCAGACCAGCACGTCCACGGCCGGCCACGCTTCCGCCCCCTGCGCGCCGGTCGCTCCGCACACCACCGGCGCGCATGAACCTCCCACCGTCCCGGCTGCAGCCCCACAGGCCAATCCCTTGATGACGTCTCGACGGCTCCAGGTCGCCATGATCTAGGCTCCTCCTTCGTGTGAAAATCAGGGGGTCTTGGGACGCTTGTCGGCCGAGGGCGGCGCGATCGGATAGGCCGGATCGTCCACGCGCGCCTCGGCCATCTGGCGCGCCATTCGTTCGACAATCTCCGGGTGGTCGCCGGCCACGTCGTGCGTTTCGCCCGGGTCTGCCTTCAGGTCGTACAATTCGATCGCCGCGTCGGCCCGGTTGCGGATCGCCTTCCAGTCCCCGTCGCGCACCGCCTGCTTGTAGTTGCCGCGCGTGTGGCCGTAGTCCCAATACAAGTGTGCTCGCTGGGGCGCGGCCTGGCCCAGCAGGGCCGGCAGCATCGAGATCCCGTCGAGCCCCGCTGGCGGCGTGACCCCGGCCAGCGCCGCCAGCGTTGGCATCACGTCCCAGAAAGCCCACACCACGTCGCTCACCTGCCCGGCCGGCACGTGCCCCGGCCAACGCACGAGCATCGGCACGCGGATGCCTCCTTCGTACAGGTCGCGCTTCACGCCCCGCAAGGGCCCGGCGCTGCTGAAGAACTTCGGCCGGTGCTTGGCCTCGGCCGATGGCCCGTTGTCGCTGGTGAAAAAGACGATCGTGTTGCGGTCCAGCCCCCGCTGCTGCAGCAGGTTCACGATTCGTCCCACGTCGCGGTCCATGCGAGTGACCATGGCCGCATAGTTCTTTTCCACCTGTGGCCAGTCGCGGTCGCAATAGGGCTCGTCGCTGGGGACGATCTGCGACTCGTCGGACTTCAGCGGATAGTCCGACCAGTGCGGAAGCGTGTAGGCCACGTACAGGAAGAAGGGCTGCCGCGACTCGTCCAGGAACCGCAGGGCCCGCTCGGTGAACAGGTCGTGCGTGTACTGTTTCTTCTGCTCGCCGCGATTGCCGGGCAGCAACACCACGCGGTCGTTGTCCCACAGGTGGTCGGGATAGTAGTAGTGCGCTTGGTCCTGGTCCACGTGCCCAAACCAATCATCGAACCCCTGGTCGTTGGGCTTGCCTTCTGAGCCGTGGATTCCGAGGCCCCACTTGCCCACCGCGCCGGTGCGGTAGCCGCCCTGCTTGAGCACCTCGGCGATCGTCACGTCCGCGGATCGCAGAAAGATCCCGTGCGGAATGTTGTCGCGAATCCGCGCATGTCCGGTGTGCATGCCGGTCATCAGGCAGCAACGCGACGGAGCGCAGACCGTCGAGCCGGCGTACACCTGGGTGAACCGCGTCCCCTCCGTCGCCAGACGATCGAGGTTCGGCGTCAAAATGCGCTGCTGGCCGTAACATCCCAGGTCGCCATATCCCAGATCGTCTGCCAGGATCAGCACGATGTTCGGTCGGCTCGCCCCCGCGCCGCTGGTCTCCCCCAGGCCCGGGCCGGCAATCCCTGCGGCCGTCAAGCAGATCGCTGCCATCCATCCGCGGCCCATCATGGTTGGTCCTCCCCGGGATCGGCTTCCGGCGGCGGGGAAAGCCTGCTCGCTTCTGGCGGCGGGGCGTCGAAACCCGCGTCGGGCAGGTCGTAGGCCAGCGGCACGACCCACCCCTCCGCCACGCGCCGTTCAATGTCCAGGGCTTCCAACGCCTGGCGCTTGCTGGTCCGCAAGTGTCGCACCATCCACCGCCGCGCGAGATCCGCATCGCCGCACCGAACGGCCTTCAACACCTGGGCGTGGAAGCGGCAGGTCCGCGTTACGATCCCCGGCGTGTGGGCCTGACGCTGGAATCCGAAAATCCGCACCATCACGCCCATCTCGGCGATGATTCGTGTGATCCGCCGGTTGCCCGTGGCCCGGATCAATACGCTGTGAAATCCCATGTCAGCCGCCAGGAATTGCTGCAGGGCCGGCCCGGTGAGGACCGTTGCTCCCGACTGGCGCACCTCGCGTGCCAGTTCCCGCATCCGCGCCAGCAGCTCATCCAGGAGCTTCAGGTCCTCGGCCCCAATCCGCCGCGCCGCTTCCGCCGCCGCATAGCTTTCCAGGGCCTCGCGCACCTCGTACAACTCGGCCAGGTCGCGCCGATCCGGGTTGCGCACGATCGTCCCATGGCGCGGAATCTGCTCGACCAGGCCTTCCGAAATCAGCCGGCCAATCGCCTCGCGCACCGGCGTGCGGCTGATGCCCAACTCCTTGGCCAACGACAACTCGGAAACCAGGCTGCCGGCCGGCAGTGAGCCAGAGGCAATCTTGCCGTGCAGAAACCGGTACGCCTGTTCGCGAAGACTCATGCGGTCCTGGGCCATAAACGTCTGATCCTGAACGCCTCGAATCCCCCAATCCC
>CALARR010000419.1 GCA_937889015.1 uncultured Planctomycetales bacterium | reverse complement strand
CGTCGTGCGCGAAGCCCGCGCCGATGACTTGGAGGAGGCGGCGTCCCGCGCCGCCGAAAGCGTTGAGCGGGGCGTGGCGCGAGCGGTGGAGCGAAGGCGCCGCAAGAGACGGTGCCCGGGCGTGTCTATGGCCGGCCCTTGCGAACCGGCCATGAGCGGCAAGCAACCGAAGGAACCGAACACGCCAGGTCTCGAGTCGGAAGAATTGTGAACAGATCGAAGAGCTTTTGGTCGGACGAGGGTGTCCGGGAGTGTTTTGCGGCAAGTGCTTGCAGCGACCGGCTTGCCCTGTCGCTGGAGCGCGCGTCACAGCGAGCGCCTCTTGCCGCCGCCCGGACACCCTCCAGGGACTGTGTGTTGGGAGGCTTCTCCCCAGCGGCGAAGCCGCTTACGGTGTACCCTGTTTGAACGGAGGCAACACAATGCTTGTTCTGAGTCGCAAAGCTGGAGAGGAAATCGTGGTGAACAATGGCGACATCACGATTTCCGTATTGGGAATCAGCGGCAAGAAGGTCCGACTGGGCGTCTCGGCGCCCTCGGAAACCCCGGTGCATCGAAAGGAAATCCATCATCGGATCACTCAAGCGACGAAGCCAGAGGTGGACCGTGAAGAGGACCCGGCAGGATTGCACTAACCCCGTTCCCTCGCACAGGCGGCCCTAACGAGAAAAACCCAGATGAGCCCTCCGAATGCAAGCGTATCGAGAAACGAAGCACGCGGCGGCAGACGAGTGATCCGTTGCAAGGTGACGCTCTTCGTTTTGCTGGGCGGGATGTTGTTATTGCTCCAATATCCGATAGGCTCCGCGCACATTCCGTGGGTGTGGGGTGTGGTTCTCACCGCCTTGCTCCTGCACTGTGTGGTAATGCTGATCGACGGCCTGTGCGAGTTGTACGACGAGCATCGGCCAGCGTGGGCCAACAGCCCGATTAGGTACTTGCTGCCGGTGGAACCCCGTGGCTTTGCGCAGTTGGTGACACTCGTCGGGCTGATTGCGGTGATGATGGTCGCCATGGAAATCCGTGATTGGGCCGGCTTCCCGCCAGAGGGTTTTGTTTCTCCAATGACAGTGCAGGCTCACCGATAGCAAGAGGTCACCGAAGAGTCCGGTGCCCGAACGGATTTTAGAGCAAAAGAGGCCAGGCAGCAAAGGCCCGAAGGGGGTGGTCATGGAAAGCGCGTCCATGGAGAGCAATCGGTCATGCACGGTGGGCGTGCGCCCAACACAGCACCGGCATTTCCAGAGCGAGAAGGACCAGGCTGCCAAAGTCAACGGCAATGGCAACGGCGAGGTTTCTGCTGAGGCCCACGCGATGGCAACCCATTCGGCCCCGGCAGACGAATCCGGTGCCGGCCCGCACACTCCCATGACTGCCAGCGATCTGGAGGCGCACCTGGTCCGCGCGATCGCTGCGCGCACAAACGGCCGCGTTCAGGCACTCAAGGTACAAGTTCTAGGAGGGCGAACTGTCTTGAACGGCTTTTCCGAGTCCTACCACGCAGTGCAACTGGCCGTGGCGGGGCTGATGCAAACACTGGACGCTTTGGGCCTGGATCACCCGGGACAGGTGGACCTGAATATCGACGTAGTCCCGAACCACGGGGCAAGGTCATGAGCAACTACACGTGGAGCCTGCTTGCCCTGCCAGCGTTCCTCCCGTAGGGCCGGTTCCTTGCCAGGCATAGCTGAAAGCGTTCCGCTTCCTTGGCTGTCATCGGCGTATTGACCGCCGCCCAGTTCCGCGGACGCTCCCGCGGCCAGTCGCTCAGGATTCCCTTCAACTGCGGGTTGCCGCGACGGCGCGCCCCGAGACTCCCCCACCGCCAATCCTCGGCACGCTGGACCACCTGCGCCGTAAGCGCGTTCCGCTCGACGTAGCGACAGGCCGTGAAGAAGTGCTCGTCCTCCTGGACCGGAAAGTTCTTGAAACAGCCTTGGTACAAAGGCGCGCGCCCCACCGTAATGTGCGCCACGTGCCACCGCATGGCGTGCGTCTGCGCGAGCCTGGAATCCGGTGGCTCGAAAGATCGACGACTGGTAGATGTGACGCAGCTTTCTCTTTTAGCGTCTGGCGGATTTCGGCTTCTCAGAGTACCTCTGCACATTCTTAGGTATTTCGAGGCGACCGCGGCGTAGAGATCGCGGTCCGAGTGTGTTTCTCGCCACGCATGGCCCACGATTCATCACTCGCCCGTATCATGCGCGCCGCCGGCTGGGTGCCTATCGCAAGCAGGGAAGACTCCTGGGTGGACGACCGTACAGCGTTGAATTGGTATTGGAGCGTGATGTTCTCGCTAAACCTGGGGGGGTGCGAGGTGGTAGTGAGGGTGGAAATGCTCTGGTTGGGGTGTTATATTGGGCCTGATGCCGTCCATGTGTAGAACCAACGAGGGGGCTGCGTTAAGACCTGCTACGAAATGAGCAAACACCGGTTCTTGGCAGACATGGGGCTCAAGGAGGCAACTTGTGCACGAGGGTGAAAGCAGCTTCCACAGGGCATTGGTTTTCGCAGCGATCGGTCTGGTGATCATTATGGCTGGTATGCTGTGGCTCGCTATGAAGCCCCAGGCTAGCCTGAGTGAACCATTGGAGACCGTAAAGAATGAGGCAACGAAATCGGTGAAGGAGGCGGTCCGCGAATCGACGACACTCCCGGCAACCGCTGCAAACGATGTCAAGCAAGAGAAATCGGCCGCTTGTGGTCCGGTGCGAAATGGCGAGAACCCAGAACATTGCGGGAAGAGTTCAGGCGACAAAGTAGACAAGGTTCCTGCTGCGAACACGGGTGAATCAGTCTCTGCTTCTGCGGAAGACGGTGACAAACGAAGTGGCCAGGGCAACAGAAGAGAAGTCTCGGGTAGCGGAGGACTGCCTGGCGGCGTTGAGTCGTCTAGCCGAACGCCAGCCGTGAATCAGTCTGCTAGTGCCGCTGGGAATGCCGCACGGGTGGTGGAGAAAGCGAAGTCCTTGATCGCTTCGGCCGAGTCCGCCGCCAGTCGCGGGGATCATCCGCGAGCGTGCCGGGATGCCCTAGCGGCGTGGCAAGCGGTCCATCAATATGAAGGCCACGATCCGCAATGCCAAGCTATGGCTGCCGCACTTCTGCAAAGCGTCAAGCAGTATGGAGAGACGGCGAACGAGACATATCATCACCTCGACACGCACACTCCTCTCGAAGCTCGATAATCTCCGAATTACCTCAAGCGGGCACTCACCATGGGCATTCTTGATCCTGCCAAGTACGGCATTTCCGTCCCCCTTCAAGTCCGCGTTCACTGTCCGCACTGTTGGGAGACGTTTTCGCCGGAGACGTCGCTGTGGATCGCTCAGCACCCGGATCTGATCGGCGATCCGCGGTTGGGGCAGGACCAACCTCGGCGGTTTCTGCCGACGCGTTTTAATTTGGCCGGCGCGGCGATTGACGAGCGGGGATTTCCCTGTCATGGATTGGCCTGTCCCAAGTGCCACTTGCCGATCCCGAGGGCCTTGTTTGAAATGCCGCCCTTCTTTCTGTCGATTCTTGGGGCCCCCGCCTCGGGCAAGTCGTACTTTCTGGCGGCCATGACTTTCCGGCTCCGCCACGAATTGGCCCAACGTTTTGCCCTCAGCTTCGCCGATGCCGACGCTGCCCTCAACCACCGCTTGCACGAGTACGAATCGCTCCAATTCCTCAATCTGGATCAGGACACGCCGGTGGCCATCGAGAAGACGCAGACCCACGGCGATCTGTACGACACGGTGCTCTACGGCGATCAGGCCGTAAACTATCCGAAGCCATTCTTGTTTACCATCACGCCACTGAAGCAGCATCCATCGGCGGCTGACGCGGCTTATGTTTCCCGTGCATTATGCCTTTACGACAATGCCGGTGAGAGCTTCCTACCCGGAGAAGACACGGCTACTAATCCTGTGACTCGTCACCTCGCCTTGTCGGAGGCACTGCTTTTCCTGTTCGATCCCACTCAGGACATGCGCTTTCGGCATGCCTGTGCCGGAAGAAGCCACGATCCGCAGATGATGGAGCGGGCCAAGCAATTGGATCGAGAGCATCCGGTGCGTCAGGAGACGATTCTCACCGAGGCGGCGCAGCGCGTGCGGCGCTATTCAGGCCTGGCGCAGCAAGAACGGCACAACCGCCCTTTGATTATCGTGGTCACGAAGTTCGATTCATGGTCGAGGCTTCTTGACGGATGGGGACTGCCGGTACCTTGGGTTCCCACTTCCTCGGGCGGATTGTGTGGGGTCAATCGGCACGTGGTAGACGAAATGTCGCATCGGGTACGCGATCTACTGCGGCAACTCTCGCCGGAGATTGTCGCCGCCGCCGAAGGATTCGCACAGGAAGTAATTTACTTGCCGGTGAGCGCCACCGGTTGCAGCCCCGTCGTGGACCCGGGGACGGGTGCCTTCGGCTTCCGGCCCCGGGACATATATCCGCAGTGGGTCGAGGTTCCCCTCCTCTATATCATGGCCCGATGGATGCCGGGACTGGTCTACCGCACGAAATCCCAACGATCGACCGAGGATCGCCGCCACGGCGACGGACAGCAGACGAACACGTCGTTGCATCCTCCGGTGCCGCGGGTCTCGGGCTTTCGTTGATAACGATTGGGAATATACTCGGCAACCGAGGATACAGCGTGAGCCAGGAACTCCTTTACACTTCCGCCCACCGCGGATTGAAGCCGGGAAGCCGAGGCTTTTGCACGGTCGTCAGCACCCAGGGCATGGCCACGAATCTGGCCGACCGACTGGAGTCGCTCAGCGGCTATCGGCATGTCTACTCGCCACAGGACGCCCAAGCACGGTTCAACCCAGTGGTCTATTCGCACTTGCGCCTGACCGTGGGTGGTCGGCGCTGCCACGTGTTGTCGCGGATCGCCGACGCTGGGCTGGACTACAGCCAACGAACCAACAAGATTGCGCATCACGTGGTGCTCGATGTGGCCGAACTCTCGCCGGCCGGCCCCGCCCTGCTTCTGGCCTCACCCGGCTTCATGGAGACCCAATGGGATAACCAGGTGCGAATCATCCCCGCTGGACGCAGCGTTCCTCCGTTGGAATGTCAGGCGACGGTCTGCACCGCCTGGCAGCGGCAGACCGGCGATGCGGGCTGGGGTGGCGTGCTGGCCGAGACGGCTATGGACCGCAGCAACCGTATCGTCTACCTGATCTTTCGCCCGGGAATGGACCTGCTACCTTTGCTGACGGAGTCCTTGGCCCTTCTGCCAAGTAGCATACGGTGGAACGTGTCTTTCAGCACGTACTTCACGCGATTGCCGGCCGGGGTTGACTGCCAGTGGCGATGCGTTGTCGAAGGGAGCCCCGAGGCGGTATCTGCCCGCCGTTCGCCCCAGACCCTCATGATCGACCTGACGCAACCTTTGGGTCCGGCCACCAACGGATCTTACGCCGAGGCAGCCCGAACCGGTGTCGTTCCGTCGCAGCCCGCGGCCAGACCGGCGACCGGCGCCGTGATGGCCGATGACCGACAATTGGAACAAGTGTTGCGGGAATCGGCCGGGGGCTCCGCCGACACCTACGCCCTTTTGGCCGAGTCGGACCCGTTCGCTCTAGCGCCGCCGCCGTTGTCGGCTGGTCCGGTTCCGCCGCACATCCGTATGGGGATGGGCGCCAAGCGGAAACGCGTTTGGCCTTGGATCGTATTGGGTGCGACAGCCGCGGTGCTCTTGATCGCGTTTGTGACCACGGCCCTGTGGATCATAATGCGAGCAGAACCCCGGCTAACAGGAGAAGCGGTCGCCGTTTCTGTTGCTGAGCCAACGGGCGAAAGTGCCTCGCTGGGTGAAAGAGCGGAAGGCACAGACAGGTCTGTTGGCGGCAGTTCTGCAGATAAGGAGGAGCCTCGATCGTCGAAAACCGCGGACACTTCATCCACGGTTGAAGAGCCAAAGGCCCCAAGTTCCGACGCCCCAGCTAAAGATAGCACTGCCCGGACTGGTGAATCTGACCTCCCGCAACCGCGAGAGACGTCTTCCTCAAAAAGCAGAGGCGAGGCCCTCGCGACGCCCAGTGTTCCAGAAGAGAAAGGGACGAATTCGCAGGCCATCCCGGAGACAACGCAGGTCCCGTCGACTGCCGCTGAAACCCCACACAATGATCCTGGGAAACCAACGCCAAATCAACCCCTCACGAAGTTGTCATCTCCGCTGGACGCTCTTCCGAAGTTCCTGGATCTGGCGAGCGCCACCAAAGACAAAGGCAAGCGGCAGAAAATCCTCCCCGGTGACTTCTCCAGAGTTGCTCAAGAAACGGAATGCGATCTAGATAGCAACGAGTCCGTGTTCCCCGGTGGCTGTTCGTGCAAGATGAAGCCATTAGTCCGCCCTGCGGACCAAGTTGAGTATCAGTTCAACCTTAACTGTAGTGCCCAAAGCATACCCATCGCGGTACTCGAATTCTCTGCCCGGGGGATTCACTTCACATGGGAAGATACATCCCCTCAGGCAGGCCACTTGATCAATTGCGTACTGATCTTCTCCGAGACAGATAGTTCGGCGAAGAAGCATGTACAACTGCGAGCTATACGTGAGGAGGAGCCCTTTAGCATTGGAAGTCTAGTCAACAATTCAAAGCACGAGGAACTTCGTACTCTTGCCGAGCTGTCTACTCTTCCCCTGATGATTGAACCCTTGACACCCAAGGGAGGTAAGCTCCTTCTTGCTTCAGAGAAGGACCCCAAAACAACACATTCATATTTTCTTAAATTTAGAGCTCAAGAATCGAGCGCGTTGCATGCTGAATTCAAGCTAGAATTCAGGCCGACCAAAAAGCCACCGGAGATTGTCGCCAAGTATCATGGCATAAAGGATGGACTTCAACCGTCAAAGAAACTCACTACGAAAGATGCCGAATCTAACGTAAAGCGTGCCAAGGAAGCTGTCGCGGCCGCCAAGACGGATGTAACTGTCGCGCAAAAAGCTGTCGACCAAAGCGCGACGGGCGATGAGAAGAATATGCGTGAACAGCTCCGTAAGGCGACAGAACTTCGGAAGGAAAAGGAACTCGAGCTGACTGAGGCGACCTCCATTGAGCGTCTCGTGAACCTCCTTGCCGATACGACACTCCCTTATCGCGTCTACTTCAAGCTTCCTCACTCCGAAGTAACCCTCGTGGAAGCGCAAGAACCTGACTCGAGCGACGGCACCCAGACTTCGGGCAAGAAAAAGCAATAAGCATAAAGAACACCATGCTCGACTATCAACGGATCGTGGACAACTTGCGGAGCTCACTCTACCAGGCCAATGCCGACGGCATTGATCTGCTCCGGTCGGCCGTGGCCGACTACGCGGCCGCCTGCGACGAGGTCAACGAGCGGCTACGACGCTGTGGAAGTCTACTGAGCCGCGGGCTGCGCAGCGAGGCTATCCAGCTTTGCGAGATCGAGCCCAATCTCCTGGAGGTGGTGGCCTCGCTCGATGTACCGGAGCGCGATCAGTGGAGCTCGTTTTTGGGACATTATGGAATCATGCCGCCTTCGTCGCTGCTGATGGACGTGGCGGCTGAATTGAACGAGGCCTACGCCTTGGAGCAGCCCTTGGCAGCCTTGCTCCGTCGGCATCGGTTGATGGCCTTGGGCCGGAGCCCATTGCTGTTGCGTCTGCGCACGCTGCGTGATCTGGCCACGCTGGACCCCAATAATCTCGTCTGGCGCGACGACCTGCTGACATTCGAGCGGGAACGTTACAAGCAGATTCAACAAGAGGCCATCGATGCCAAAGCCCACGATGACTTACCGAAGCTGACGAGCTTGTGCGAGGAACTAGGCCGGGAGCCCTGGTCGGAGATTCCCCCGCCCAGCCTCAGGCGCTTGCTCGGTGAGGCACACGAGGCGGTCCGGCGACGATTTAGCCGCCGCCGGTTGCGGGATCTGGAGCTCGAATTGAACGCGGCGTTCTCGATCTTTGACGTTGAAGCCGGGCGACTCGCGCGTCAGGAGTGGGAGAGTCTGCTTCCGACAGCCCACTTGGCATCCGACGACGTTCTAATTCAGAAGGCCGCCCCAGCCCTGGAGTGGCTCGCGGAGGAGGATCGGCGTCAGCAGGAGCAACAAAAGCAGCGGGAAGCAATTGCGGCCCTGGAACGCGCTCTGGATAAGGGGCAATCGCAAGCCAAGCTGGAACGACTCTACCACGCCGCGATCCACGACGGCTACGAGTTTCCAGCCCCGCTTCTGGCTCGATATCAGAACCGACTCGAAAGTCTGCAATTGGCCTCTTCTCGGCGCAGTCGGCTGATCATTACGGCGATTGTGAGTGCCACAATCCTGGTGGCGGGACTGGTCGGGTGGATCATTTCTAATCAGTTGCACGCCTCGCGAGTGACGGCCGCAGTGGAGGCCCTTCAGCAGCAATTGAAGGACAAGGACTTCGTCGCAGCGCAGGAGTACCTGGGGCACTTGGAGGGCGCATCACCTTCCGTGGCTAGCGCACCTCAGATTGCAGAGATCAGGGCGGCCATACGAAGCGAAGTGAAACGGTCAATCGAGGCTGAGGAAGTTTTTGCTGCCGCGGTTGGTCTGACCGTGCGGTGCCTGGAGGTCTTGACGACGCTGGACCCATTGGCCGGCGACCAGAAAGCCGATGAGGAACTTACGGGGGCGATCGCGAGCCTCGAAACACTGGCCCGTACGGCCCAGCACAAGACAAAGATTCTCGAACTCCAGACGAAGGCCTCCCAATTGCGAGCAGAGAGGCAACGTCATCGTGACATGGTCTTCCGTAACGATCTGGCGCAGTTGACCGAGAAGGTGAACGAGTTGGAGAAGCGACCGACGACAAACGGCGAGGAGCGGTTGAACGCTATCCAGACGTTGAAAGGCGAGGTGACGGCAGTCGAGAATCGTGCTCGAATCAGCTTTGCACTGAAAGAGCAGATCAAACCGTTGCGCGCGCGGCTGGGGAGCGTGGAAGACAATATTCAAGGGCAAATGATCGAGGATCGCCACTGCCGGGATCTGACGGCGGTTGTAGGCGACGCCAAGCGGGCTGACAGAAGCAGGGTCGACGCATATCGAAAGGAACTGGAACGCTTCAGGAGAGATTTCCCCGATTCCTTGCGGTCCCAGGATTTCGAGCGGGCACTGGAGGAGGAGTCCTTGTGGGTGGCGGCCTTGGAATGGCAATCACTGGCTGAAGATTGGCGGAGTGTGGATCTCCGCACGCTGACATCTGAAGCGGCGGGGGCGATTCTCAAGCGTCTCTCTATGGCTCTGAAAGAACATGGCGAGTTGCCGGGTTCTTCGGTCGCTGGTCAGATTGTCCCGCACCTTGAGGCCATCCACCGCCAAGCTGACGGATCGCTGGTGGCCGGTCTCCGCAAGTTGCTTAGCGATCCGCTGGTGGCCGAGGTGGGGATGCGCGAGTATGCTGACGGAACGAGGTATTACTTCAGCCCCCCTGAAAAACCGTCGTTTGAATACATTATTGCCTTTAACATGAAGGCGAGAACGGCCGTTGTGAAAAACAAACAGGTCCGATACGCCGGTCGCTCGCCTCAAGCTATTTTGTCCGAGAAACTGAACCGGACCCTTAGCACGTTGCGTGAAGACACTTGGGAATCCTCCTTCCTGACAATGATCGACACCATCCGCGCGCCTGTGGTGGACCAAGCGGCAGGGGGCGTTGATCCGGTTCTTAAGCTTCGGCTATTGCGAGAAACGCTCAAGACCGCTTGCGCCGGAAGCCATTGTCTGGCGACCGGCTACGGCGAACATCTGTCATTACTGGAGAGGTCGGAGATCAGCCCCTTTACCAATTGGGTCGACCCTGAGGATGCCGACGGTCGCAGCAGTCGAGTGAGGGCCATCGGGGAACTCCGCTTGCTTCCCGATTTCGATGCGGCGCGCAAGGCTGCATCAGCCGAGTGGCAAAGCCTCCGACAAGTGCAACTGCCAGACTGGCGTTGGGTGGGCTGGCTGAAGCGGGGAAGCGAAGGACAATGGACCTGTGCCGCACCTGCAGAAAATCTCGGCGGGATCACAGGGAAGCTTATCGTGGTCCGCCGAGGAAGCGAGAAAAACATGGCGGAGATCGTCGATGTGGGACAACTGGAGGGGGGGCTTGCCGTCATTCGCGCGGACGAATTGGGTGCAATGGTGGAAGGACGCCCTCTATTTCTGATCACGGAAGCGACGGTGGCAGGCCTGCGTTAGCAACCGACCTCGGAACCGCACCGGCCAGATGCCTGGCCGAGCCAAACCGAATCTACCGGGGTTCGCAAAATCAGTTTTAAGAAGGGTTGACCGAAAGGAGTTCGATCTTGAGCGACGTCCAGTTCTACATCCGAATCCGCGGCACCGTCTTGGGCCCCTACGATCAAGAGAAGCTCCAGGCACTGGCCCGACGAGGACAGCTTAGCCGAATGCACGAGATTTCACCGGACGGCGTAACGTGGTCGCGAGCTGCGAATTTCCCTGACCTGTTCGCCCGTGCCGCAGAACGTCCTGGGGGGGAGGCCGAGTCGGTCGCGGTTGCGGCCCAGGCGCAACCCGTTCCAGCAGAGATGCGCGTGGCCTCACCCAGCGCGCCGCCTAGCCGGAAGTGGTTCTACAATCTCCATGGCACGGAGCACGGGCCCATTGATCTGGCGACGCTTCAACAGCTTCTAGCGACGGGGCAATTGGATTCGGATGACATGATTTGGGGCGAACACATGCCCGCTTGGCTGCCGGCCAAGCATGTCCCCGAGTTGGCAACTGTAGTCCATATCCAAGTGGCGGAGCCACGCAAGAGCGAAGGCTTGTCGACATCCACAGACCAGATTCCTGTGAGCCTTTGTCGGGTTGCAGTTGCGGCGCGACCCTGGGTCTTGTTTCTGGCCATCACCGCCTTTGTGATGGCCGCACTCTTGCTCTTCGGCGGCATGGGCATGCTGATTCGGGGAGCACACCTGCACCTGTCGCCGGTCGTGGCGTCGGGCTTATTCAGTCTCATCGAGGCTGTAGTCGCCGCCGTGGCTGGGATGTATCTGGCCAGTTATGCCAGCTATCTCTATCGCCTGCAGCACAGTCATGCGTCCATTGTTCTGGAAAAAGCGTTAGAAGTCCTCTGCCACTTCTGGATTTATCTGGCTGTGGTATTCATCGTCTGCCTGACGCTCTTGTTGCTCGGCATCATCGTGATCATCTCGACAGGAGTCAGTTTTCCTTGGTAATTCAGTATTCACCGTCAGGCAAGACGCCGCCTCTCAGTTGGAATCGCCGCGACCTTGAGCAGCGATTCGGGTTCCGCGGGGGCAGGTTCACTCGGGTCAACGGTTTGTTCACTTTTATAGGTGCCCTGCTGGGTACGATTGCTTTCTACGCGGCAATGATCCCCCTATCCGGGACCTACCTGGGCGATATGTTCACACAACGCGGCCCGACACAACACGCCACAGTTTTCCTCTCTGCCTGGGCCTTGATGATTCTGTTGATCAAATCTCAGAAGCTGTTCTTGCAGCGCAAGGCGTTGAATTACAGCGTCGTGCCCGAGGTGTCGGAGTTCGTTCTCTCGTCCGCCACGGTCGATCAGGTGGTACAGCAGATCATGCTGATCGCCGATGACCCGCGCCAGTTCCTGTTGTACAACCGCATCCTCATCGCCCTGTCCAATCTGCGAAACCTGGGACGCGTGGCGGATGTCGATGACATCCTTCGCTCGCAGGCCAGTCAGGAAGAGAGTTCAATGGAAACCAGCTATGCGATTGTACAGGGTTTCGTGTGGGCGATCCCGGTTCTGGGGTTCATCGGGACCGTTCTTGGGTTGTCGACGGCCATTGGCGAGTTCAGCGGAGTGTTGGGCACGACGAAAGGGGTTTCGGAGGTTTCGGGTGCGCTTCGTGGCGTAACGGCCGGTCTATCCACCGCATTTGAGACCACTCTGGCTGCCCTTGTCGCTGCCCTTGCAATCCAACTCCTGATGACCATACTCAAGAAGGCGGAAGAGGAGTTTCTGGACGAATGCGGGGAGTACTGTATTCGGAACGTGGTGAACCGCCTGCGAATCATGCCTTTCGAGCAGGATGGCGAATGACATGGTGCGTCGCGGCCGGGCCCAATCGCCGTTTACGCTCTTCTCCTTCCAGGACATTATCACCTCCGTGACTGGCATCTTCGTCCTGGTGACCTTGATGCTCGCTTATGAATTATCTTGCCGTACGCCGTCTTTCTCCGAGGGACTTGAGCCCAAACAGGAGGACGTGACCGGACTTCGCCAGGCTGTCGCCGACATGCAGCAAGAGGTTCAGTCTCTACAGACTACACTGGACGATCAATCGCGACCGATCCGCGCCCTGGCCCAGAAATCCGTTAACGAGTTGCGTTCCGAAGTGAACGACCGAGATCGCCAAGCTATGGGCTTGGCCGAGGATGTGAACAAGCTTGCCTCGGCCCTGGACGATGCCAATGCAAAGCATTCACCCACTCCGGAAGAGGACCGCCGCCGTGCAGCAAACCAGGCCGAACTGAAGCATCTCCAGCAGAAGCTTGCCGAGTATCGCAGAAAGGCCGAAACCATCAAGAGCGAGGACTGGCTAGTATTTCGCGCCAACGACCAGATCCCTAACCGCGCCTGGATCGTGGATGCGACCGCCGACCGCATCCAGACCATCCCCCTGCGTCCCGGTCTGGAGGGAGCCTCCTTCAAAGGCCCTGCCCTGTTGCGGCATCAACAGTTCCAGGTCTGGGCCCAGGCGCAGGGCGGTGATCAAAGCTACTTCCTCCTCCTGATCCGGCCCTCGGGCGCTGACGAATATGCACCCTTGCGAAAGATCCTGGAAGCCACTCACGCGGGGATGGGCTACGACGTCCTCGGGGAAGATCGTCGGTTGGTGCCCCCCGGTGCGGAGGCCGTGCCATGATTCGCCGGAGCGGCCCATCCACAAGTAGTCTGGAACTTCTGTTGGACACAATCTGCAACACCTTTGGAGGTGTCCTGTTCCTCGCAATCCTCGTGTGTGTGCTGCTCCGGAACACGAGCCGCTTTGAAGTCCACCAGGTCCAGGCCAGCCCTACCGAGTCGCTCCTCCTGCAAGAGCGCATGGCTCAGCTTTCCAGCGAAAGGAACGCCCTGGAGCAGGCTCTTTCGCAACAGGCAGTCTTTGCTAAGTCTTACGCGCATCCCGAAAAGATTGCGATGCTGCAGCAAGCCGCGAGTCTGGAACGAACATACAAGGATCTGCGGGTTCGCAAAATGCACCTTCAACGCGAATTGGATCAGATCCGTGCGGATCGGGAAGGCAAGGCCGCACAGGACGCGCAAACACAGCGCGATCTGCGGGCGGCCCGGAGCGCGCTCGAAGCGGTGCGCCGTGAGGTCGAGGACCAGCTAGACGCGCGCACACAAGACCTGCAGTTACCCCGGCTGCGAATGAGCCTTAAGAACGAAAGAGGAGTGATCGTCCGTTATGGCCGGATTTACGTGTGGCATCGATACAACAGTCTCGGCTCGCCCGTAAGTGTAAACACTGAAGACTTTCTGGTGTTACAGGACAAAGGTTCACACCTCCTGACGACCCCCAAGCCTTACGCTGGAACCATCATTACGGCAAAGAATACTGACAACCTGCGTTCGCGCCTCCTGCAATTCGACTCGCGTAGGCATTACCTGACAGTTGTCGTCTGGCCGGACTCTTTCGATGACTTTCAGTTACTCAAATCGTTGATCGTAAAGATGGGCTTTGAGTACCGCTTAATGCCGATGAGGGAGGGCGAGAGCGTATTTGACCGTGGTGGATCCAATAACAAGGTGCAGTAGATTGATCGCCCCTCTCTCGGAGGCCGCCAAGAAACGGGCGTTTTGTGACAGGGGGGCGACGTCCGCGTCAATAAGGTTGTCCCCACCGCAAATTGGAAGCAATCAAGAAGTTCATCGCCACAGTTCATTTGGTCACGGTCGTGGAGACATCCGCGACCACCGGAAACAGCGGATCGGCGCCGCGAAGAGAACACACCTTGTCCGCGGGCGTAGGCCAGCTTTCATCCGTTGCCGAAAGCCCGCCTCTTGTTCGGGCGTCAGAGGGCCGCCCTGTTGATTGCCGCGACGATCCTCCAATCCTGGAAGTCCCTCGTCATTTTAACGCCGGACCCAGCGTTGTACGACTCGGCGGGAAAGCCCAAGAGACATTGCCACCGCCGGAGCGGTGTAACCGCGGATGGCCAGGATGATCACGCGTATCCGCTTGGTGTCCCCAGTTCCTTGCGGTACAGCCGCTGGGCTTGATCGGAGAGAACGAAGGGCTCATCAACCGGAGCCGAGAGGGCCCAAGCGTGGGTTGTGGCGGTAGACAGGCGGCGATTGGCGATGCGCGTACTCATCGCCTTAGAAAATACCGACGAGAGACGCAAATGGCGACGGAACGCGAAAAGAGGCGTCAGGTTCCCAGGATTCGCAAGTGCTCCTCGACCGGCTCGAACATGATTCCGCCATCGCCTGGATAAGGCTGGTCGTGGTCGACCTCGCTGTACAAAATCGGCTTCGGGATACCCATGGGGAACGCCTTGCAGCACAGCGTTCCGAATGTCATGTGGACGCAATCCAGGCACAGGGGAGTGATTACGTCAGGAAAGATCATTCGCAATTCTGGGGCACCTCTCATGGATAGGCTCCCTTCGGTACCGCAGCCCACGCATGTCGGCGATGTCGCTCAAGGCCCTGTGTACGATGTCGCCACGCTGTCGCGCAACCTCCCGCTCGATCTCTTCCTTAGTCATTTTACCCGGGTTATTGGACTGCCGCAACTTTTCTGTGACTTCTTGCTGCTCCAACACGATTCGATCGTGATAGGACTCGGCGATGGCCTTGGCCCTTTTGCGGAGCTGGACCGCGCCGGCTGACCCCGTCACGCCCGGCTTGACCTCCAAAAAGAACCGGTATTCACTGGTCGTCAGGCGGAATTGCTTGGCTTCGCTGGTCAGCAGCAGCGACACATCTTCCGGCGAGAAGGGGCTGTTTCGCAGCACGGCGCCGGCAGCCAGATACCGATCGGGGTGGTAGTGAACCACGACGTTCCCCCGCATCATCTCGATTTCGGTCGGAGACGGGTCGATCGCGGTAGAACTGCTCGACAGCCGGCGGTATCCGCTGCCGTCCGGGCCAACGGGTGAATTCCGGGGCCACTTGCGGTTTCGTGCCCACCGGTGGCACAGGAAGCCAGATCACGAAATGCCGAAGGCGAGCCATCCCTTTCGTGTTCTCGTGATCTATGGCTGTTGTTCCTGGGACACATAGGTCCGTGCCCTTGGCGCTCGTCTCGCGGCTTGGCCCTTTGGCGTGCCTCGCCTGCGGCTCGGTACGCCCTACGTTTGCGTTCCCGGGCATGAATCGCCGAAGCGCGCGGTCATGCAACGCGCTTCGGCCATCGCCTTCTCCGCCAACTCGGCACAGTGCCGCGTGAGGAACGCTCGGGCCGCGGCAGAATCTTGGTTCCAGAGCCTCAAGGCTTCGGCGTCCAGGGCCGGTTGTTCGGCCAGCATGGATTGTTCCATCGCCTGCCACGTGGGCTGCACCTGCGGCAGACGTACGGGAGAATCCTGCCGCACCGCGTCTTGTAGCGACTTGAAGGTCCACCACGCGGATTGGCCAAGTGGTTCAGCCGCGCCAGTCGGCCAATCGAGCGCGCGGCTGTAGCTGGTCGGTGTCTGATCGATGCCCAGATACCAGGGCGTGAAGACGCTTGTGGCCGGCTCGGCCGTGGCGCGCCAATACACGCAGCCGATGGCCGGCGGCAGGCTGCCGCGCAACTGGAACACGGCCCCTTCCTGGGTCAACGCGGTGCTGATTGAAGCCTCCATAGCGAATGAACCGCGGGCCGGGCACCGACCGTAGGTTGGTCGCGGGAGCCCGGTTTTTCCGGCCTTCCGTTGGTCGGCCGGGGCCATTATTGATGCCGGCGCAGTCAATGATCGCAATTCCGTCCGGATTCCAGCCTTATCCGCTGGAATCCAGGGCTCCCGCGGCCGCGGAACGATCATTGGCAATGCGGACCTCATTAACAAGGCAGAGGTCCATAAGGGTGCGAAGTCAGCGTCGCAACGCAATACCTGCCACACGTCGGCCACCGTCAATGGGCGGTCGGGGCGAACGGTCAACGGCAGTCGCTGGTCGTCTGGCCAGACGCTGCCGTCGCGCGTGATCAACTGCTGCCCCAGGCGCTGACGCGGATCAACCGGATTGGGCTGCGGTGCGCCATAGACTTGCCAGAACCGAAAAGGCGCGCCGCCACTGGGGTCGTACCAGCCCCGCTCGACAGCGTAGGAAACCAGGTCCGGCGAAGCCCGGAAACAGTCTTCGTCGTCGAGGTCCAGGGTGTCGAGCACGTACACGTTGGGCAACAGCACGACGGCGTCGTCGGGCACGCGCTGCGCTGCCCAACGCCGTCCGCGAACCACGGCCAGCAGCCAGGCCTCGCGCGGATCGGCGATGACGTAGGTCCGGCCCGAACCTCGATAACCCAGGTGCTCGATCAGTTGTGCGGCCAATTCCACGCCGTGCCTCGCGTTGCGCGCCTGGCGTGCCACCAGGCGGCGGAGCATGTGGCCGATGCCTCCGGCGCGAATCTCGCCGCGCGCCACGAGTGTCTCGTAGTCGTCCTCGCGGCTGGGGCATGAATTGCTGGTGATCGCCACCCCATGCTCGTTCAGATAGCCGTCGCTGAATTCCACTCCGGGCGATTGCGACCAGAGCATGCCGGCCGTGCGGTCCACCTGTGGTGGACACCCGCCGCGTTCCTTTCGCAGAAGGCTGTTGCACGCATCGCGTCGCGTCCTGTGCTTGCCGCGGCGCAAGCAGTAAAAGCACCTGCGGCGGAAACTGCGCGGCGCGACGCAGCGGAAGTTGAGCGTGCGCCGGCCGCTATTCTGTTCATTGTGGCCCACCAGGACCGATCCGTCGGCCGTGGCGCCGCTGCCCGCGATCAGGGCATAGCAGGCCGAGGCGTTGGAGGAGCAAGACAGCCACGCCAGGGCCGCCAGGGCCATAACGCACCGCGCAGGGCGAGCGGCCGGGAAATACACGGCTGTCTGACGAACGGAAACGTGTGGCACACCACCAAGCATCGGAATCCTCTGTCACTGGTCGGCAAAGGTAGGGGGCGGCCATCCGCGGCCGCAATCGCGGCAGACCATTCTAGCGATCCACCCATTGCACGGCCAATGTGATGTCAGGGCGCGCCTGTGCCGCCCAGAAGTCCAGCAAGGCCAAGGCCAGCGTGTCGGCGCGCGTGATACATTCGTACCAGTTCAGATTCGCCGCGGAGGCGACGCGCGGCAGCGGCGAGTCGGGCGGGAAGAACAGGTTCATGGCAAGTCGCGCGAAATGCTCGGCACGGACCAGATACTTGGCCTCGCCCGTCAGGCGATAGGCGGCCGTCTCCAGGGCGAGCACCTCGCCAATCGCGCCCGGGTAGAGGATTGGCGTGATCGTCTTGCCTTGTTCATTCTTGGAGGGGTTGAGGGTCGGCTCGGCTTGGAGGTAGGTGTCGGCGGTGGCCAGAAAGAGCTTGCGATAGGCTTCCACCGGCGTCTGGCGGTAGCGGGTCAGGCAGAGCATGGCGATCTGCGCGTGGACGGAGACTCCGTAGCCGGTGGCCCAGGTTTCGGTGTAAGGACGCCAACGCAGCCCTTTGGAGTTGGCTGCGGAGCCGCTGGGTACTCCCGCCTGTGCTTGGCGTCCCGCCTGGCTGGGACTGGTCTGGGGCGCGGGCTTGGTGCTGCCGGCCTGCTCGGCCCGAGCGTCGCCCGGTGTCAGGTCCGAGGTGTGGCAGGCCTTGACGAAGCCCTTGCCACCCGGGCCCGGCTCGTGCTTGATCTTCAAGAACACCAGGTCGATTTGCCTGGCCGCGTCGCGCATTCTGTCGGCGAGAGGGTTGGGCACCTGCGCGGCGGAGTTCCAGAGGTCGATCGCCAGCGAGAGGTTGCTTTGGGGCCACATCAACTCGGGCAGGCTGGTCTGGGCCGGAATCGCGCCGGTGGTGGGGTGGCGGCGCCCGAGGAATCCGTCCAGCAGCGACTGGATGGCCTGCAGCATCACGGGATCCTGGGTGCGCTGGTAGTCGGCGGCCCAAGTGGCGATGTAGAAGCCGCCGTGCCGTGGAAACTCGTAGCCCGTGCGTGAACTCTTCTTGTCTTCGTCCCAGATGCTCATGGCGTGGCGCGAAAAGAGTCCTTTGCGCTGGTCGCCGATCTGATGTTGCCAGAGGCCCAGGGCAAAACGATGGCAAGCCTCGGGCGCCAGGGTGTAACTGCGGTCCCAGAAGACCCAGGGGCGGTAGAACTCGTGCGGGCCCTCAGGCGCGCTGGGGGCGTCTTTGAAAAAGTCCCAGCCCTGGTGTTCACCCCACGCCATGAGTCCCTTGGGGCTCTGGCAATGCTGGAAGAACCAGGCGATGGCCGCGTCGGCCTGCTGTGCGTAATGCGGCTCGCCGGTCAGGTCGGCCAAGACATACAGGATTTGCAGCAGGTTCTCGTCGTGCATGGGATTCGCGCCGTTGTAGGTCCGGTCTCCCGAGCGGATGTCGCGGAGGTTGGGCGGCGACTTGTCGAAGACCGTGAACGAGCGGCGATCGAGCCCTGCGGCAAACAGGGGTGAGTGGACCTCTCCGTAGCGATCGCGGCCGTGCTCGAGCATGGCATCGGCATAGGCCCGAACCACGCGAAAAGCGTCTTCGGCCGTCGGCGTTGGTTTGGTGTCGGCAAGGAGTCGGGGCGACACGACACAACACAGCATGATGCCCAGCAGCGACGAGAGACAGGGGGCTCGCATCGGGTTCTCCATCCGGCGTCCAGTGGCAGTGAAAACAGGGACGATCGGGATCCGGCCGGCGGCAACCATTGTCGTTGGGCGACCGGACCGGAGTCAACCGCATCGCCCCGATCCCCACCCGTTGTAGTCAGCGGCCGAACGGGTATACTGGAGCGGATTGGGTCGAACGTCCCGCCCGCTCGACGGATATCCGCTTTTCCACCTCTCCTGGCACGACTATGAGCGAACCACAACGGCGGATTGCGTTGGCCTTCATGGCCCATCCCGACGACGCGGAGTTTTACTGCACCGGCACCCTGATCCGCCTGGCCGAGTTGGGCTGGGAGATCCACATCGCCACGGCCGCGCCGGGCGACTGCGGCACCATGACCGAGGACCGCTGGGCGATCAGCGCCCGGCGCACGGCCGAGGCGCGCGCGGCGGCGGCCTTGATCGGCGGCACCTATCACTGCCTGGACGAGCGCGACGGCGTGGTGGTTTACGACAAGGAAACGGTGCGCAAGGCGGCGGATCTGTTCCGGCGGATCGCGCCGGGCCTGGTGTTCACGCACCCGGCGAAAGACTACATGATGGACCACGAGATGACGTCGCTCTTGGCCCGAGCGGCGAGCTTCATCCACGGAACGCCGAATATCTCGGCCTTTCCGCTGAAGGAAGGCACGGGCGTGCCGTATCTGTACTACTGCGATCCGCTGGAGGGCATCGATCCCTTGGGGAACCTGGTGACGCCCACGACCTATGTGGACATCACGCAGCAAATGGCCAAGAAGGCCCAGATGCTGGCCTGCCACGCCAGCCAGCGCGAGTGGCTGCGGTCGTATCACGGCACCGACGAATACATCGACTCGATGAAGCGCCATGCGGCGCGGCGCGGCAAGGAAGTCGGCCTGGCGGCCGCCGAAGCCTTTGTGCAGCACCGCGGCCACGCCTATCCGCACAACGACCTTCTGGCGGAACTGTTGGGCAAGCGCGCGTAGCGCCGAGATCCGACACTTGACTGACGACGATCCCCCGCCGCAATCATCACCGTACCTCAATCAGGAGTTCTAGCGATGGCCCGACCGATCAGCAAAGTCGCACCCGACTGGTGGGATTACACGACCCTCGACCCGGCGATCTTGGAAGACGCGGCCAAGCTCACGGCCAAGCAGGTCGAAAAGCTTTCACGGCCCGGATTCAAGGTCGTGGTCTACGACACGCTGCAAGATTTCTACATGGCGGAAGCCCTGGAATACATCACTGCCTGGCGGCAGTCGACGGCCGACAACCCGGCCGGGATCTGCGGGCCGATCGGTCCCACGGAGCAATTGCCGCTGGTGGCGCGGCTGGTGAACGAGCTGCAGTTGGACATTCGCGATGCGCATTTTTGGGGTATGGACGAATGGGTCGATGAGCAGGGCGTGGCCGTGCCCACGACGCACCCGCTGAGCTTTGCCAAGGCCGACATGGACCTGTGCTTCAATCGCATCCAGTCCAAGCTGCGCATGCCGAAGGAGAACCTGCACTTCCCCACCGGCGACTTGAAGGCTTACAGCAAGACCTACGACCAGATCCGCTGCGTGGTGATGCAGGGCGGCCAGGGGGACGTGAAGCACTGGGCCTTCAACGACCCGCCGCGCCGCAAGGGCAAGTACAAGGACGCCCCCCCCACGCCCGAAGAGGCGCGCAAGCTGGCCACGCGCGTCACCGATCTGCATCCCATGACCGTGATGCAGAACGCGCGGACCTCGGGTGGCGGGCAACTGTCGCTGGTGCCGACCTGCGCCGCGACGGTCGGGCCGGTCGAGACCTGGAAGGCGGAGAAGGTTTCGATCTGGCAGGCCGGCAATCACGACAATCCGTTCGGCATGCGATTGACGACGCTGATGATCTCCAAGAGGCTGCCCGACGCGGCCGTGCCCATGTCGTTGCTGGCCGATCACCCCAACGTGCAGTTCAACTTCTACCGCCAGGGCATCGGCGAAGTGGCCACGGAAATGCATTGAGGTTGCGCGTCAGGGGGCAGTGAGAGATTGTGTCATCTGCTCCGGCAGAACCACGAGTCGAAATCGAAAGAGGGCGTGTTGCTCGTGGCAACACGCCCTCTTGGTCTTAGCTATCAGCTATCAGGTTTCAGTTAGCCGATGATTCGCTTCCAGCGGTCCAGGTTCCACTGGGCCTTCTCGGCCGGGCTCATCTTGGCGAAGTCCGGGTCCTGGCCGGCGGTGGGGGCTGTCTTCGCCGCGGTCTTGGAGGCGCTGCGTGCCGCCGGGCTGGGCTTGCTCGAACCGCCACTGTAGGCCGAGGCGGTCTCGGTGCGCTGCAAGTCGTCGGCCAAGGCGCGCTGCGGCCGGATGTTGAGCTTCTGCAGGTCGCCATGATAGGCCTTGACCGCCTCGTCCGGAGCGATCTGATCGTCGGCGATGGCGCGCAAGTACTTGACGAACGACAACTGATGCTCGGCATTGTTGATCTTGCGCCCGTACAGCGCTACGCGCGCCCCGTATTTCCGGGCCTCCCACAGCATGTGGAAGGCGTCGAAGGTGGTGCCGGCGCCGCCGCCGAGAATACCCACGACCAGCGACGAATCGTAGCGAGCCAGGGCCTCCATGGCGGCCGGGCCGTGGTACACGATCTTCAGGAACAGCGGCCGGCCGCGGCTGGTCACGCCGGCCAGCAATCGCACGATATGGTCGTTGATGAAGCGCGCCACATCCGGCGGGGCGTGATCGCCGCAGGCGTTGGGATCGAAGATCTCGAGGAAATGCTGGAAGCCTTTTTGCTCGGCCTCCAGGCGGAAGGCCTTATACGCCTCCAGCGTGGGCCGATCGAGCTCCACGTCGTTGTTGAACGTACACGAATAGAGCCCCAGGTTCGCCCCGAGGTGCCGTTCGTTGGGCTCGCACTGGGCCTTGCCGCACTGGGCGTGGTCGATCGTCGCCGTGCGGAAAGGACGCGACGCCTGCGACGCGTAGCGCCCGCTGCCGCTGGCCAGCCAGATGTCCGTCGTGTCATTGGCCCGAATCGCCGGCGTGATGTGGCTGTTGTCGAACAGCCGTTCTTGCAGGGTGAGAACCTCGTTGGAACTGGCGCTCATCAACATGATGTCGACCAGCCCCTGGGCCACGATCTCGCGCATCTGCTGGCGATACTCGGACAGGGTGCGAAAGCGGGCTTCGGAGCCATAGTACTCCGGGCTGCGCCCGGGCGCGCTCAGTCCGAACGCCATATCGGCATCCTTGGCGTCGGCAATGATGAACTCTTTGCACGAAGGGTCAGACAGAATCCGAGAGAGCTTGCGATCGAGTGACTTTTGCATGGGGTACGGCCAATCGGGAGGTAACCCGCCCAAGGTGGGGAAATGTGTGGGGGACTTCCCAAGTATAACTCAAGCCCTACGGTCTGGCCATCCGCTGCAGCTTGCCGCGATTTCGGGGTTTGCGAGCAGGTCTCCGATATTGGTAACTGCCGTATTTGCAGGGGGTTGCGGCGGTCGCATTGCCTTCGCAGGCAAGCCCGATACTCGGTTGCTACAATGGGGTGCATGTAAGGGGTGTCGCGAAGACCGGTAAGGCGAGGGCAGGAACGTGTCGATGTGCGATTGCAGCTTTGATGGCTTCATCAGGCGATGGCCGCTGGCCTTGAGGACCATTTTTGCCGCGAGCATCGCGCTGTTTGTGCCCGCAGTGCTGCCGGCAGCCGACGAGTTCCCGGCCATCGAGGCCATTCATGACCGTCCGGCGGCATTGACCAGCGCCACGGGACCGGTGATCTGTCTGCTGGACACCGAGCATCCAGAGGTCGTGGCCGCCGACCTGGCGAAGAAGGGAGCCGAGCAGTACAAGAACCGGTTGTTCCGCAAGGACCTGCAGCGGCTGGCTGGCGTACCGTGCATCCTGTTGCACTACACACAGGCCACGCGCAAGGAAATCGCCCATCCGCAGCTCAAGGCCCTGGTGATCACGGCGCGCGCCAAGACGCTCAGCAAGCAGCAGGATGATGAGCTATTTGCCATCATCCGCGAGGTACAGGTCCCGACCCTGGGCATCTGCGGCGGCCACCAACTGATCGCTATGGCCTACGGCGGCAAATACAGTCCGATGCGCAAGCTGAAGCCGGGCGAGGCCGATCCACGACCGCAGTACCACCCGGGCCTGTTCAAGGAATGGGGCTTCATGAACGTGAACGTTGTTCGCCAGGATCCCTTGTTTGCCGGATTTGGCGAGAGGCTCATGATTCGCGAGTTCCACGCCTTCGAAGTCACCACATTGCCGGCCGAGTTTGACGTGCTGGCCAGCACCGCCGAGTGCCGCGTAGAAGCGATGCGACACAAGGAAAAACCGCTGTACGGTACGCAGTTCCATCCCGAACGCTACGACGCCGAGCATCGCGATGGGGAGGTGTTGCTGAAGAACTTCCTCCGCCTGGCCGGTCTTCCCAAGTCGGACGGGTGAAGGGGGCCTTGGCGCGCGACAGATGCTTGCCCGGATGACTTGTGCCCAAGACACTTTCGCCACTGTCGGCAGTGCGCGCCCGTCCGGCTTGTCAGTCTGAGTGGTTGGCGCGTGCGGAAGACGTCTTCAGGCCACCAAGACCTCGGCATTGACGCCCATGGCTGCCAGCGAGCGCGCGATCTCCGGCTCATACGCCGGGTTGGTGATGAGCACCGCGCGGGGCTGAAGTCCGGCCAGACTCTCGGGGCAGTCAACGCGATGCCCGCTGACGGGAAGATATCGGCCCCATTTGCGCGGATTGACGTCGACCACCGCGCAGAGACCGCGTTGTGCATCGGCCAGTGTCAGGAACTGCACGCCGCGCGAACCGGCGCCCCACAGAACGGGGCGGCAGTCTCGGGCGTTCATTGTGGCGATGGCCGACCGCCACTGTTGGCGATTCGTCTGGTGACGCTGGCTGAAGCCGTGGATCGCCGCGAGTTGGCGGTCGCGCGCGTCAAGTGCCGGCAAGATGGCGGCTTGGTCCGCAGGGCGGCGCGACACGCCGGAGCGGTTTGCCGAGACCTCGACATAGGTGAACATGCCGGAGAATAAATGCCCGGCGGCCTCGACCGACCAACCGGCGCGCGCGAAGATGCGGCACAGCGAATACGTATCGAAGTAGGAGACGTGCGGGTAAATGACTTCCCAGCCCGCCGTCGCCAGATCGTAGGCGGCGTCGGGCACTTCGACGTAGCCGTGCACTTCGCGCCCCTGCGCCGCTTGCCACAAGTCGACCAGGAAGTCGAACGGGTCGGCAAGATGCTCCAGCCAGTGCCGCGATGTGAAGAAGTCGTAGGGTGGCAGGTCGCGACCGCGCGGCGCCAAATGGCTATGGAATGTCGCCGGACCGTGGCGCCCTGGACGGCCGGCATACATGGCGTCGTAACCGATGCCGCGGCATCGGCCATGGGCGCACAGCTCGCGCAGGAACTCCCCCTGTCCGCAGCCGATGTCCAAGACCCGCTTGCCGGCCAGGGCGTGCCGCTGGCACAGGTCGTGCACGAGCTCGGTCGTGAATTCGGCGAACGCGGGCGAGTAGTGCAGGTTGGTGTCCATGGTCTTGTCATAGACCATGATGTTCGGGTCGAAGGCTACGTTGCGCGTGTACGCGCAGGTTGGGCAATAGGCCAGACGAATCTGTCCGACCGGCGAGGCCATGGCCTCGGCCTGCGACGCCCAGTGCACCCCGCACAGCACAGGCACCGCGCCCAGGTCGGCAACGGGCAGCATTTCGCTCTGGCCACAGGCGTGGCAGATGACCTTGGCGTCGGTGGACGCCACTGGGAGCACGGCCGGCAGATAGGCTATCGAAGGGGCGCAGGTCACGGTGGTCTCTGGTGGGGGGCCGTCGTCGGGGACGCTCGGAGTTGACATCGCGCGCGGCAACGAGGAAGACAACACTCCAGCGCCGACAGTAGGCAGGCAGGACGCGCCTGTCAATCGGCTGCCGCGGCAGCGGGTTCTGAACGGCTGTTCAACCCTGCGGAGACGAGCGGTTGTGACGGCAATGCCGAAGATATTGATGTTCAGAAAAGGAATGCAGCGCTGTACAGGCGTTTCTCCCTTGAAACCGGGCTCCCGTTGGTCGCCCTCGTTGCATTGCTTATCTGAGGGACAACAGTGGCTGACCGCGGAGGAAGCTGCGGATCGCCGAGGCGTCGATCGCACGCTTCGCGGGAATGCCGCCGATGGATACGGCAGAGCCGCGCCAACACGCGCTGCTTTTCCGAACACGATCAGCGCAGACTGGAGGCGACGCGCGTCCCCATGTTCAGGAACTGGATGAGGCAGGTCATGTCGGCATTGAAGGCCATGCCTCGGGCGTTGGACTGCAGGGACATTCCTTCCTGCGCGGCCTGCCGCACGAAGGACTGCGGCAGAAGGCTGGACATGGAAAACAGGGTGCGTGCCAGGCTGTCCGGGAGCTTGGCTTCGTCGGCAGGGAAGAGCACCGACGCCGCGTCTGTTGTAGACAGGTGAGCGTTGAACAACAGCACGTGGCCGTCGTTCGTGGCCAGGTTGCGGAGCGCCTTGGCGTAGGGCAGCGGATCGCCGTCCTGCGATTCTCCGTCGGTGATGTGGATGACCACCGGCGGAAAACTCTGGGGGTGCTGGGCAATCCAGCTCTCCAGAATTTCGTGGGCCAGGCGCAAGGATCGGCACATCGGGGTACCTCCCTGGGCCATGGGGTCCACCCAGATCGGAAGGTCGCACGGGACGTCGATCGTCTGGCCGGTAGCATCGTCCACGAAGCTCTGGGTTCGCGTTTCGATTCGCGCTGGGCTGCCGGCGATCTCAGCAATCGACACCAGTTGCCGCCCTGCCAGGCGGCCCTGCAGCGACGACTCGATGATCGGCGAGGCCTGGGGATCGGTTCGGTAGCCGAGCACGCCGACGTCCATCCAGTCCTTGACGCCTTCGTCGCCGCAGGCGCGCAGGGCCATGTTCTGCAACCAACTGTTGACCGCGGCGGCCAACTGGTCGCACTTGCGCTGCCGCGATCCTCCTAGCGGTTCCTCCATGGAAAACGATTGGTCCAGGAGGAACAGGAAGCAGGCCTTGTTCTGGCGGCTGATTTGTTGCGTGTAGGGCATGTGCGGCGTCGCGTTAGGGCGGACGTGCTGAAGGCCACCGCCGCATTATAGTCACTCTGGAGGGGAGAATGAACCGAGGGCGACCGTCGGGAGCCCGGTCTTCCCGGCCTTCCGTTCCCTCGGCCGGGGCCATTAACAATGCAGAGATCAATAAGAGCGGTGGCTGTTGCGGTGCTGTGGTACTCAAGTTGGTGGTTGTTGGGATTCTCTCTGCCCGGGTGGTCCAAGAAAGGTAGAGTTGGGGGAGTAAGCCGGGGCAGGCTCAGTCGCCTACAGCCCCGACAGAGGAGGGCTCATCGCCCTCATACGATCCAGGGAGGCTATACCAGTATGGACAAGAACGATCTGATTCTCGTTACGGGTGCCGGTGGTTTCATCGGCGGATCCCTCATTCGCTATTTTCAGGACCGGGGCTTCACGCGTCTGCGCGCCGTGGACAAGAAGCCGCTTCCCGACTGGTATCAGCAGGTTCCTGGCGTGGAGAGTCTGTGTCTGGACCTGAGCGAGGAGGCCAACTGCCGCCGGGCGTGTGAAGACGCCGTGGAGGTCTATCAACTGGCGGCCGACATGGGCGGCATGGGGTTCATCGAGCGGTTCCGCATCCAGTGCCTGCGGAGCATCTTGATCAACACGCACATGATCGAGTCGGCCTATCGAGCCGGCGCGCAACGCTATTTCTATTCCTCCTCGGCCTGCGCCTACAACACCAAGCTGCAGGAAGATCCCAACGTCCGGGCGTTGAAGGAATCGGACGCCTATCCGGCCATGGCCGAACGCGGCTACGGTTGGGAGAAGTTGGTCTCGGAGATGTTCTGCCAGGAGTATTGGGCCGAACGGGGGATGAAGACCTTCATGGCCCGGTTCCACAATGTCTACGGTCCGAACGGCACCTGGGACGGTGGCCGGGAAAAAGCCCCGGCGGCCATTTCGCGCAAGGTGATCGAGGCCCTCGACCGCGGCACGGGACATATCGAGATCTGGGGCGACGGCAGTCAGACGCGGAGCTTCATGTACATCGACGATTGCACGCAGGGCATCGACAAGATCACGCATTGCGAGGAACTGATCGCCACGCCGATCAACCTCGGCTCCAGCGAATTGATTTCCATCAATGACCTCGTGAGCATGGTCGAGGCGATCGCCGGCACCAAGTTGACACGCAGCTACGACCCCACGGCCCCGCGCGGCGTGGCTGGTCGCAACAGCGACAACACCATGATCCAGCGGATCCTCGGCTGGCAGCCCAGCACACCACTCCGCGAGGGGATGGCCAAAACCTATGCTTGGATCCGCCAGCAGTTCTACGATCGCAAGGCCGGCAAACGCACGGTCCGCGACACGATCTGACGGAATTTCTTGACCTCTGCATTTCGAATGGCCCCGGCCGACCAACGGGAGGCCGGAAGATCCCGGGCTTCCGCTGGGCACCCTTGGTTCATTGCTTACGCAGGACTCAATAGGGCGCTGGCCTCGGCCCTGGCACGTGGCTATATTATTCTCATGGACGGCGACCTCCGGCGGAAGCCGTGGCGCCGTCCGGGAGAGCCACGATATGCCACCTCTGAGCGAAACCGGCCGGACAGACGTCTGTGTTGCCCCCATTCGGGATGCTGACTCCAAGGTCGTGTCCGAGGATCGCCATTGCCACGTCGCGCGGTCCAGCGGTACCGTGTCGCCGACACGGTCCAAAGGCGGGTCCAAGAAGTGTCGCATCGCTGGCCCCGGGGGGGCGGGTGACTGCAACGACGGTCAAGAAGCGTTTCGCGAAGGTGTGCGCAGGCGCCGTTTGGGTCGGAACTGGCTGGGGGCTGGATTCCGGTCGTGGGTCTCGAGTGTCGGGGCGTGCCTGACGTGTGTGACGCTGAGCGGTTGCGGATCGGCGGAGGGCAATCCCCAGGCGGGGCTGACGCACGACGCCGTGTTGGCCCAGTATCAACGCGTGGTCGATCAGGTTGTGGCCCTGGTGGAGTCACAAGCTCCAACCGATGCGGCCTTTGTCGCCGAGGTGCGTCAACTTTCCGAGAAGGCGATGGACCTGCGGCACAAGAAGTTGACGGTGCCCAATCAGCCCAGCCTGGAACAGATACAGCGGTATGAGTCCCTCGCCAACCGACTGCAAACGGCGCTGCGCACGGATCGAGCCGCATCCGCCATCTGTCCGACCTGTCCGAAGCACCGCCGCTAAGACGGAAACCGCGTGGTGCGCGACCGGCTCAATCCGCGAAGATGCGCACTTCGCGCAGCGAGTAACCGTACCTGGTGGCGCGCTGCGTTCCGGTGATCCGCACCCAACGCGCTTCTTGGGCCGGAAAGCGAATCCCTTCGGTCGCGCCTCGTCCGGCGCTGGTCTGGTAGACCTCTTTCCAGTCCGAGCCGTTCAGCGACACCTCGACCGAGTACGCCTTGGCATAGGCCGATTCCCAGTCCAGCACCATGCGCGAAACACGCATGGGTTTCTCCAGGTCGATCGCGATCCACTGCGGATCGGCGAACGCCGACGACCAGCGCGTGTCGAGAAAGCCGTCGGTGACGGCCGCCGGCTCGAGGGCTCCGCTCTTGATGAGGCTCGATGAGGCCTGCACCGGCTTGCCCAGCGCAAGGCTCGGCAGGCGCGACGCCAGACGCCGCGCCTCGCGCTGCTGCTCCGTCAGCACATCGAAGTCGCGCAGGCTGCGCACCGGCTCGGCGCCGGGACTGCTCAAGAGGGCCTCGAACTGGCAGGCGCCCGTCGTCTGGGGCATCTGGCCGGCGAAAGTCAACTCGCGACTGCCCCAGGCGGGGATCTCGCAGGCCTGCGTCTGCTCGGTGATCAGCTTCCCGGCCTGCAACAGGCGCAGCGCAATCGCACCCTTCCAGTCGCGGTCCAGGTCATTGATGGTCATCACGCCCAGCTTCCACGACTGCCCGGGCGAGAACTGGTCCTCCGTCAGGTTGACCATCAGGCCGACCGGGGCGAAGGCGTCGCGCACGTAGCGGAAGAACTCCGGTTCGTAGACCAGGTTCTGGATGTCGATGAAGTTGTCGCTGGTCTGGCCGTCGGGCCGCGAATAACCCAGTCCGCAGAAATGCAGCACCCCGCCGCATTGGCGATGCACGCGCCAGAACTCGGTCTTGGCCGCCAGGGTCCGCGCGTAGTAGTGCCAGCGTTGGGCCGGCGTGGCGTCTTTGCCCAACACGCGCTCATACACGTCCACGGTCAGCGTGGGCAGGGAGCCGTCGCGGTTGATCCACAGCCAGCCATATTCGTTGATCAAGGGCACGTTGGTGAACTTGCGCGGAGCGACGTTCGTGGGCAACGGGTTGGAAGCGGACAAGCGAGCGACGGAGAACCCCGGGCCGCGCGAACGATAGGGATGGCATTCCCACACGTCGCCCGGGGCCTGCGGCTCGCCCCAGCCGTTGTCCCAGGGACGGTTCGACAGATCCAGCGCGCGCACGCGCTGCAGGGCCTCGCCGGTGACGCGTCCGTTGCGGGTCTCGTTCTGGGCGTCCCAGATGACCACGCAGGGATGGTTCCAGCGCTCACGCATCCAGGCCGTGAAGTCCGCCGCGACTACGTCGGTCGTAATCGCCTCGGGCCAGCCGTCCTGGGCGCGGCTGTACCAGATCGGATACTCGTCCTGGATCAGAATGCCCTCTTCGTCGGCGATCTCGTACCAGCGCTCGGGAGGGAAGCCGATGCAGTAGCGCAGGCTGTTCCAGTGCATGTCCTTGAATCGCCGGTGCAGCTTGCGGACCCAATTCTCATCCCACGGAAGGGCCGCGCGAGCGTCGTCCTCGAAGAAGCGGAAGATGCACACGTTGGAGCCGCGCAGGAAGTAGGGGCGGCCATTGAGCAGAAAACGACTTGTGTTCGGATCGGCGGCGAACGTGCGCAGGCCGAAACGCGTCGTCGAGCGGTCCGCGCCGGTATCGACCGTCAACTCGTAGAGGAACGGGTCCTCGGGCGTCCACCGTCGGCCGCCGGCGATGGGAACGCAGATCTCGGCCTGGCTCGTTTGCCCGGCGCGCGGGGACGCCGTTTCCAGATTGGCTTCTCCCGCCACGCGGCCCGACTTGACCTCGCGCACGGTGGCCTTCAGTTGCAGCCTTGCAGATGCCGCGCCGGCATTGGCCAACTCGACCAGGGCGCGCACGGCCGGCTTCTGGATGTCGGGCACGGTCTGGACATTGACCACGTGTGGGGTGCCGCTGAGGATCAGTTGCACCGAATCGTAGATGCCGGGCACATAGCGGGCCTTTTCATTGTCCCAGCCGTCGCAATGCTGGGGAGGCACCTGCGCCAGCGAGGCGCCCACGCGGATGAGCAACTCGTTCTCCTGGCCGTCGGCGCGGAGGTGGGGACGCAGATCGAACCAGCCCGGCGTGAAACTGGACAGGTTCCGGCCGATGTCGTGTCCATTGAGAAAGACTTGCGTGGTGTAGGCGGCCTTGTGGACCTTGAGCAGGGCCACGGCGGGCAACGGACCGTCCAGGGTGAGCGTGCGGCGGTACCAGAAGGCCTCGCGCTGGGGGTCGGCCGGGCGCAGCCAGGGACTAAGCCGATCCTCAGCCGCGACGGTGGAACCCGGCGACGCGAAGGGGGGGTGAGCCATGTCCACCAGGCCCGGCACGGGCACGCTGTGCCCGAACACGGCCGGGCGTTGGTCCAGCTTGCCCTCGGCCACTTGCCACGTTCCGTTGAGGGAGATCACTCGCCGCGGCGCAGGCGGTTCCGCGGCCAGCGTTGCGCTAGCGATCACCAGGCCGACGATTGCTGTCAACACCGAGTGCATAGTGGACTCTCCGCAACAAAAGCTACTTGGCCCAGCGGGCTTCGATTTCTTCCAGGCTCTTGCCCTTGGTCTCCGGAACGAAGAGTACGACGAACACCACCGTGACCAGGCACATCGCGGCATACAGCCAGAATGTCACGGCGCTGCCGACGGTTTCGACCAGGATCGGGAACGTCTGCGAGACCAGGTAGCAGGCGGCCCACAAACAGACCGTGGCCACCGACATGGCCCGGCCGCGGATGCGCGTGGGAAAGATCTCGGACACGATCACCCAGACCACCGGCCCCTGCGACGCGGCGAAGGCCGCCACATAGGCCAGGATCACGGCCAGGAGGCCTACTCCTGAGACCTTCAGAGAGAAGGCCAGGCCCACCAGCACCAGGGCCAAGCCCATGGCGATCGTGCCCATGACCAGCAGCGGCTTGCGGCCTAAACGATCGATCAGGGCGATGGCCACGATCGTGAACAGCAGGTTGACCACGCCGATCCAGACCGTATCGTTGAAGGCGCTGCGCGCCTCGGAACCGGCCGCCTTGAAGATCTCCGGCGCGTAGTAGAGGATCGCGTTGATCCCGGTGATCTGCTGAAACACCGCCAGCAAGATGCCGATCAGCAGGGCCAGACGCAGTCCTGGCTTGAGCAATTCGCGCAACGAGGCCCCCTCGTGGGCCAGGGCGGACTGGATCTGCGCCATTTCCGCGTCTGCCGCCGCGACTCCCGCCACTCGGTTCAGAATGCCGCGTGCCCGATCGACCAGGCCCTGCTTGACTAGCCAGCGCGGACTCTCGGGAACCAACCACAGCAGCAGGAAGAAGATTCCGGCGGGAAACGCACCCAAGGCGAACATCCACCGCCACTTGGCCGGGTCGCTGAGGCCGGTGTGCAAGACCAGCGAATTGCTGAAATAGGCGCCCAGGATACCACTGATGATCGCGAATTGCTGCAGCGACACCAATCGGCCGCGCAGCCGCGGCGGCGAGACCTCGGCAATGTACAACGGCGAGAGCATCGAGGCGATGCCGATCCCCATTCCTCCCAGAATGCGCGCCCAGATCAGTTGCCCAACCGTGACGGCCAAGCCGCACCAAACGGCGGACACGGTGAACAGCACTGCCGACAGCAACAGGACCTTCTTGCGGCCGAAGCGGTCGGAGAGCATGCCGGCCAGTGCAGCGCCCAGCATGCAGCCGACCAGGGCTGAACTGGAGGTCCAGCCGATCATCGCCGCCGAAAGCTCGAATTCGACCTTGAACAACCCGATCGTCCCGGAAATCACCGCCGTGTCGAAGCCGAACAGCAGGCCGCCCAGCGCCGCCACCAGGACCACCACGCCCAGGTACAGGAGACTCCCCTGCGGCGAGCGGTCGTTCAGGCGTCGATTCTGCACAGAGGTGCTCATGGGACCGTCTTTTGCGACTGGCTATCGGCAATGGCTTTGAGCATGGCCTGGACATTGGGCAAGGGCGAGTTGCCCAGCACGTTGTGGATGGCGTTGAACACGAACCCGCCGCCATCATTGAAGATCTCGATCCGTTGGCGGACCTCGCGGTAGACCTCGTCCGGAGTGCCGAAGGGGAGCGTCTTTTGGGTGTCGATTCCGCCACCCCAAAAGACGATATCCCGGCCGAACTCGCGTTTCAAGGCCTGGGGATCCATCTTTGCCGCCGAGCACTGCACCGGGTTGAGGATATCGAAACCGGCCTCGATCAGGTCCGGCATCAAGTCCCACACGCTGCCGCAGGAGTGGATGAAGGTCTTCCATGAACTGCACTGGTGAATGAGCTTGTTCACCGCCACGTGGTAGGGCTTGTACAGATCGCGATACGCGTCCAGCGAGCAGAACAAGCCGCGCTGCGTGCCAAAGTCCGTGCCCGTGATCACAGCCACTTGAACCACATCGCCAAACAGATCGATCAAGGTCCGGAGATTGGCCAGGCCGATCTCGCACTGCCGCTCAAAGATGGCGCGTACGTACTCCTTGCGCGCCGCGGTGGAGATGTACCATTCGGCGATGTCGCGGATGCCTTTGGGCCGCTTGAGGAAGGGGGCCGGCACCAGGGCGATGTCGCCAAAGGCCGTCCCCGGCACGATCAGCACGGCGCCGTATTGGCTGCGCTCGTCGAACCACTGCTTGACCTGGCGAAAATGGTCCAGGTCGGCCGGGCCGAGCAGTTGGAACTCCTCGGTGTTGTCGGCCGGGTCGAGATGCTCCTCGTCGATCGGTTCCTGGCGCACGATCGTGTCGAAAAACAGCCCGCCGCGCGGCATGCGCGCCGAGGGGGGAACCGACATGTCGCCGCCGGGGTACAGCAGCAGGTCGCCCGTGGCCGGGTCGACGGTGGTGTTGAAATTGTGCGGCACCAGGACCTCGGTCCCATCGAAGAGCCGGAAGGGTTTCCAAGCCGCCTCGTCAGTGCCCAAGATGCTAAAGCGACCACCTCGGCCCACCACGCTCACGTTCATCGCTGCACGGAGTTGATCGTCGATCTCGCCCAGCATCTGGTAGGGTTCGGCGACCTTGACGCGCCAGGCGGCATCCCCCAGCAAGGCGCGGCGCAAGCGATCGACCACGCTCACATGCATGCCCGTGATGGCCGTGGAGCCGAAGTCCACGCACAGGCCGTCGGGTTGCTGATGGGCGAGCGTGGCGGCCAGCCGTTGTCGTCCGTTCATGGGGTAGGTTCCTCACCAGACTTTCAACGTGATTTCGCCTTGGCCCGGCTTCTCGAACGGGCCGGGTGACGGCCGATCCGTATCACGCTTCTTGCCGAAGTAGTCGGTGTCGACAGTCAATGGCGTGCCGTCGGCGTTCTCATAGGGGAGATTGGGGATCTTGGCCTTGCCCAGCAGTTTGGTGGTCACCAGACGCGTGGCCGCCTGGGCCAGTTCTGGGGCGAAGAGCATGCGGAACTTCACCCCGTCGCTCTCCTCGATGACTTGTGGTTGCAGCCCGACGTCTGGCAGGAGCAGCGGATCGGTCTCATGGCAATAGGGGCGAGCGCCGCGTCCGTAGACATTGCCACCGACCTGTAAGCGGGCCTCCCGCTCATCGTACACCGAGAGCCCATAACTGCCGATGTATCGCGGATTCGGCGGAGAAGGAACCAGCGCCGAGGCGGTGAAGATATTGTTGTAGAAGCGGTCGTCGCCGCCCGGAATGTTCGCCAGGCCGGCGACGACCGTGGAGTGCGCCGGGTGGTAAGGGGTGGACCGCCTCAATTCCGGCCGAACAACCGTCTGCCCAGCGAACAGGTTGTGCACGTAGGCCCCGCCTTGCGACCAGTCGAGCAGGTTCAGCGAGGAGAGGAACAGGTTGTTATCAACCAGGAAGGGGCCGTGGTTCACCTCGACGAACACGTCTTGCGTGTTGTCGTGGAACAGGTTTCGTGATACGCGCGTGCCCTGGGCCATCCAGTCCAGCCACAGCCCCCGGCAGGTCCGGTAAATGTGATTGCGGCTGATCTGCACATCGATCGCGGCGTGCAGCTTGATGCCGGCCATCTCGGCGCCGGAGAACAGGCGGCGGACATGGATGTCGTGGATGTCGTTGTCGGTCACGAGGCTGAACACCGCTCCCAGGCTGCCGACGATGCCCGCCTGCTCGCAATGCGAAATGTGGTTGTTGCGCACGATGTGGTGGCCGATGGTCTCCTTGTTCCAGCCGTTGGCCAGGGCGCGCTCGATGGTCTTGACGTATCCCTCCGCCGACTGCGACTTGTTGTCCCACTCGTCGCCGTACTTGCCCAGGGCGATGCCCGAACAGACCGAGTGGCTGACGATGCTGTTCTCGATGATCCAGCCCTTGCTCCAGTGGGTGCCGATCAGGCCGACCTGTTCGGCAGTGGGCGGGGCCCAGGGCGTGGCCGCGTGACGGAGACGGAAGCCGCGCACGGTGATGTAGTTCCTGCCCGGCTTTTCCGGATAGAAGACCGTGCGGCGGACGTTGATCTCCACCCGTTGTTCGTTGGGATTGACGCCGGGGAACTGCGCCCAGATGGTGGTCTGCTCGTCGTCCACCTGGCCGAACCAGAGGCGGGGCTCGGGGGCCGGCTTCCAGACTTCTTCCAAGGTGGCGGCCTCGGCCAGCCAGTCGCCGTTGAGGTACACAGCGCCCGTGTGGTGCGGACGATTCTTGGCGTTGAACCAATCGCCGTAGATCAGGTCGTTGTAGGGGTTGAAGCCGCCAAAGTAGGAATTGGGCCGCGTGGCCTTCCAGACATCCCCCTTCACCTTGACCCAATCCCTGACGATCTCCGAGCCTTTGATTTCCACTTCCTCTCCCGGGGCCGCCTGATACACGATCCGCTGGCTGTCGGACCGTCCGCCACGCGGCGGCGCGACCCATTCGCGGTACGTGCCCGCATGGACCGTGATGGTGTCGCCGGGCTGAGCGGCGCGCGCGGCTGCGGAGATGGAGCGGAGCGGCTGGCTGGCCGAGCCGTCGTGGCGGTCATCGCCGGTGACGGCAACGTGATACTCCCTGGCCAGAGAGACGTGCGCAACCGGCCAGGCCAGGAGCCAACAAGCAACCCACGTCAGTGTGCTGATTTGTGCATGTGTCATGGTCAAACTCGCTTGGAGATAGGGTTGGGACGCCACGCCACCGACTCCGACTGGGCTTCGAAACGGATCAGCCGGGTCCGACGCCACGAGGCAGTTTACGCGTTATTGGGTTGGAACTACAATAATCGGGAGTCGCGTGTTCTTGGACAAAAGTTGCGCCGGGGTGGATCGCGGCCCCGGGGGCCGCGCCGGAGCTTCTTGCGTCTGAGGTAAGCGATGCCGTGAGGCCGATCTTTCACGGTCACGGTCTGGATGGCTACGACATTCCTTTTCTGACACCCAATAGGGCCTGTCAATGGCGGAAAAGAACCGGTTGCAGTTGGGGTATCTGTATGGCGGCGCTGTGCAGTACCAGGCCGGCGAGCATCTGGGGCCGCGGGTCCTCTCCGATCACGAATTCGTATTGATCCTGGAGGGGAACGTGACCTATCAGGTCGAACGGCGGGAGTATGCTGCTCCGCCAGGCAGCATTATCCTGGCGCGGCCGGGGCTGCGCGAAGCATACACATGGGACAAGCGCGGGCGCACGCGGCACGCATTCTTCCACTTTGGCGTGGACCAGGCGCCGGCCGACTGGCCCGACGCCGCGCTGTGGCCCGTCATCCGCACCCAGCCGGACCCGGTGCTGCCGGCCCTGTTCCGGCATGTGATGCGGCGGATCTACCAGCATCCCAACTGGCCGGCCTGCGCACCGGGCGCCGACGATTGCCAGGTGGTCGAGACCTTGCTCCGGCTATTTCTTGAAGAGAGCCTCGTGGCGGAATCGGAGTTCGAACACGGACGGCCCGCACCGGTGAGCCGGGCCATCCGGCACATGCGCGAGGTGATCGACGAAGATCCCACGCGCCCCGTTACCTTGCAGCGGTTGAGCCGGGTGGCGCGCGTGAATTCCAAGCACCTCTGCCGGTTGTTCCAGCAGTCGCTGGGGCACGCGCCGATGCAGACGCATCGGCTGCTGCGCCTGCAACTGGCCCTGGCTCTGCTCACGCGTTCGAATCTCACCGTCAAACAGATCGCCTACCGCTGCGGATTCGAGGACCCGGCCTACTTTTCCCGCTGCTTTCACAAGGTCTTTCGCCGCTCGCCGCGCGCCGTGCGGCACAGCGTGATGCAAGGCCTGACGCCGCCGCCCAACCCGTTGCCGGTAGACATCACTCCGCGCCTGGCCTGGTAGACCCGCGCGTGACCGCAATGGTCTGTCCGGCCTGGGGCAATGCGTAAACAGGGAAGAGGGTGAAGGGGAGGAAGGGAGGGCAAGCAGGAAAATAGATGTGGCGCGGGGGTCCGTTATGCCGGGGCCTGATCAGAGAGCGAAACCTGGATCAAGAACCTGGGGCTCGTACGGCAGTTTCCTAGAGCCGGTCCCAAAACCTGTCGGCGGCTCAGTCTCACGCTAGCGGCGGATGTAGCGGTCCAAGGGATGGTTGCCCACGACTTGCCACTCGCCCGTGGGCTGCTTGCGGCGCTTGCCTGGGCCGGGTCGGCGCCGGGCTCTGCGGCGAGCGGCTCCAGGTCGGCCAGATAGCTCACGCCGGGCTGCTTGCCGCTCCACTGGGCCCAGTCGTCGATGAGCCGGAACAGGCCGCCGCGCTGCGGAATCCGCAGGCGGTCCCCTTTCTGCAAGACCAGTTCGTGCGCACCGGTCCAGCCGAACCAGCGGTAGCAGGCCGTGTGGGCTGGAATCCAGTGGCCGTCGCCGACCACGGGAATCACGCTGTAGGCCGGAGGGGAATTGACCGCCACGCAGGCAGACGACGACCACGATCGCAGCGCGGTCGAGCCCAGCCCGCTCGTTGCCCCCGCGATCAAGAATGCACGTCGGTCCATGCCCAGCGCCTTGTCAGAGCTTGTTCTGGGGACCAAACTACCCGGTTTGTCGGCGTTCGCTCCGCGAAAGGGGCGGTGCTTTCGCGGAGCGAAAGCCGACACTGGCGGCCAACATCGCAGCGTATCTCTGTCTTGTACGATTCCAATTCCTGACGGCGACGAGGTCGCCTGGGGCTTGGTTGTTGGTCTTGGGGCAGAAGCCCTGCAATCGTGAGGATAGGCGCACGACGGCTGGGTCGCAAGGGGTGGAATTGCGATCATTGACGGCGCCGGCGTTCATACGCGAGAATAGCGTGCATCGCCAGCCCCGCCGGTTAGCGTCCCCGCTCAAACCTGATCTCCATGCAGAAAGGGGAACCCATGCTCGTGAAGACTGTCTTTCCCGGGTTGCTGGCTGCGGCAGTGGTCTCGGTCGCTGGTGCACAAACGCAATCGCCGCCGAGTGCCGCTGGTGGCGGCGGCGCGGTTTCGGCTGTGACTGCGCCGCACGCACCGCCCTTCTATTCCGACAAGATGAACCTGCTGGTCTGGATCGACAGCCAGGGGCGCGAGCAACCTGTTTCGAAAGAACTCTGGCCGCGACGGCGCGAGCATATTCTGCAGGGGATGCAGTTGGTCATGGGCCCCCTGCCCACGCGCGATGCGGTCGTGCCGTTGGACGTGCAAGTCGTCAACAGCGAACGGCTGGAGAAGGTCACGCGCAAGAAGATCACCTACATGGCCGGCCCGGGCGATCGTATTCCGGCCTACCTGCTCATCCCGCACGACTTGAAGGGCCGAGTGCCGGCCATGGTTTGTCTGCACGGAACGGGAGGGCATACGGGCCGCACCGCCGGACTGGGGGCAGATTATCCGCGCTACACGCTGGAACTGGCCGAACGCGGCTACGTGACGATCGCGCCCGACTACACCTTGCTGGGCGAGAACCAGCTCGATCCTTTCGCGGTGGGATATACCAGTGGCACGATGAAGGGCATCTGGGGGCACATGCGCGCCGTGGACCTGCTGGAGACCCTGCCCGAGGTCGATCCACAGCGGATCGGCTGTTGCGGCGTGTCGCTGGGCGGCCACAACTCGCTGTTCCTGGGCGCGTTTGACCAGCGGATCAAGGTGGTGGTGACCAGTTCCGGATTCGATTCCTTCGTGGACTATAAGAAGGGCAACTTGACCGGCTGGTGCCAGCGACGCTACATGCCGGCGATCGAAACCGTGTATGGCAAGGACCCGCGCCGCCTGCCCTTCGATTTTCCGGAGGTGTTGGCGGCGATCGCTCCGCGGCCCCTGTATATTCAGGCGCCGCAGAGCGACAGCAATTTCCAGATGGAGAGCGTCCAACGCTGTGTGGCCGCTGCCACGAAGGTGTACCGGCTTTTCGGAGCGGAGGACCGCATCGTGGCCGTGTATCCGCCAGGTGGGCACGGGTTCCCCATCGAAGACCGGAACGAAGCCTACCGCTTCATCGACCGCTGGCTGGAGAAGTAGACCGCAAGGCTGCTGCAGAGCTAGGACGCGGAGGGCGCTGGGCGCACTCTGCGGAAATCGCGGGGCGTGGCGCCGGTGACGCGCGTGAAAGCGCGGCAGAACTGTTCGCCGCTGGCATAGCCGCATTGGCGCGCGATGTGCGTCACCTTGTCGCCGGACGCAGCCAGCAATTGCCGCGCGAAATCAATCCGCTTGCGTTCGATTTCCTCGCGCAGGGTCCGGCCCAGGTGGCTTTCAAACGCCCGATACAAGCCGCAGCGGCTCATGCTGGTGGCGGCGACCACGTCGTCCACGCTGATCGGCTCGCGAAAATGCTGCCAGATGAAGCTGAGGGCCTTGGCCACGTCGGGGTGCTCGACGGCCAGGATGTCGCTGCTGCGGCGGACCACCAGACCGCGTGGCGGCACCAGCACCGGTTGCGGCGGAGGCGAGAGGCCTTGCATCAGGCGGTCCAGCAGTTGCGCCCCGCAAAAGGCATACTGTTCGCGGTTGCTGTCGACGCTGGTGATGGGCACGGGCGCGAACTCGCAGGTGTACTCGTCGTTGTCGATGCCGACGACGGCGACCTGCTCCGGCACGGCCAGGCCGGCCAGCTCGCAGGCGTTGAGCACTTTCATGGCCCGATGATCGCTCTGGGCCACCACGGCTAGCGGCTTGGGGAGCGTCTTGAGCTGCCTGGCCAGCCAGGCGATCATCTCCAGTCGCGGGTGCCGCCGGGCCGCGGCCCACCAGTCGATGCGGTGGCCGTTCAAACCGGCCTCGGCCACGGCCGCGGCAAAACCGGTCTCGCGGCGGCGGATGTCCGTGTAGTCGGTGCACTTGAAGAAGGCCAGATTGCGGAAGCCGCGCTGCAGCAGGTGCCCTACGGCCATGCGTGCAATCGCCCCGTTGTCCAACAGCACGCGCGCGGTGGCAATGCCCGGGACATCGGCCACCAGGTCTACGATGGGCACGCGCAGCCTGCGCAAGATTCGCAGTTGGTCCTTCTGGTCCGGGAGGACCAGGGCCAGCACCCCGTCGCATTGCCGGCAGTCGGGCGCGCGGCCGTAGTGGGCCATGGTCGTGTCCAGGATCCAGTCTGCCTGGCGCGCGCACCGCGCCACCCCCAGGTGCATGCGATGCTCGTAATACCCGAGCATCAGCGTGACACGCTTCTGGCGCGGCGGCTGGAAGGAACGGCGGCTGGGGCGCATGGGCAGCAGAGCGTCGGGGTCCCCTTGAGTGGTCCATACAAAAGCTCAGAAATATAATACAAACAAGCAGGTGTTTTGTATATGGTTGGCGGCGCGGATCGTCTACAATCCAAGCGGAGGTGGCCGACGCGGCAACGCGGCCCGGGATCGCACGCGCATGAACTTGACTCCGCACAAATTGGCCCGGATGCTGGACCTGAGCGCCGTGCGCGCGGAGGTGGAGGCGGACGAGGTCCGCCGGCTGGCCGAGGCGGCCCGCCGTTTTGGCTGCGTCTGCGCGTTCGTGCTGCCCTGCTACCTGCCGGAGTTGAAGGCCCTGCTGGCCGGCGATCCGCGCGTCGGCCTGGGAGGCGTGGTGGGCTTTCCATCTGGCGCCCACAGCACTGAAACGAAGGTGACCGAGGCTCGGCAACAACGGGCGCAAGGGGTGACCGAGCTGGATATGGTCGTCAATGTCGGCATGCTCCGCAGCGGTCGCAGCCAGTACGTGGAGGACGATATCCGGGCCGTGGTCGAGGCGGCCCAGGGCGTGCCGGTCAAGGTAATCCTGGAGGCCCATCACCTCAGCGATGAGCAGATCGTGGAAGGCTGCCGGATCGCGGTCCGCGCCGGGGCGGCGTTCGTAAAGACCGGCACCGGTTGGGCCCCCACCGGCGCCACCTTGCACAATGTGCGCCTGATCAAGTCGGCGGTGGGCGACGCGGCCCAAGTCAAGGCGGCCGGCGGCGTGCGCGATCTGGCCACCGTGGTGGAAATGATCGGACTGGGCGTCAGCCGGTTCGGCGTGGGATTGGCCACCGGCGTCCGGTTGCTGGAGGAATGTGCCAGTTCGGTTCAGACCAGGGAAGCAACGGAGGGCGCGTCTTGCGCGACACGCTCCTAGCCTACGATCTGGGCACCGGCGGCAACAAGGCATCGCTCTACGATGCCGATGGTTGCTTATTGGCCGCAAGCTTCGTGCCCTACGCGACCCACTATCCGCAGGCCGGCTGGCACGAACAGCGGCCCGAAAAGTGGTGGGACTCGCTGGTGCAAAGCACGCGCGAGCTTCTGGCCTCGGGCAGGGTCGATCCGGTCGGCATTCGCTGTCTGGCGATCTCGGGGCACAGCCTGGGCTGCGTGCCGCTGGACGCGCGCGGTCGCCTGCTGCGCCAGACCACGCCCATCTGGTCCGACCAGCGGGCCGTTGCGCAGGCGGCGCGGTTTCTGGATCGCGTGGACGTCGCGCGTTGGTACCGGCTCACCGGCAACGGCTTTCCGCCGCCGCACTACACGATTTTCAAGACCCTCTGGTATCGCGATTGCGAGCCGGAGATGTTCGGCCGCGTTGACAAGATCGTGGGGACCAAGGACTATCTGAACTATCGTCTCACGGGGCGGATCGCGACCGATTTCTCGTACGCCTCGGGCTGCGGCGCGTACGATCTGCTGCGGTGGGACTATGACGACGAACTGCTGGCCGCGGCGGAGTTGCCACGCCGGCTGCTGCCGGAGATCATCCCCTCGACGGCGATCCTCGGCCCGTTGACCAACGAGGCCGCCCTGGCACTGGGCCTGCCTGCCGGGATTCCCGTGGCCTGCGGCGGTGTGGACAATTCGTGCATGGCCCTGGGCGCGCGCAACACGGCCGAGGGGAGTATCTACGCGTCGTTGGGCTCGTCGATGTGGATTGCCGTCTCATCGCAGCGACCTTTGCTGGACGACACCGTGAAGCCCTACGTCTTCACGCATGTGATTCCCGGGATGTTCAACTCGGCCGTGGCGATCTTCTCCGGCGGCACTTCGCTGCGCTGGGTGCGGGATCAGCTTTGCCGGGAGATCGTGGCCCAGTGCGCGCAGCAGGGCGCCGACCCCTACGATCGCATGCTGACCCTGGCCGAGCAATCGCCCGTCGGATCGCGCAAGTTGCTGTTCAATCCCAGCCTGGCGGGCGGCTCCTCGCTGGAGCCGAGCAGCCACATTCGCGGCGCCTTCTGCGGACTGGACCTGGGCCACGCGCAGGCCGACGTGATTCGGGCCACAGTGGAAGGAATCAGCCTGAATCTCCGCCTGGCCTTGGACGAACTGCGGCGCCTGGGGCATGTTGTGGAGGAGATGATCGTGGTTGGCGGAGGCAGCCGCAGTGCCATCTGGCGGCAGATTCTGGCCGACACCCTGGAAATCAACGTTCTCAAGACCAATGTGGGGCAGGATGCCGGATCGCTGGGAGCGGCGGCCGTGGCGGCCGTGGCCTGCGGCTTGTGGAGCGACTTTGGCCGGATGAAGCAGGTCCACCGTGTCGAGTCGGTGTCGCGTCCCCGCCCCGAAAATGTGGCCGTGTATCGCCGCCTGCTGCCCGTCTTTCGCCAGACGCGCGAGTATCTGGCAAGGATCGGCGATGCTCTGGCCGGCAAGGCAAACGATGCCACAGTGCCCCCCTGACCTCTTTCTTCAGGACCAGCCATGCAGCCGTTCGAATTCTTCAATCCGGTGCGGATCGTGTTTGGGCCGGGTCAGTTGCAGTGCGTCGGCCGGGAGGCCGCCAAGCTGGGTCGCAAGGCCTTGGTGGTGACGTACAAGGATGAGCGTCCGCTGGCCGCCGTGTTGCAGCGCGTCTGCACGCTGCTGGAAACAGCCGGCGTGACGGCCGTGCCTTTCTGCGGGATCACTGCCAATCCGACGCTGGCCCAGGTTCGCTCGGGCATCGAGGCCTGCAAGGCCTGCGCGGCCGATCTGGTGATCGGCCTGGGGGGCGGCAGCGCGATGGACGCGGCCAAGGTGATCGCCGCCGGCGTGCGCTACGCCGGCGATCCCTGGTCGATGATTGTCACGCGGCACGATCAAGTGGCCGCCGTGCCGCCGACCGAGGCCCTGCCCTTGCTGATGGTCCCCACCCTGCCCGCCACCAGCAGCGAAATGAACTGCGGCGCGGTGCTGACCAACGAGGAGACGGCGGAGAAGTCGTATGTGTTTGCGGCGTGCCTGTATCCGAAGGTGTCGATCCTCGATCCGGTCCTGACATGCAGCCTGCCGGCGTACCAGACGGCCTGCGGCGCGGCCGACGCCATTTCGCACGTGATGGAATCGTATCTGAACGCGCCGGACGACACGCCCTTGCAGGACCGGATCATGGAGGGCGTGATGCTGACGACGATGGAGAACGTGGGCAAGGCCCTGGGCGAACCGGAGAATGTCGCGGCGCGCGCCCATCTGCAATGGGCGGCCGTGGTGGCCTGGAACGGTTGGGCGCAAGCCGGGGCCGATGGTTGGGCCCCCATGCACCAACTCGGTCATGTGCTCTCGGCGCGGCACGGGGTGACCCACGGCGCCAGCCTGGCAATCATCATGTGCGCCTGGATGAAGTTGCTGCACGGCCACCGTCCGGATCGCTACGTGCAGTGGGCTCAGCGCGTGTTCCGCATCGGCGTGGAAGGGCGTCCGGCGGGCGAGGTGGCCAATGAGGCCATCGCCCGATTCGAAGCCTTCCTGCGGAGCATCGGCGTGCCGACGCGCCTGTCGGATGTGGGCGTTTCGGCGGCGGACATTGATCCGATGACCGACGATGTAGTGCGCATCAGCTTTGGCCCCGACGGCCGGCTGCGCAGCCGGCCGTCCCTGGGACGGGACGAGATCAAATGCATTTATGAGCTGGCCCAATGACCGTGTGTGGGCGGAGTCTGCAGGCAGTTTGAGGCGTGCCAGGAGAGACGTGTGAGTCATTCCAAAGTGAATGTGACGCTTGCTGTGTGCGGCCGGAACCTGATGACCGCCTTGCTGTTGAGCGTGACGCTTGCCGTGCCGGGCCAAAGCGCGGTGGCGGAATCGCGCACCGCGTCAACCAAGACGGCGCCGGTCGCCAAACCGGCCGCCAAACCGGCCGCGAAACCGATCGCGCCGCCGCCGGTCCGCCCCCTGTCGGAACGTGCGCAGTCCTTACGCCAGGCGATTGAGGATCTGTGCGTCTCGTTCCCCGGGCAGTATCCGCGCGGCGCGGAATTTCTCCAGCGTCTGGAGACCGCCAACACCGAGGCTGCGTTCGCCGCCCTGCAACGCGAAGCCCTGGTGGCCAATCCCCTGGTCAGCGCGCAGCCGATCCTGTTCGTGGCCCGCCGGCAATACAAGTCGGATCACCACAACACGGAGACGATGTTCAAGACGGGCGAGGTGAACACGGAGAAGTACGAAGGCGGCGGGGCGCTGAAGGCCGTCGACCTGGGCCAGGGAGGCCTGGTGCGGACCCTTCTGGATGCGGGGCCCAGCGGAATGGTCCGCGATCCGGACGTACACTTCGACGGCGGCAAGATCGTGTTCGCGATGCGCCGCAACGTCGACGACGACTACCACCTGTACGAGATCCACGCCGACGGCTCTGGACTGCGCCAACTGACATTCGCGCGGGGCGTGTTCGACATCGACCCGATCTACCTGCCCGACGACGACATCCTGTTCGCCGCGTCGCGCGAGCCGAAATACTGCATGTGCAACAAGCACATCATGGCCAACCTGTTCCGCATGGGGCCCGACGGGGCGAATATCCATCAGATCGGCAAGAACACGCTCTTCGAGGGGCATCCGTTCCTCATGCCCGACGGCCGCATCCTGTACGACCGCTGGGAGTATGTGGACCGGAACTTTGGCGATGCCCAGGGCCTGTGGGTTGTCAATCCTGACGGAACGCGGCACGCGATTTACTGGGGCAACAACACGGCGTCGCCCGGCGCCGTGCTCGAAGGGCAGGTGCTCGGCAATGGCCTGTGCCTGTGCATCTTTGGCTCGTGCCACGATCGGCCGTGGGGCGCCCTGGCCTTGCTGGACGCGTCAAAAGGCGTGGACGGCCGCGGCCCGGTGCTCCGCACCTGGCCGGCGGAGGCGATCGAACAGGTGGGCGTGGGCGGAATGGACTCCTTCAAGCGGTTTCGTCCGCAATACCAGGATCCCTACGCCCTGAGTGACAAGTACTTTCTCGTCTCCCGCTCGACCGGCGACGGAGAAGAGATGGCCTTGGCCCTAGTGGACGTATTCGGCAACGAGATCGAACTGCACCGCGAGGCGCCCGGCTGCTACGACCCGATGCCGCTCAAACCGCGCGTGCGCCCGCCGGTGATTCCGGTGCGGCGGACCTACGACGACCGGCCGGGGCGATTCTATGTGCAAGATGTGTACGTCGGCACCCACATGGAAGGCGTGCAGCGGGGCGAGGTGAAGTACTTGCGCGTGGTCGAATCGGGCGAAAAACGCTCCTGGATCAGCAATCCCTGGCAGGGCCAGAGCGGCTATGCGCCTGGCACGCACTGGCCGCCGGTCAATTGGTCGGACCTGTCCACCAAGCGGGTCCTGGGCACCGTGCCGGTGGAGGCCGACGGCTCGGCCTATTTCGAGTGCGTGCCCGACGCCTTCGTCTACTTTCAACTGCTGGATGAGAAGGGACGCATGATCCAGACCATGCGCAGCGGCACCACCATTCAGCCCGGCGAGATGCAGGGCTGCGTCGGCTGTCACGAAAACCGTACCGGCCAGACCGTGCTTGCGCGGAACGCGGCCGCCATGCTCAAGCCGGTGCACAAACTGCAAGGCTGGCACGGGCCGGCGCAGTTCTTTGACTACGTGCGCCAGGTGCAGCCGGTCTTCGATCGGCACTGCGTGAAGTGCCACGACTTCGGCCAGCCCGCCGGCAAGGCGCTGCTCTTGTGTGGCGACCGGGCCTTGACCTTCTCGGCCTCCTACAAGGATCTGTGGCTCAAGCGGATCGCCAACTGCCTGGGAACCGGCACGGCCGAGATCCCGCAGCCGCGCGCGTGGGGCTCCAGCCAGAGCAAGTTGACCCGGGCTCTTGACCAGGGGCACTACGACTGCCAACTCAGCGCCGACGAAATGGACCGCCTGGTTACCTGGATCGACCTGAACGGGCCGTACTATGCGACCTACGACTGCGCCTATCCCGACAACCTGGCCGGGCGCAGCCCCCTGGACAAGGCGCAGGTCAAGCGGTTGGGGGATCTGGTCGGCGTGAACTTCACGGAGTTGGCCACCAAGTACGGCAAGAACCGCGGGGCGCTGGTGTCGTTCGACCGGCCGGAACTGAGCCCGTGCCTCGCCGGCCTCGCGCCCGAGAGTACCGCATATCAAGAGGCTCTGTCGATCATCCGCGCCGGCCAATCGCAGTTGCGTGCCCGGCCCGAGGCCGACCGCGATGGGTTCGTGCCGGCCGAATACGCGCAACGGCGCCAGGCGTTCTACGATCAGCGCCGGCAGAGGGAGTTGGACGTGCGCCGCGCGATGTCACAGGGTCAGAAGGTGTTTGACCAGTAGATCGTGTTTCGCGTGGGTCTGGCGAGATTCGCTGGCAGAGACCGTTGCCGCCAACGGTCATCCTGCGCAGCGAAGGATCTCGGAGCATACTACAAGTCACGATCGACAAGGCGATGGGGTTGTGCTTGGATGTTTGCGTTTGCCCCGAAGGGGCAGACATCTTCCAGCCCAGGGTTGGCCGCGCAGCGGCTACCCTGGGTCCATGGGCCATCGCCCTATCCAACCCTGAAGGGGTTGAATCATTGCGTATCGCTCACCGTTGCGCGTAGTTCGTGAAGGCCGAACTGGCGGTGGATGCCCCAGCGAGACGACGGTCGGCCCTCGGATGAAACCCCTACAGGGTTTCGGCCTAGCGCAGGACCTGCTATCCCGGGGTAGCCGCTGCGCGGGCAACCCCGGGCTGAGAGATGGCCACCGCGTTGCGGTGGCGCGCGTTGCGGTGTCGGGGCTCGTCTCGGCGTCCCCGGGCGGGTGCAGGCTCTGGTTCTGGCTTCCCTTCGTGCTCAGCGAAGCGGTGCTCGTAATCGTGATCGACGCGTTTCGGCGAATTCTATGTGGAACAGACGCTATGCCGATCGCAGTGGAACAGGGCTTTTGTCACCGGAACCGCTGTTCGATTACGAGCACGAGCACCGCCGCAAGCGGCTGAGCACGAACGCTTCGTTGTCGCGATTCACCCTATAGCTTGATACCCGCTTTCGTCAACATAATCGCGTGCCGGCCTAATCGCAAGTGGCGGCTGCATGGCTGCGCGGCCAGGACCACCATTACCATTCCGATTCCGCCGCGATCCTGTCCCTCGGGTGCACGGGTTGGTTATGTGACGGCTATCTTGGATCGATATGACAGTACCACCGGCTCTGGAGTTTACGGAATTGAACCTTCTCGGGCATCGCAGAGAAAGCGTCCTTTGCG
>CALARR010000418.1 GCA_937889015.1 uncultured Planctomycetales bacterium | reverse complement strand
GACGGACATTTGGCGATTGTGCGCGAGGTATACGCCATGACGAGGGTTTGGGGGACGTTCTCTGTTATCTGGCGTACCGGCTATTGCGACGAGGAGCGTGTCCGCTGGTTCGGACGCTACTTTCGCCACTACTGCCTGGAAGGAGCCACGACCCGCGCCAACGACAACCCTTACATGCTGGCCCACGTGCGCAATCCCGATTTCGCCGACGGCGTCCAGGAATGGACCCTGGAGCCCGCCGCTAAAGATGGCATCAAGGCCGGACAAGCCAAGCAGTTCGACAAGCTCGTGGGGCGCTACTATCGCGGGCCGGACACGTTCCTGACCACGCGTCGCGACGCGCAGCGCCCCAACGTCTTTTCGCAGCCCATTCGAGACCTGCAGCCGGGCCGGTTGTACTCCGTGAAAATGTTCACCGGCGACTACGACGATCTTGTTGCGGGCCGCTCGCGCAAACAGGTGCACCCGGTCCGCCTGGAGATTGCCGGCGGCACGCTGCTCGACGGGGCGCGCCACCAGTACCAGACGCCCTTCCCTACGCGGAAGGAGCTTAAGCCCTTCAGCGAGAAGAAGCCGTTCTGGCTCAATTATCATTGGCGCGTATTCCGAGCCAACGAGACCACCGGCATGCTCCGCGTGTCGGACTGGAAGAACGCCGAGCAGCCGGGCGGTCCCGCCGGGCAGCAGTTGCTGTACACGTTTGTCGAGGTGAAACCCTACTTGAACGATGAATGACCTTTGGGGAGACTACGCCATGAAACGCTATTGCCTTTCGCTGCTGATCTGCCTGTGCGCTTCGCAACTGATGGCAGCCACGCCGGCGGCCAAGGCCACGCCGCCCGTGTTTCGGGCCGGAGCGGCCACCAGCAACATCACGCCGGACCTGGGCGGGGCGATTGTGGGCGGGTTCACGCCCTTCCCCGCCACCAACGTACACGACGAGTTGCACGCGCGGTGCCTGGTGCTGGACGACGGCCAGACCAAGCTGGCCGTGGTGGTATGCGACCTGCTGGGAATGAGCTACACGCTCAGCCGCGAGGCGCGGAAGCTGGTGGAAACGGCCACGGGCATCCCGCCGCAGAACACGCTGATTTCCTGCGTCCACACACATTCGGCGTGCAGCGCCCTGGGCGATCGCTACAAGACGGACCAGCCGCTGGAAGGCTATCAGGCCTTCGTGGCCAGGCGGATCGCGGACGGCGTGAAGTGCGCGGCGAATCGCTTGCGGCCCGCCGAACTGGCCTTTGTCACGGCCCAGGCCCCCGAGCACGTTTTCAACCGCCGCTGGCACATGCAGCCGGGCACGGCGCCGGTGAACCCCTTCGGGATCATCGACCGGGTGAAGATGAACCCGCCCGGCGGCAGCCCGAACCTGGTGGAACCGGCCGGCCCGACCGATCCGACGATTTCGATTCTGTCGCTGCGCGAGCCGCAGGGCAACCCGATCGCCGTTTTTGCGACCTACTCGTTGCATTACGTGGGCGGTGTGCGCTCGGGCGACATTTCGGCCGACTACTACGGTTTCTTCTGCCAATACCTGGCGCGGCTGCTGAAGGTGGAAGACCAGGACCCGGCCTTCATGGCCATGCTGGCCAATGGGACCAGCGGCGATATCAACAATGTGAACCACCGCCAGCCACGTCCCAGGCGCGACGCCTACGAGCAGATGCAATTCGTGGCCCAGGACGTGGCCAACAAAGTGTTTGCGGCCTTGGGCCAGGCGCAGTACCGGTCCAACGTGAGCCTGGCGGCTCGCTATCGGGAAGAGTTGATTGCGGCGAGGCATCCCACGGCCAAGGAACTGGCGTGGGCCAAGGAGACGCTGGCCAAACCCGAGGCCCAGCCTGACGGCAAGCCGGCGAAGGCCGACCTGTCGCGGATCTACGCCGCGCGCACGATGAGCGTGGCCGAGCAGCCGGAGAAGATGGCGATTCCGTTGCAGGTGTTGCGGATCGGCGATGTGTGCATCGGCACGATGCCGACCGAGGTCTTCTGCGAGATCGGCCTGGCCTTCCGCGAGAAGAGCCCGATCAAGCCCGCCTTCCTGATTTCGCTGGCGCACGGGTATTTTGGCTACCTGCCCACGCCGCGGCACTTTGAACTGGGGGGCTACGAGACCTGGATCGGCACGAACCGGCTGGAGCAGCAGGCTTCGGAGAAGATGCTGGCCGCCTTGCTCGAAATGGCCGCCGAGATCAAGGCCAAGTGAGGCGCAGAGGCACTGGGATCCTACCCCAGAACCATCACAACCACGTCGGGCGGCCCAGTAAGACGGAGGTGCCGACAGGTTGTGGGACCGGCACTGAGCGCCTTGGGGTCGCAAACAGAGTGTCAACAGAAGGACAAGAATTGGAGACGATGCCCTTGAGACTGCGCAACGCCTGCTCTTACTTGGCTCCCGGACTGCTCGCCCTCGCGGTGTTGGCGGCCACGGCAGCGCACACCGCCTCGGCCGAGCCGGCCAAACCAGCGACCGCGATCGACATTGCCGATCGGCTGGAACTGTTCGTGGATCGCGCGCTGATCGACAAGCTCACCGGGACGGAACTGCGTCTGCACGAACCGCAGCCAATGCCGCTGGCCGCCAGCCCGTTGCGAGGCAGTTACGCCACCGTCATCAAGGACGGGGACCTGTATCGGGCGTATTACCGCGACATGCGGCCGGGCTACAATGGCCCGCGCCACAGCGGCAACCCCGGCGAGATCACCTGTTACGCCGAGAGTCGCGACGGGCAGGAATGGACGTTTCCCAATCTCGACGCCGTGGACGCGGTGAGTTCGCGCGGCAAGAACGTGGTGTTGGCCCTGGCGCCGTTCTGCCACAACTTCGCTCCGTTCCTCGACACACGGCCAGGCGTGGACCCGCGGCAACGCTTCAAGGCCTTGGCCGGCCATCCGGGACAGGATCGGAAGGCCACGGCGGACGGCTTGCACGCTTTCACGTCAGCGGACGGCATCCACTGGGAGAAGGCGGACACGGCAGCCGTGATCGCCTACGACAAGACGTGGTCGCACGCCTTTGACTCGCAGAACGTGGCCTTCTGGTCAGAAGCCGAAGCACGATACGTGTGCTATTTTCGCACTTACAAGTCCGGCAATGGAAACCTGCGCGCCATCTCGCGCACCACGTCGCGGGATTTTGTGAGCTGGGACAAGCCCGTGGCCACAGACGCCAATCTGCCCGGCGAACACCTCTACACGAGCCAGACCCATCCGTATTTCCGCGCGCCACACCTGTATGTGGCTCTGCCCACGCGCTACACGGCCGGCCGGCTCGGCGAGGAGAAGACGGACACCATGCTCGGCGCCACGGACATCCTGTTCATGACGTGGCGTGCCGGATCGAGCGCCTTCGATCGGCTGTTCACAGAGGCCTTCATCCGGCCGGGCATCGCCCCGGAGCGATGGGAGAATCGGGCCAACTACGTGGCGCAAAACGTCGTGCCCACCGGACCGGCGGAGATGTCCATCTATCACAGCCGCAGCGGCCAGCGATACGTGCTGCGCACGGACGGGTTCGTCTCGGTCCGGGCCGGGGCGAAGAAGGGAGAACTGCTGACCAGGCCGCTGACCTTCAGCGGAGACAAGCTGGTCGTGAACTACAGCACGTCCGCGGCCGGAAGCCTGCAGGTCGAGGTACAAAGCGCCAGCGGTGCTGTGATTCCGCGGTTCTCCCTGAAAGACTGCTCCCCGATCGTCGGCGACGAGATCCAGCGGGCCGTGGTTTGGAATGGAGCCCCCAGCCTGGACGCGCTGGCCGGCAAACCGGTGCGGCTGCGGTTTGTGATGACCGAGTGCGATCTGTATTCAATACGATTTCAGAAGGGATCGGACACAGATCGGCGGTAAGCCGTGCTGCTTCCAGCGTCGCCCCCCTCCCCAGGCAATGTGAGGGGGCATAATCAAGGCAGGCTTCCCCGTGGATCGCACAGAATCGCTCGCGGGTGATGTCCCATTTCGCGCGGCTGCACGGTATCCTATAGGTACGCCCTTCGCTACGAAAGAGCGTCTGCGACCGTGAAAGACCTGGGCCAACGACGCCCCACGACAGGATCATGACTGAATCGCAAGGCATGTTGGGCCTGTTTCTGGCCGTGTCACTGGTCTCGACCGCCACGCCGGGCCCCGCGGTGCTTTACGTCGCTTCCCAGGGCGTGGCGGGCGGGATGCGCCGGGCTGTGCCGGGAAGCTTCGGCATCCTGGCGGCCGATGCGTTCTATATTCTGTTGTCCATCACCGGGCTGACGGCCCTGCTCGTGGCCTCCTACGAGTTGTTCGTGCTCATCAAGTGGATTGGCGCCTTGTACCTGGTGTACCTGGGGCTGCGGTTAGTGCGCAGCGGCCTGGCTGGCGAGACCGCCAACGGTCAAACGCATCCGCCCACAGCCATGCCGCGTCACGCATTCCTGGGCGGCTTTGTGCTGCACGCGGGCAATCCGAAGGCGCTGCTCTATTTCGGCTCGCTCGTGCCGCAGTTCGTCGATCAATCGCGGCCTCTGGCGGCTCAGCTCCTCACGCTGGCCGCGATTCACCTGGTCACGGCCAGTTCGGTGCTCCTGGTGTACAGCGCGGTGTCGGCCGGCCTGCGCCGCTTCAACATCACCGCGCGCCTGCGCCGGCCGTTCCAACTGGCGACCGGCACGTTCTTGATCGGCTCGGGCATAGGCCTGCTGATGTTGCGCAAGAGTTCCCAATAGGGGATCGCCGTGCTGAGGCGCATTCCACGCGCCTTGCACTTGATCGGCTCGGGGATCCAATCATCGTTGTGCTGAAGCACAACCTACTCGCCTGCGCAAGGGCCCGGAACGACGGGATCGTTCTTTTGAAGGATAACCGACACCTGGAGAAACATCGCACGCCCAGAGCTACGGTTCGTAGGTGAAGGTGGCGGTGGCGGTGGTGGCGCGGTTGGTCTGCAATCGCACCCAATGGGCCGAGTAGCCGGCCGGGAACTGGTGGGCCACCTTTTGGCCTGGCCCCACTTCGAGCTGGGCGTATGGGCTCCAGTCGCCATTGCCGACGAAGTCCACCTCGACCGTGAACATAACGCTGCCGGAGTCGGCGTGCGAGAGGGCCAGGGACTTGGTGCGATAGCCGGCCATGAGGTAGGGATCGCTTGGCTCATTGGCCTTGACCGCCGTGTCGCGCCACGGCCCCCCAACGCCTCTCGGAGCCCCCAGGCTCCACAGGTCGTCCACCTCGCCAAACCATACGGCGGCCCGGCCGTCCGCCGATTTGTAGCAGTGTTCGTCGGCCGCGGCGTCGGCACGCACACCAGCCAGCACCAGCATGCCGCGCCAGGAGGCAAAGTCGCTGATCCGCTTGCCATGGGTGCAGATGGGGCGCATCCGGGCATAGCTGCCAGCGTCGGCGCGAGGAACTTCGTAGATCGTGCCGTGGGCGTTCAACAGATCGCGCTCGGTGACCACCTCGCGGCGCGCACGCGGCCAACCGCTGGCAAACGGACGATCGTACTCGGCGGCCGTCTTGGGGAGACGATAGCGATTCTCGCCGACCAGGACGATCACCGAGGCCTGGTCTACACTGAAGTCGGTCTTGTCACTGAGCCCATATTTCTTGCGCAGTGTGTCCTCTTGGCCCGAGTCGCCCATCGGGCTCCATTGCAGTCGTCCGTCCATGGTCCAAGCGGACTTCCCCTGGATCTGGCCCTGGTCGACGCGGTCGGCGGCCAAGAGCAGTCGGCGCGCGTCGCCCTTGGCGGGCTTGACGCTGCCTTCGATCACCGGCCCGGCGTAGCCCACGTCGGCCAGGGCTCGGAATCGCTCGGGCGAGGCCGGGCGAGCCGGATTGCCCAGGCGGAAGAAGGCGCACACCCGGTCGGCCGTTTGCTCGGCCTTGAGGCGGACCCACTGGGCCTTCAATTCGGCATCCAGGATGCGAAAGGCATAACCCTGGGGCGGAACGTGCACGCTAGCCGCCGGTTGCCAGGAGCCACGGCCGTCGCAGTCGACCTCGACGGCAAACGTGATGGGCGTGGAGGAAGCATGCTTCAGATGCAGCACGCCCTCGGAGAATCCGTTGACCAGAAAGGGATCGGAGACCTGACCGGCCTGCACGGCGTCGTCGAGCCATGGGCCGCCCCAGCCCACCGGGGCCCCGAGTTGCTCCAGGTCGGCCCAAGAACCGAACCACAGAGCCGAATGCGACTGGCCCGCCAAGTCGTTCTTCATCACCGAGGCATCGTCGCGCGTCATGACAATCTGCCCTTGCCAGGCACAGTAGTCGACCGGCATGCGCGTGTAGGTTGAAATGGGGCGCAAGCCGCCACAGTTGCTGCGGGAGAAGGTCTTGGGGAAGTCGTAGAAGAGGCACTGCATGTGGGCCAACAGCCGGCCGTCGGTGACCTCGCGGATGCGGGGCCACTCGGTGTACCAGCCGCCGCGCGCTTCCTGGGTGTAGCTGGCCTTGGGCAGGCGGTAGGTGTACCACTGGCCGCCGTCCAGCAGCTTCAGGAGCACCGATCGCTTGTCCCAGCCCATGGCCCACAAAGGGCTTTGCGCGCTGGGAGCGCCGCCAATGCCGCCGGGGCCGGTGACTTCCGTAAACTGGTGCCGCTCGACCTGGCGCCAGGTGTTGCCATCCCACTCGGCGAGGATGCCCATCTCGTCCGGGCTCGTGGCCTCGGCACCAGCCAGGAACTCGAACTTCTTCTTGCCCACCGAACTTTCGCCATTGTTGGCCCAGACCAGGCGGCCCTGCGAGGTGTAGCCGCCTTTGGCGTGCCAGCCGGCCACCGGCTTTTCGAACAGGCGCGTCACGGCCAGCGTGTGCACGTCGACTTCGTACAGGGCACCCTCCATGTCGCAGAAATAGACCTTGTTGGCCGGGTCGGTCAGATGCCGGGCCGTGGCCGTCATGCGGCCTACGAGCTGTTTCAGATCCAACGCACGGACCTGGCCCTGGCGGTCGATCAGATACGGCCCAATGACGAGCTGGTTCGACTCGGCATGAATCATGCGATTGGCGTGCGTTCCGCCGACGCTCTCGGGCCGAATTTCGAGTTTCAGATCCTTGTCCACCGTGTAGAGCTTGTCGTGGCCGCCCTTGGGGCAATGCGGCGGATAGGTAATGAACCACAGCCGATCGGCCCAAGGCACAATGGCCCCCATACCGCACTCGCCGTAGCCATTGAAGACCGCCAGATGCGGATAGATGCCGCTGATCCGCACGACTTTGTCGGTAGGCGACGGTACCCAAACCGGGCCCACGCCCGTGCTGCTGGACGTGGGTTCGGCGGTCTGGCCCGCGATACACCATGCCACGACGAGGATAGCTGGGATACCAACAACCAGCCGAAGGATGCGGGAGAGAACGGCAAAGGGCAGGGATCGGTTCATGGGGTTACCTTGCAGTGGGTCAGGGTCTTGGGGCTTGGGGCTCGGAGGCTATCAACGACTTGTTTTCGTGTTCTTGGAGCCGGCCCCAGAACCCATCGGCGGTTCGGCGCCGTTGGGCCGCCCGACCTGGCTGTGGCCGCTCGGGGATTGGTTCTTCGGCGGTTGATTCTCGCGCATCAGGCGCGCGATCGCCTCTTGGCTCAGGGCCGCGTTGACGATGAACACTTCGTCCAGTGTGCCGCGAAACACGGCCTGGCGAGCGTGCGTGGCATTCAGGTTGCGTCCCAGTCGCACCGGCAGGGCGTCGGGTTGCTCTACGCCCGTGCGCACTTCGTGAATCGACTTGCGAAAGGCCGGCTCCAACTGGCCATCGATGTACAGCAGGATGTGCGTGGTGTCGCGGGGTTGTTCGCCGTCGTAGAGTACGGCGGCCACGTGATGCCATTCTCCGTCGCGCACGTCGCGCGTGCCGATCACGCTGGCCTCGCGGATTCCGACCCGTATCCGGCCAACGGGCCCGTCCTTGGCTTCCGGGTTGACCGAGATCTGCCAGGCCGCTCCGGGAATGTAGAAGCTGCCCCAGCTCACCAGGGCGTAAGCATTTACGGGGGTCCAATCCTGCGGCACGCGGACCCAGAAGGCCACGGTGCGCGGCTCGGCGCCGCCGATCCCGCGGAAGCCCGTGCTGACGAAGCCGTCGCGGCCATCGAATTCCAGCGCAGTGCCGAAGCGGCCGGCGACCCAGGTGGGCACCGGCCCTGTGCCGGACAGCGACGTCAAATGCCCGGTGGACTCCGGCCCTCCGAGCGCTCGGCCGGAATCGGCGGCCAGCCCCCCCTGCCCTTCGTCGAAGGACCAATGGACATAGGTCAAGGGACCGGCGGAATGCGGGGGCAGCGCCGTCAGAAATCGGCTCTGGTCGACCTCCAGCGGCTGCACGCGGCCGGGCGTCATGCGCAGCCCCTGCGACTGCCGCAACTCCCGGGCATTTCGCTCTCCGCGCACGGTGGCCCGAACTACCCCCTGGAGCACGTGCACCTCCGTTTCGCCGTGGTCCTCGACCTGCACGCCAAAACGCGTGCCGAGATCGACCAGACGCCCTCCGGGACTCTCGACCGTGAAGCCTTTGGCGGAGTCAGGAACGTCGGCCAGGATCTTTCCGCATTGGAGGAGTGCCCGATTACGAGAGAGCAATTCCAGCCGCGCCGGTCCTTCCAGGATTGCCAGTGCACCGCTGGCGAACCGCAGCCTGAGGAAGCCACCCTCGATCGCCACGACTCCGCGGGGCAGTTGTTGCCCGCTCTGCAGAGGCCGCTGGTCGGCTGCCCAATGGACCGCCTCCATCCCGGTGAGCGTGGCAACGGCAGTATGGCGGTAACCGTGCCATCCGAAGGCCAGGACCACCGCCAAGAGCAGCAGCGAAGCAACGGACCACAGCACGGGATGTTGGCGCCAGGTTCGGCGGTGCTCGGTCGTGGCCGATGGCTGGATGCGTTGGATCACGCGTGCCAGGAACCCCCGGTCTGCGACCGATGGCTGGCGGAGGCGTGCCAGGACTTCCGAAGCGAACACCTGCCCATTGCCGGCCGCGACCCCGTGGTGGCGCAGTAATCGCTCGATGCCCTGCAAGGCGGCCATCTCGCGGCGCAGGTGGTCATCGCCCTCTGCCGCCTGGAGCAGTCGAGCGGCATCCTCCGCGGCCAGTTCAGCGGCCAGCCAGGCGCACAGCAGGCGGTGCTTTTCGGTTTCGTTCCAGCCGGGAGGATTCATGTTGCCTTGAGTCGCAGTTCCATACAGGCTCGCAACTGCTGCCGGATGCGGTACAGGTGCATGGTCACGGCCGAGTGTTTCTTGCCCAGGCGGCGGCACAACTCAGCCACCTCCACATCTTCCTCATACCGCGACTTGACCAAATCGCGCGACGGCGCGTCCAACCGCTCCAAACAGGCGCGCATGGCCGCATAACATTCCACCTCGCCACCCTCGGCGTGAACCGCATCTACTTCCTGGTCGGCCACGGCGTCCAGATCGTCGAGCACCGGACGCGGTTGCAGGCGAGCCTTGCGTTGGTAGTTGCGCAGCAGGTTGAACGCAATTCCCCGCAGCCAGGCTCCCCAGGGACGCGTGGAGTCGAATTCCGACAGTTTGCGGAAGGCCAGCACGAACACCTCCTGCGCCAAGTCCTCGGCGTCATGCGGATTGTCCATGCGCAGGGCCAGACAGGCGCGCACGGCTACCTGATGGCGGAGCACCAACTGCGAAAAGGCCTCCAGGTCTCCCTGAAGCGCTGCCGCAATCAGCGGGGTGTCGTCTTGGTCAAGGTGGCTCATGATACTACCTATTATTGTCGTTGGGACCGGATTCGACACAGGAAAGGGCAAACTCGGCGCGAAGATGTGAGGCACGATCCGGGGCGCCATCGGCCAGGCTCTACCCTCGGCGCGCGGGCTCTCTAGAATTGGCCTGTGCGCCGTCGGCTGATAACATGACTGGTCTGGCAGATTCAGCACGCCAAACCACCCTACAGGAGGGGCCAATGGGGTTTGATGCTTGGTTTTCGCTGGCACTGGTGGGTGGGGTGCTGCTGCTGTTGACGTTCACGCAGATCGCCCCCGACCTGGTGCTGATCGGGGGACTGGTCGTCTTGTTGGCCTCAGGCATTCTGACCACCAAGGAGGCCCTGGCCGGCTTCGCCAACGAAGGCATGATCACCGTCGGCGTGCTGTTTGTGGTGGGGGCAGGCGTGGTCGAGACGGGGGCTGTGACCTGGATGGCCGAACGGCTGTTTGGACGTCCGCGATCTCTGGCTCATGCCTTGTGGCGGATGATGGTCCCGACGGCGGCGCTGAGTGGTTTCATGAACAACACGCCGTTGGTGGCGATGCTCATTCCCGCAGTAAACGACTGGGCCAAGCACTACCGCATCGCCCCGTCCAAGCTGATGATTCCCCTGAGCTATGCGTCGATTCTCGGCGGCACCTGCACGCTGATTGGCACCAGCACGAACCTGGTGGTCAATGGCCTGTTGATCAGCAGTTACGATACCCTGGCCGCGACGGGCGCAACGCCGCATTTCCCTCGCGAGTTGGGCATGTTCGACATTGCCTGGGTCGGCGTGCCTAGTGCAGTCGCAGGAATCATGTTCATCATCCTGACAGCACGCCGTCTCCTTCCCGAGAGAGGCGCGACCGGCAGCAGCGTGGCCGATCCCCGACAGTATTCGGTCGAGATGTTGGTCGAGCCAGGTAGTCCTCTGGTGGGCAAGTCGATCGAAGAGGCCGGCCTGCGCCATCTGCCCGGCTTGTTCCTGGCCGAGATCGAGCGTGGCGGTACGATCCTGCCTGCGGTTGGTCCCGAACAGCGTCTGGCGGGCAACGACCGGTTGCTGTTTGTGGGCATCGTCGATTCGGTGGTCGACCTGCAGAAAATCCGCGGCCTGGTGCCCGCGACCAATCAGTTGTTCAAGCTTGATTCGCGCCGTTCCGAGCGGTGCTTGATCGAGGCGGTCACCAGCAGCAGTTGCCCGGTGGTGGGCCAGACGATTCGCGACGGTCGCTTCCGTTCCATCTACAACGCCGTCGTGATTGCCGTAGCGCGACACGGCGAACGCGTGCGCAGCAAGATCGGTGATATTGTGCTCCGCGCCGGCGACGTGCTGCTGCTGGAGGCCCATCCCTCGTTCGTGCAAGAGCATCGCAACAGCCAGCACTTCTTCCTGATCAACCGTTTGGAGAACTCCACACCACCGCAATACGAGCGAGCGGCGCTGGCCCTGGCCATTCTGGTGGTCATGGTATTCGTGGTGACGGTCAGCGAGAGTTTTGGTGCATTGCGGATTCCGCTGGGAGACCGGGTCTTTGACCTGGGCGACGTAACGATGCTCAAGGCGGCGCTGGTGGCGGCGCTGCTGATGATTGTGGCCGGCTGCTGCCGTACCGAGCAGGCCCGGCGGAGCATTGACTGGCAAGTGCTGTTGGCCATCGCGGCAAGTTTCGGCATCGGCCACGCGCTGCACAAGAGCGGGGCCGCGGATGGCGTGACGCATGCGATCATCAACGTCGTGGGTGGCAGCCCCTGGCTGTCGCTAGTGGCTATCTACGGGGTTACATTGGTGGTCACAGAACTGGTCACGAACAACGCCGCGGCCGCGTTGATGTTTCCCTTCGCTTTGTCCACCGCCGAGAACCTGGAGGTCAACGCGATGCCCTTCCTGGTGGCCGTGATGATGGCCGCCTCGGCCGGCTTCGCCACCCCGATCGGATATCAGACCAATTTGATGGTCTATGGACCGGGCGGGTATCGGTTTTCGGACTACCTGAAGATGGGAGTGCCGCTGGACCTGCTTGTATGGGGGGTAACGGTCGGAGTAGCCCCCCTGGTTTGGCCATTTTGACGGCGGCCGAAGGGGAATCTGCCGCTGGCCCGATTGCGCCCCCGGGTATTACGGCTTCCGAAGGGCCGTTGGACAGTGGATCTTGGCCCCCAACCCCTTGTCGGCAATCGGGTTATGGGGTAGGTTCGGCGACATTGGCGACACCGTTTTGGCACCTACCGCGCGCCGACCGCAGGTGTTCCAACTCGTCTTCTGACCGAGGGTGACAAAACGCGCCCTCGTGGTCAACCGTCTATACAGGCGACTGATGGATCAACTCCGAGCGCTGCGGCATCCCGGTGAAGCCGCCCAGGGGCGGGCCGAAGAACAACTCGAACAGGCGTTTCGCGACGGCCAGGACGAGTTGTTCGGCGCCCTCTATTACCTGGTGGGCAACGCCGAGGATGCGCGCGACGCGTTGCAGGAAGCGTTCCTGAAATGCTGGCGGCATCGGGCCGACGTGCCGAACGTGCAGAACCTCAGGGCCTGGATCTTCCGCATCGCGTTGAACGCCGGCCGTGATGTGCGGGGGACTGCCTGGCGCCGTCGCCGCCGGCCGCTGGTGGACGGACAACCGAACCTGGTGTCGGGCGAGGAGCCCATTGGGCTGGACACCTCGCGCCGCGAAGAACTGGCCCGACTGCAGCAGGCCCTCTTGAAGCTCCGGCCGCAAGAGCAGGAAGTGTTTCTGCTCCGCCAAAACGGCCAATTGACCTACGAACAAATCGCCGAATCGACCAATTTGCCCGTGGGAACCGTCAAGACGCGGATGCGCCTCGCCTTGCGGAAACTGCGGGAAGCCTTGGAATAGGACATGCCCCTGGACTCGACCACGCGCCAGCAGTTGCTGGAATTGGTGTACGACCTCCTGCCCGAGGCCGAAGCCGCAGAGCTGCGCCGGCGGATGCAATCCGATGCCGAGCTGGCGCAGGCCTTTGCCGAGGCCCAGGCCACGGCGTCGTTGGCGGCCCAGGCAGCGCGGCGCAAGGCTCCAGCCCTGGATTATCGCAGCCTGCAGAAGCTGGCCACCAGCGATAGCCCGCGGGCCAAGGCCATGGCCCGCGGTCGAGCGAGGCAACGTTCGCGGCGTTCGCGGGGCGTGACCTGGTCGGTGGGGCTGGTTGCGGGGCTGCTGTTGGCCGTGTCGCTGGGCGGATATGTCTACCATCGTCAACAGTTGGCGGCCCTGGCCGAGAGCCATCTGCGTCTGGTGGTCACCGGTCCCAGTCGCCTTCAGCCCGAGGCCCCTTCGATCTTCAACGTGGCCACCAGCGACGTGGCCGGCAACCCGGTGGTGGCGGACGTGGAGTTGTCGGTCTCCACGCCTCTGGGGCAGCAGTTGCTGCGGCAGACAGACCAGACGGATCGGCAAGGCACGTTGCAGGTCATTGTTCCGGCTGACCTGCGGGTTCGAGGCGACCTGCGGATCGAAGTCGAGGCCAAGGCCGGCCGCAACCTGGAGAAGTTCGATTCGCCCTTGGAGGTCGCACCTCCTCGCTACCTGGCCTACGTGGAGACCGACCGACCGCGTTACCGCCCCGGAGACCTGCTCCGCTACCGCTGCCTGGTCTTGTCGCATTTCAGGCTCAGCGCTGGGCCGCAAACGCCATTGCAGGTAGAGATCCTCGATCCGAAGGGAAAGGCTGTTCCCGGATCGCGGCAGACGGTCTCTCCGACGACGGGTTTGGCGGTAGGCAGTTGGCGATTGCCCGCGCAAGCCGCGACCGGCCGTTACCAATGCGTTGTGAGTGGCGATCAAGACTTGTTTGCCCCCCAGCGATCGGCCTTTGACGTGGCGCCGGTCGAGACGGCCGGTGCCAGCTTGGAAGTGGCCTTTCCCCGGGAGAGCTATCGGGCGGGCGAAGCCGTGGTGACCCTGGTGTCGGTGCGCAAGTCGCGGCCTGAACCGCATGTGAGCCTGGAAGCCACGGTCGACGGCAAGAACGTCTTCCGCACGGTGACTCAGGCCAACGCCGAAGGCAATCTGCGTGTGGAATTCGTGTTGCCCAAGAGCATTGCGAGGGGCGACGGGGAACTGAAGGTCAGCGCACACGACGGAAGAACCACGGTCGCCAGCACGACCAGGATCCCGATTGACTTGGGGAGTGTGGACGTGCGGTTCGTTCCGGAGGGCGGCGAACTTGCGGCCGGCCTCTACAATCGCGTCTACTTCGTCGCGCGCACGCCCCAAGGGCAGCCCTGCAAGCTGCGCGGCGTATTGCTGGACAGCCGTGATGAGGAAGTGGCTCTGCTGGAGAGCACCCACAACGGATTGGGGCAATTCGGCTTCACGCCAGCCGCCGGCGAACAATACCGGGTCAAAGTCTTTGAACCCTCGGGCGTGCGGCAGGACGTGCGGCTGTCGGCCGTATCGCCCGATCAGCGCGTGGTGCTGAACACGGGCCCAGGCGTGTTTGAGGCCGGCCGCCCCCTGGAGTTCGATCTGTATGCCAGCAAGGACCATCTGCCGCTGGTCGTGTCGGCATGGTGCCGCGGGGTGCAAGTTGGACAGCAAACGCTGGTCACCGCCAAGACCCAGCAGACCCCGGTGCAACACGTGGTCTTGCCTTTGCCGGCCGACGTGGCAGGCGTGATCCGGCTGACGATCTATGACTTCCGCAGCACTCACCCGCGGCCCATCGCCGAACGGCTCGTCTTCCGCCGGCCGCAACAGCGCTTGCAGTTGCAGATGGAACCGGAGGATTTGCGTTATCAGGTGGGGCAACCGCTGGATCTGGCCCTGCGGGTCACGGACGAGAAGGACACGCCTGTTCCCGCCGTGCTGAGGGCCAGTGTGCTGAATGAGTCGGTCGGCCCGGCGGCGACGGCGCCAACCTCGTCGGATATGGCCTATTTCCTGCTGACCAGCGAGCTGGAGCGTCCCGAGGAAGTCAAGGATGCGGATTTCTATCTCGCCGACGACGCACGCTCGACGTTGGCCCTGGACCTGCTCTTGGGCACTCAAGGTTGGCGACGGTTCGTGGAACGCACCCTGCAACAGATTCGCGATGAAGGACGCAGTGATCGGCGACTGGCGGAACTGGCCGCCTTGGGCGCGGCGGGCAAGCCGCCCTTGATGTACGACAACTTGGGACGCATCCGCGACCAGTACCAGCAGAGCCTGAGGCTGTATCGAGCGGAGCGCACCCGATTGCTGGAAACGGTCACCGCCGTCAGCTTTTTTGGCGGGTTCGGGCTGGTGCTGTTCGTGGCCATGTTGGCCATGCTGAACGTGATCTCGGGCATCCGGCTGTGGGTGCCCACGCTGGGCGCCGCGATGTCCTGCGTCATCATCGGGGCCATCCTCATGGATCCCGATCGGTTGCGGTCGGCTCGCGATCAGGCCGTGGCCTTCGCCCCCTATCAGCCGCGTTCGTCGGAAGTCGACGGGGAGAGCCTGGCACGCGGCGCACGAGGCGAGGCCGCGGGGAAAACCGACGCCCTGCGAACAACGATTAAGGACGAGAAGAAGACCTTGGACAAGGATGCGTTCGGAACGCCAGCGGCACCGTCTGCGGCGTTCGGCAAGGAAGCGGGAGAATCGCCCGTGGCCCAGCCCGCGGCGTCTCCCCGGCCGACGGCGCCGGCGGCCGATCACAGGATCCGGACCAAGTCAGCGCCAGCCAAGGCAGAGATGGCACTACCGGAGATGCCCTCGTCAGGCGTGCGATCCCCGGCTGCGGCGCCATCCAAGGCGGCCGATTCGCTGGACGTCGCCCCCAAGGCCCCTGTCACAGCCAAAGGCTCGCCGGCGCCGGCCGAGTCTCGTCCGGCCCTGTCGCCGCCAGCCGCAGTCCGGGCGAATGAATCGGCGGTATCGGAACGCGAAGCGCCGCGGCAGCAGGCGCCGAGTTCGACGGCGTCCCCCGCCCCGGGCCTAGGGGGCCAGGAATTCCGAGAACGTCAGATGCCCACCGTCGACGAGAGCCTCTTGCGCCAGCAGCCGGCCCGACAAACCGACGGTTCGTTGATGCAACAGTTGGCCCGGCCTGCAGATCGGTCGCTGAAGGCCGGCGGCGGATTCTTGCTCGGATCGGACGCCGCGGCCCTGCGCGACGAGTCCGGCGCCAACCTGCTGTGGGACCCCAAGCTGCCGATTGATCCGGAGGGGCGCACGAGGATCCGCTTCCAGACGCCCAGCGTGCCTGCTCGTCTGCGAATTCAACTCGATGCGCAGGGCGAGGGCCGCCTGGGCAGCCGAATCGTGCAGGCGGTTGTGCAGGCACCGTTGACTTTGGCCCTGCGATTGCCGGAGGAACTCACGGCTGGCGACCATCTGCAGATGCAGACCTCCCTGAGCAACGCCTTGGAGACTCCCTTGGCGGCCGAGATGCGTTTGGATTCTCCGGCGCAGCTTCAGCTTGAGGGACCGATGCACCGGCGAGTGGAGATTCCACCGCAAGGACAAGGCTACGAGGATTTTCGGTTCAAAGCCCAGGCCTATGGCGCGAATTGCCTGCTGAATGTGACCGCCTTGGCTGCAAACGTGCCGGTCGCGCAACAGGAAAGCCTGAGTGTGGTGCCGGCTGGCTATCCCGGCCAGTCCACGACCGCCGGCTGGCTGGACGGTGAGCGTGAAGTGCTGCTGGAAACGCCGGCCAACGTGGCGCCTGGCTCGCTGGATGTTGTCTTGCGCGTCTTCCCGGCCGCTTGGGCCGACTTGCAGGGGGCCAGCGAGTCGCTCCAGGCCGAACCGGGGGCCTCCGCGGAACATGTGGCGACCCTGGTGCAACTGGATTCGCTCCTGTTGAGGCAGGTCGAAGAGAACAGTCTCGTCGACGCCGAATCGGTGCGCCGGATCAGGCAGCGGTTGCAGGACAATCTTAAACTCCTGGCGACCTTTGAAAGCGCCAGCGGCGGCTTCGATTGGTTCGGCGGCAGTCCGGCGCCCGAGACGCTCACCGCCTATTGCCTGGTAGCACTGCGCGAGGCAGAACGCTTCGCCCCAATGGAGTCACGGTTGCAGGAGCGGACCAGCGCCTGGCTTCTCCGTCGCCGAGACGGCAAGGGGCTGTTCCATGTCTCCGCCGGCGTGACCGGGGCGGGCTTCTCCCAGGAGTGTGCCGCGGCCTATATCCTGGGATGCCTGGACCCACGGGCCAAGGGCCTGGAGACCGAGCGCAAGCGCGTGCTGGCGTTGGCCAGCTCGTCCAAGGACCGCTATTTGTTGGCTCTGGTCGCCGCCAGCGGCTACGTCCAGAACGGCGATCGCAAGGGATTGCTGGACAAGCTGGGCAAGTTCCAGCGTGAAGATGGGCGTGTCGAGGCAGGCAGCGCCGCAGACAAGAGCCCAGACCAACCGGCATTGACCGTTCCCACGACAGCGCTGGCGGCCCTGGCCTGGCTCAGGTCGCCCGCCTACGCCTCTCGCGCGCAGCAGGCTGTCGATTGGCTCGTAGCCGCACGGCGCGGCTCTGGCGATTGGGGCTCGCCGCAGGCCACACTCCTGGCGGCCCAGGCCTTGGTGGAACATGCACGCGCGGCGCGCAAGCCGCTGCAAAAGGGCAAACTGACGGTCAAGCAGGGGACACCTCTTCTGGCCGAGGCGCCGTTGGGCGGCGACCGTCCGCAGTTGGTTGCGATTCGCCTTGGCGCGAAGGTCGTGCCGGGCAAGATCCGTCTGACGTTGTCCAGCGGCGGAGCAGGCCGCGTGGCCTATCTCCTCACGGCCGGCTATCACCAGGCCAAGGCGCCGCCCGACGCCCAGCCCCCGCTGCACCTGGCAGTGCAGCTCGACCGCCGGGAAGCAGCCCAGGGTGAAAGGGTGACGCTGCGCGCCGAGTTGTCGAATCCGAGCGGTGAGCCGCTGGGGCTGACCTTGGCCCGGCTGCGCCTTCCCGCGGGCCTGGAGCCCATCGCCGCGGAATTGGACGCATTGAAGAAGAGCGGAACTGTGGATCAGTACGAGCAACGCGGCCGAGAAGTCGTTCTCTACTGGCGAAGCTACGCCGCCGCACGCAAAACGACGATCAAGCTCGAACTGCAGGTCGCATTGGCTGGCAAATTCACCAGTCTACCTTCGCTCGCCTATGTGAACAGCGCGCCGCAGGCCTGCGCATGGGCCGCACCCTTGAGCGTCAGCACGCCATCCAGCGCTCCGTTAGCGGCCGAGCGCCGAGAACCGTTGCCGCGCGCAGCCGCCTCTCCCCGCCCCTGAGCGCCGATCTCTGAACCGTCACCGTCATCGTAAGCCTCTGCCTGCGACACGATGGGCAGGAGTCTGGCGAGCGGAGCCACGCGCGGACTGCGCCGCATGGCGCGCCTGCGGTGAATTGAGCAGGTCAATTGGCCGTCTCGTCCGGCTTGGGTTGACTGACCCGCACCGGCGCTGCGCCCATCGCAAAATCGCTCGGCCCTTGGACAAAGGCCCTCACAAAGCACCGCCCTTCGGATTGTTCGGGGACGGCCAGACGCATCTGAAAGCGTCCTTCAGGCACATCGCCAGCTACCGACGCCAGGCATAGATTGTTGGCCCGCTGAAAATCCTCCTGCAGCCGGTTCATCTGCTCATCGGTGCGTGGAAAGACCACGCGCGGAGCAGGGCGTTTTACAAGTCGGCCGGGTGCTACGATCAGTTCCAGGACACATCGTCCGGCCACTGGACTGGTGCCGCTGACCACCAGGAACTCGCCAGCAACGGGGCTCGCGGGCGGCTCCAATACGAGCGGCTTGGGGTGTCGCATTCTTAGCAGCGGGTCGCCCAGCAAGTTGAACATCATCACGTGTTCGACCCGTTCGGCCTCGAGCAGCCGGGGCTGCGGACTGATGGCCGCGGCCAAGAGATCCAGCGTCTTCCGCACCTCGGCCTCCTCGGCGGGACCTTGGAGCATCCGTCGCTTGGCGGTCAAGACGGTTTGGCCCAGAGTCGGCACTTGCTCGTGGAAACACAGCCGCATCAGTTCGTTGCCCATCACAGCCATCCCATAGGGCATCGTCACGCGCGAGCCCGCCAACACGGCCACCGGACCGCCTGGAGCCAACAGCATCCGCTCCGCCAGGCAGTCTTGGGGCCCGTCAAACCGGCCTGCGTAGCAGGACAGCAGTACCGCCAGGGACCGGCCGGGCTTGGCCTGCAGTTCCCCCACGTCCCGGATCGACAAAGTCTCTTGCGGCCCACTCGGGGTTTCCATGGTGGCCAACTGTTGCGGATCGCTATGGCCCATATAGGCCCACATGAGGGCCCCAGCGTTCAGACTGTCGATGACGGTGCGATGGTATCGCCGTGGATCGGGACAGTAAGGACTGCGCCAGTTGCTCTGAATCATGCCGATCTGACAGCTCTCGGGGATACCACGCAGGATGAAGTAGCGGGCCGCGGACTCGACGGCCAGGTCGATCACCGGGCCCAGGTTTCCCACGCCCGCCACCAGATTGACCTGCCGGCGCCACGGGCCGAAGTCATGCGACTCCTCGTAGGCCACGATCTTGGTCAACAACAGGCGCAACTCTTCCGGGGTCTTGGCGGGCAGTCGGCCGACGGCCACATCGGGAGTGCCGTCCTCGTCCAGATCGGCGTAGGCATTGTCGGTGGCAATCTGAGGCTCAGAACCCCAGTGGACATTGACTCGGGCAGAGTAGTAGTGGGCCGGCACGCAGGCCCCCATTCCCCGGCCGTCCACGGCCGGTTCCGTGTCGCCGACCAGCACGACATATTTGAGGTCGCCGGAACGGCCTGTCTGTCTAATTCGCTGACGAATGCCCTCGGGCCCCAGATCTCCGGAAACCAACTCCATGCGGTGCCCCTGGCCAGTTCGATGCGCCAGCCAAGGTGCTAGCGCTGGACGCAAGGCGGCAGGGCAAACCACGACCACATCGGGATTGGACGGCGCCAACAGCAACACGAGTAGTGCAATACTCATGGGATCCACCACGGGTTCTGCGACCCGGCTCGCGACGGGCCCTTCGGAGGCCGATCGATCGGGCCCAGGCGGTTGCAAGCAGGGAGTGAAAAAGAGCGGCAAGTTTACCTGTGGCCGAGAGTTGCGGCAAGACGAGCCAGCGTCACGCACGTGAGGGAATCCCAGTTACCCCCCACTACGAGATGGGGTGAACCGGCTGCGGCTTGAACTATGCCGCGCGGGCGGTATATTTGGTGGAGGTGAGCGTCGAGGCGATCGTATGCTGGCGACCGGGCAGGTCGTGCGGCAGGCCAAGGCGATCCTGATTGCGCCAGTAGCTCAGTTGGCAGAGCACCGGCTTCCCAAGCCGGTTGTCGAGGGTTCAAACCCCTTCTGGCGCTCTGACAGACACCCGCGGACAGCCGTTGTCCGCGGGTTGTTTTGTTTTACTGGGTATGACGTTACGTCGCATTCTTTGGCCGCGACGATCTCCGGTTGCGGACCCGCATTTTTGCCAGCGGTAGACCTCGCCTATGAGCCACCTTACGGCAGACCGCACCTGCCGTTGGATGCTGATCGCCGAGCAGATGCCAAACGGGCGGGACTACGTGTACATTTGTCACGTTGGACACGATCTGTCCCTGCACGGTGTTAGACTATGATCGGCCTGGGCAGCGTGAAGCGAACCGTCTGAGCAGAGTTCAGGCCTCAGAGTTGATCGTTTCCTGAGCCTACCAGGGCCGGCACGATCCACGATCCAAGGCGGAGTTGTAATGGCCAACGGCCTGCGATTGGCTACGCCGGTGACCGACGGTCGGGATCGCGAAACTGGCGCGAACGAGGGGCACCATGCTGAGCTACATAGACGGAAAGCAACATCGCATCGCGCAGTTTGCTCATTACTTGCGGCTGATGAGGATGCGACGCCAAAGGGTCGTCGATGACTGTTTCATCATCTTCGACGAACAGGACCCGAAGGACGCCGACCGGCCCACGATCAGAGAGTCGGCCGCAATCAAGATCAATTGCCTGGCCGGCGGCAGCTCCACAGGCGAAGGTCCCGTCGGGGATGAATTGCCTCCGGAGGGTTGGCGAGGCGTCGACTCCCCGCCAAGGTACATCCAGTTGGCTTTCGGCCGGGCCTCTTTCTACCTGGACCTGCCCAAGACCACGCTCTTCCCAAACGAGGCGGAGATTATTCTCCAGCAACGGACAGGGTTCTCTTGGGCCCGGAACCGTCCGGACCTCCGTTACGTCCGAAGCAACTGGGAAGATGTCGTGAGTTGGGACCCGCTCCAGAAGGTCTATTTGTACCGGGATGAGGACTCGGCCGCCGAGGACATGGCGTTTGTGCTATTTCAGGTCTGGAAGTTTCCGGTCGATTCCCCGTGGTACGTCAAGGCGGCGTCGTTCCACAGCGGCCACCAATTTGAATGGGGCAAGCCGTTGGGGGACGCTGAAACGTAGCCACGCAATCAATCGACGGGGGGGCCAAGAGGAGACCTTCGCCTGCCAATGCCACTCGGCTTCGCGCAGCGTGAAGAAGTGCTCCCGTCTTCAGCTTGCGAGATTTCGCTTGGTGCAGCAGATTACCCACAGTGGTTGGACATGATCTGACCAACCCGAAGGCTACAATGACCGTTCTTCGTGATCGTGACCGACGGCGAGGAGAATTCCAGCAAGGAGTTCTCAAAGGCCCAGATCAAGGAGAAGATCGCCGAGCAGCAAAGCAAGTACAACTGGCAATTCACCTTCCTGGGCGCCAATCAGGACGCCTTCGCCGAGGCGGGAGGGATGGGAATCCATGCTTCCGGCGTAGCCAATTACAAGTCGGACAAGGTTATGGCAGCTTTCGTTGGGACATCCCGGAAGGTTTCCCGCATGCGAACCCAACGCGGAACAGGGCAGGCTGTCAGCAACGAATTTACCGAGGAAGAGCGTAAGGAGATGAGCTAACGATTCAAGAGGAACTCGCATCGCGCACCCTCGCCGACTGCACAGCCTGCCCAGTACACCTCGGCCGGCGTGCGTTTGCCCAGGGATTGGTGCCGCCGGCGACGGCAATACAAAGCGGTTCTTGGCGAGAGCGACGGGGAATGCATGGACTGCGGGCAGAAGACCACGCCAAAACCACGTCCGTGGAGAGGCCGTCGAGTATTGTGATCGCCCGAGGCATTTTGTTCTGCACGGGGAATCGGCACGCCGACTGGAAGGTCGTGAGTCGTTTTGTTAACATGCGAAGACTGTTGCCGCTCGAAGCGTATCCGCGCTGAGTCTATATGGCGAGTCCCGGCTCAATTCTCGGCTGACAATTGCACAGGGAACTGGTCCATGAATCGATGCCTGCGGTTCGCGGCTCTGGGGCTGCTGTTCGTCACTTCGCCGGCCTCGCACGGGGCCCAGGCCAAGCTTGATGTGCTCGACAGTGGACTTACGCCCGAACGAGTCGAGCAGCGGTCGTACGGGGACTACGTGCGGCAGTGCGTGGACTTGCTGCTGGAGCATGGAACCGACCGCTACGGAAAGATTCAGGCCCCGATTCTCGTGGCAATCCTCGACGTCCGCACGCGACAATGTCCCGAGGACCCGCTGCCATTGGACGAGGCGTGGCGGGTAATGCGCCGCGGACGCCGGGCCCCCGCCGGAAACAATCTCTATCTCGACCAGCCGCTACTGCGAGTATTGCATGCTCTGTCGGAGCGGACCGGGGAGAAACGTTACGCCGTTTTCTCCGACCAGTATGCCGCCTACGTGATGAAGAACCTGGTGGACGACAAGGGCTTCTTCTGGTGGGGTTGGCACCGGCACTACGACGTCTTCCGCGATGTCATGGATGGGCACAGCGGCAGCCCACACGAAATCCACATCCAGCAAACTGTTTGGCCGCTGTTGTGGCGTGCTGGCCGCGATCCGGTAGTGCGGGAGATTGAGTCCATCTGGCAATGGCACGTAATTGACAAAGACACGGGCGAGGTCAACCGCCACGGCGACGGTCACCGGGGCTGCGATTTCGCCATGTCGGCCGGCGAAGTCCTGGCCGCCTTTGCGTTTCTCTATCAGCAGACGGGCAAGGAGGAGTGGCTCCAGCGCGCTCGGAAAGTGGCCGATCATCACTGGCAGCACCGCCATCTGCAAACCACGTTGATCCCCAATCGACCCAACGCCGGCCCGAATCGCTTCGACGGCTCCCACTGCGACTCTTCGGTGCCGGGGCTCTACTGCCACAGCCTGTGGAAGGCCGCTGAGTGGAGCGGGGACCCCCTGTTTCGCCAGCGGGCCCTGGAGTATCTCCACGCCTTTGCCCGCTACGCGTACGATGCCGAGGCCAAGGCCTTCTGGGGCAGCCTGGAACTCGACGGCACGCCCGTCCCCGGTCCGCACGTGCGCGGCGGTTATGAACAATACGAGCCTCGGGGACATACGGACCTCTGGCAACCGTACGTGGCGGGCTACGAGAAGCCGCTGGCCGCCGCGCAGACCTATGCCCTGGTTTACCAGGCCACCCGCGACCCGGTCCTGCTCGACACGGCCCGCAAGTGGGCCGAGAGCCTCCGCCGCGCGTTCCCGCCGAACCATTGCGATGAGCAAACGTGGTACGCAATCTACGCCCGGGACTGGGCCCCGCACGGAACCTACGCCGAGCACTACGGCCGAGCGATCTCCTTCCTCTTGACCATGCATCGAGCGACCGGGGAGAAGGGCTACCTGGAGTTCGCCCGGGAGTGGGCCCGTGAAGGCGTTGCTCGTCTCTACTACCAGGGCCTCTTCCGCGGCCACCCGGTCAAGCCGTACTACGAAGCCATGGACGGAGTGGGCTACTTCCTGGCCGCATTGCTGGATCTCGATGCCACGCTTTCGGGGCAGCCATCGTCGGCGTTGGTCGCTGAGAACTGGTGAACCCGGAGAAATGGCGGGGCCGGCAACGTTTCTTGGCAGTTTCTTGGCACGTAGCCGAATTCGCCCGAATGCGGGTTCTTCCGGTTAACAGGGGAAGACTGTTCAAGAACACTTGCCACGCGAAATCCGACGAGGACGTTCTCGTACGGCGGGTCGCCGTGGAGCCGGAGGGACGCGGCCAGGGAGTTCGAGTAGTCGCTGAACGACCCGCCACGCAAACCACGCGACGAAGCGCCATCACCAAAGGCGACAATTCACAGCCGTTGGGGCCCCTCTGTGAGCACCCTGAGGCCGCGCAACGATACAGGACTGGGAGCACGGGGTCATCTGGAATCGTCAACGGGCGTCTTCCATCGGCCGCGGCGGGACGATATCCTGGGAAACGGTCCCCCGCACCAGCCCGGAAGCGTTTGCCAGCGAACAGACTTGACCCCAGCGGAGACAATCATGTACCGGTTCGCACTCCTGGTCCTCGCAGCACTTTCCCTTCAGGCGGCGCCGGCCGCCGGGCAATCGCCCGCAAAGAAGTCGTTCATGGTCGGGGCCGCTACGAGCAATATCACTCCGTGGTTAGGCGATGGCCTGGTCGGCAACTTCGGCACCCCACCGGCCGCCAAGTACGTCCACGACGAACTGCACGCACGCTGCTTTGTCCTGGACGATGGTACGACGCGGATCGCGTTGGTCGTCTGTGACAATATCGGCATCAGCCGCGAGATCCTGGACGAGGCCAAACGCCTGCTCCACGAGGCCACCGACCTGCCCACGGACCGGATGCTCATCTCCTGCACGCATACCCACTCGTCGGTCAATGCCCGCTTGAACAACCCGTTGAAGCCCGAGCAGAATTTCAACGACTACCAGCGGTTCGTGGCACACAGGATCGCCGATGGAGTGCGCTGTGCGATCCATAATCTGCGCCCCGCCCGGATCGCTTGGGGCATGGTCGATCAACCCGATCTAGTCTTCAATCGGCGTTGGTTGATGAAACCGGAGGCCAACCTGCGAAATCCCTTCGGCGAGCCGGACCAGGTGCGTTTCAACCCCGGCCCGAGTCCCCATCTGCTGAAGCCGGCCGGGCCGGTGGATCCGCAACTGGCCTTTATCGCCATGCAGACGCTGGACGACCGGCCGCTGGGTCTGTTGGCCAATTTCTCGCTGCATTACGTGGGCGGAACCGGCCCCAATGAAATCTCGGCCGACTACTTTGCCGTGTTCGCCGACCGGGTCCAGGAATTGCTGGCCGCCGATCGGATAGATCCGCCCTTCGTGGCCGCGATGAGCAACGGCACCAGCGGCAACATCAATAACGTGGACCAGACCGTTCCGCGGCCGAAGCGGCAGCCTTATGAGCAGATCCGGCGGGTCGCCGACCAGTGCGCGCAGGCCGTTTGCCAGGAGTATAAGAAGCTGGTGTGGCAGGACTGGGTGCCGCTGGGCATGCGGCAGCGGGAATTGGAACTGGCGGTCCGCAAGCCCACGCCGGTCCAACTCGAGCACGCCAAGAAGGTACTGGCGGAGCCTCAGCGGCCGGACAAATTTCCCCACGAGCGGAACTATGCCGAAAGGGCCCTCTCGCAAGAAAAATCCCCCGAGACCGTGCGCGTGATCTTGCAGACCGTGCGGATCGGCGAGCTGGGTATAGCGGCGATTCCCTTTGAAGTGTTCGTGGAGACCGGCTTGGCGTTGAAGGCCCGCAGCCCGTTGCGGCCGAGCTTCACCATCGAGTTGGCCAACGGTAGCTACAGCTACCTGCCCACGCCCGAGCAGCACCAACTGGGCGGCTACGAGACCTGGCTGGGGACAAGCAAGGTCGAGAAGCAGGCCTCTACTAAAATCCTCAACGCCCTGCTGGAGATGTTTGCGGAATTGAAATGAGGCGTACGCCGTGGTGAACCGCCACACCCAGATTTCTACTGCCTGCAAAACTCCAAAGAAGTCAGCCTCGTTCCATTCCTTCACGTTTCCGCCCTGGTCGAAGGTGCCGTACGGACTGTCGGAGTTCTGGAACTCGCCGACCAGTGTTGTTGTGTACTTGCCCGAATCGATAGGGAAAGGCGAGATTAACAACGCTGAGATCAGTAACCAACCACGCCCCGTAGGGCGTGGCTTTGGCCTGCCCCGCAAAGCGGGGCGGGTACGTGGGGAGGGCCCCGTTGGGGCCGACGTTTGTAATGCAAACCGTACTCGCACAAACTCAACCGCCTGCGCCCACGTTCGCCGTGGTTACCAACGTCGTACCACCAGTCCTTTTCGCACCAACCCGCAGCGGCGCACACTCCGGTGCTCGTGCGGACGGGGGTCCGCCGGAACGGCGGAGCCCCCAGGGTCACACGGCCGTAGGCCGTGGTTTTATCGGGTAATAAACTGGTACCCAGGGGAAGTACGGCTTTGCTCGACGCGGTGGGACGGGCCATGAACGAGACCGGCGAGCGTCTGGCAACGATAGCCGAGTCGGATCGGCCGGGTCTGGTGATCTTCGTGATCGTGACCGACGGCGAGGAGAACTCCAGTAAGGAGTTCTCAAAGGCCCAGATCAAGGAGAAGATCGCCGAGCAGCAGAGCAAGTACAACTGGCAATTCACCTTCCTGGGCGCCAACCAGGACGCCTTTGCCGAGGCGGGAGGGATGGGGATCCATGCTTCCGGCATAGCCAATTACACGTCGGACAAGGTTATGGCAGCTTTCGTTGGGACATCCCGGAAGGTTTCCCGCATGCGAACCCAACGCGGAACAGGTCAGGCTGTCAGCAACGAATTCACCGAGGAAGAGCGGAAGGAGATGAGCTAACGATTCAGGAGGAAGTCATCAGCCTGATCTGCAAGCATGAATTGCTGGATCTGGATGTCCCCTCCCGCGTGGTGGATGGAAAGAAGCCCCACCACCCGCCTGAGCTCTGGGAACGCGAAGAGGCCATCTGCCCCGAGCAGCGTCAGGCATGGAAATGGACTGGGGAGAACCTCGCAGGATGCCTGCACCGACGCCCTAAGGCGGAGAGGATGTCACGAAGGAGTAGAAGACGGTCTGGAGCCTGCTAGGCCCGACCGCGGCCGAGGCGCGAAAAGGCCGATTCCACAATCCAAGTGTCTTCGCAAGCCTCTCGGCCTGCAATTCTTCACGGAAGAGCTGGACGCAGAAACAAGACCCTCACCATCTCGCCTGCTACCGTGGCGACCGATTCGTAGGATGTCACTATTGCGTCTCAGGTAAGTAATGCCGTGAGGCCGACCATCGGAAGGTCGGTTTTTCAGGGTAACGGCCGGGACAGCCACGACATTCCTTTTCTGACACCCAATAAACGCTAGCCCTGCGGCTTTGCGGGCGGCGGCTCCCGCATGGCCTCGTTGACCGCTTCGGTCAAGGACTGGGCGTCTTGTGGCGGCTGCCCTTCCGCATCACCCGCCTGGCCCGCCTGGTCGGCCTGCGGGCCCTGTTGATTGCACTCGGCCAGCTTCTCGGCCGCGGCGAGCAGGCGGTCGCCCCAGCTCTCGTCCATTTTCTGGTAAAGGCGCGTCATTTCGTCCATATCAACCTCGCTCTCCTTGGTCCAACACAATGGGCGGATGCCCCTCCGGGACGTCGGTTGAGACCTGCGTCCAGCTCTTGATGAAGGGCATCTTCTTCATTTCCTGATAATTGCGGGCCGGGTTTCCATCAACCACATTAGGGGTCCTTTCAGACGCTTTTCTTCGGCGAACGCGCCTTTCGCGTACTAAACCGCAGCGGCCAGTAATCAGCCCAACAGTTTTCGCAGCGACTCCGCCATGGATGCGGCCTCTTCGGGCGTGATCGTCTGGCTGTTCTCGAAAATCGCGTTGTAGCGGTAATAGCCGTCCCATGAGTTGGTTCGCGGCCGATAGACCTCGTAGCTTCCGCTGTTGGGTATCGTGCGCACCAGGCACCCACCGGCGTCGATGTCCAGGTACCGATAGTTTTCGGGCATGGTTCCAGGCATAGCTACTTCCCTCCGGTTGTCCCGTGGTCGCTGCATGCGTTCCTCCTCCGCCCCCGCCAATCGTGACCCATTGACCCTCGCTGACGTAGTGGATCTGACACATCTGGCGAGAGAATTCCCAGTCGAACTGTTCGACCAGCGACGGGCTGTAGGGGGAGCGAAGGGCCTGGGCCAGCTCTTTGACCAACGATTCGGCGGTAAACATGGGCAGTCCTCTTCCTACCCAAACAGCCTAACGGCGGCGATTTTTCGAGACCTGCCGACGTGCGCGAACCAATTCCACCAGATCCACCCCCAGAGCCGCGGCCGCCCGGTCCAGGTTCGCCCCGCAGCTCTCGGCGGCAAGGCCCGATTCCATGCGATACCAATTCGTCTTGGGGATCCCGGCCGCCTCGGCAGCGGCCCGCACCGACAGACCCGCCCGCTTGCGCAGGCGTACCAGATTGATTGCCACTCGCGAGGCAAACCCGTCGGGCAAGTCCGTCAGGACCGTCTTGCGCGGTGCGCCTACCATCATGCCAGTATTCCCCGATGTGTCGCCGTCAATCGACCAGGCGGAACCGGTCGGCCCGCCCGCCGTCCGAGATCACCACCTGCAGCGCCAGGCGCAGGAGCATATCCTGCTCCAGCACCTGCTGGCGAAGTAGTTCGTCTTCCGCCTGCAACGCTCGCTCGTAGCTGTCCATGGCTCGTCTCTCCGCCCCTATTTTATTCGCCCCTGCCGGGGGCCGACAAGAGGAAATCTCCCGTTGAGTGGGACATTTGCCGACAATTGTCCCGCTGGATGGCGTTTCCCGCCTGGCGGGACATTGCAAGGGACGATGATACAGATGGAGAAATGAGGGTACGGCGATGAGAGAAACGACGGCTTTGAGAGCGGCGGCCGGCCCAAAGCGGAAGGCCTTACGCCCGCGGCGAACACGCAGGCCGTCGGCCGATACCCACAGGGCGAGAAGGGGCCTGGTCCGGGGGCCGTTCGAAGCATGACCGGGACCGCAGGCAACTACCCTTCTCGTCAGTGGCCCCGTTGCCACGCCTCCATTGCTTCCTGGTACGCCTTCCGGCGTTTGATGCCTTCAATTAGCCGGGCGAGCATTTCCTCGTCTATCTGCGTCAGTGTCTTCCCGGCTACACGAAAGCCCTCATCCCGCGATTCTCGGCATCGATGCTCGCCGTAGTAGCCACCGACGCGACTGATCCAGTCGAGACACCTCAGTATGACCTGCAGCCACGCGACCTCACCGGTAGAGTTTATCGACCGCACCAGGTGAGTAATGGTTGTGACGGACGCCTGGCCGGCGGTGGCCTCTGTGATCGTGCGGCGAAGTTCCCGTTTGGTTCGCGGCTTCTGGCTCTGAAAGAACCGCTCCCAGGCGACCTTGGAAATGAGATCGACCTCGGCGACAGCTCGCCCCAGCCGTTCCTCCATCTGCTGCCGATGAATTGGATACACGTGGCGTTCGAGGTGTTCCGAAATGGTCGAGGGTGCCACGCCGAAATGTTCTGCCATTTCGCGAATGGACACACGACGCAGCGAAAACTCGGCCAGCAGCGCCCATTCCCGAGGGCCAAACACCTTTTTTCCAGCCTCCGGACGGCCTCGGCGGTGTCGCCCGACGGTATTTCTTCGTGACCGGCGCCCGTTTTGCTTCGGTTTTCCAAATCCTCCCATGAATTTCTCCTTTGCCACGATATTTTCAACTTTGTCGTCCCCACGGGCAGCCGCCTACTGCCTCAGCAGCATCGCGGCCAGCTTCACCCGATCGGTCGGTGAGAGATTCAAAAGCGCAACGGCGAGCATTGCCAGAGAAGCACGGTTGCCCTCGCTCGCTGCGCCTGCGAGCCCCTGGGCTGGCACGATCGCCGCCTCGTCTTCGCGGGGCTGATTGTCGGTGGGAATACTGGCGATTGAGTCCTCGGCTCCGCTGGTGCAAGCAGTGGTGCAAGCGGCCGAGGATGTGGACGTAAGTCCTTCAGCAACGGCACTTAGAAACGACTCACCACCGCTTCCCAAGCCGGTTGTCGAGGGTTCAAACCCCTTCTGGCGCTCTGACAGACACCCGCGGACAGCCGTTGTCCGCGGGTTGTTTTGTTTTACTGGGTATGACGTTACGTCGCATTCTTTGGCCGCGACGACCTCCGGTTGCGGGCCCGCATTTTTGCAAGCCGGTGACCACAATATACCCGCTTTGCTTGGAGTTGGTGCAAGCATTGGTGCAAGCGGATTCGCCCGCGAATCATCGGTACCCGTCGCCTTTGCGGCGATTCTCGTGTGCGGCCCACTACCCTGAAGAGGCGGGGCTCGGGAAGGCTTCCACGGCTCCCGCTACGTCCAGTAGCTTCGGCTTGTCAGGGCGGGTATATTCCCCGCGGATCTGCCCCCGAGTCGTTGCGACTACCGGTCGCCCCCGGACGCCCCATCCCCGTATCAGGCCACGACAGGAACACTGGATCGCCCGCTCGGAGCGTTGGCGGTTCGGCACATCAGATGAAAAGGACTGTCCGCCGAGGTCACTATGGTCAGACTGTTGTCCCTTGTTGTCGGCCATGAACGAAGCGTTTGGGCGCGGCTTGCATGGTTGTGCCTGTCGGTGGCAACCGTGGCGCTGTTTGCCGCAGAGGCCTGGCTGCTGGCCAGTGCGGTCCTGCCCGAGCAAGTCGCGGACTACATTCCCGATGAAGTCCTGTTCTACAACCGTGCAAGCAACTACCGGTTGTCGGAAGGATTCACCGCGGGCTACGGCTATTTGTTCTGGCTGCTGGCTTCGACGTTCCTGCGTTGCTCGACATGGAGTTTTGCCACCAATCTGATCATTTTGCGAATTTCCAGCCTCACATTCAAGTACTTGGCGTTTGTGTCGATTGCGTTGGCGGTGAGGCGACTGCGCGGCGGCCTGGCGGGTGGCGCGTTCTACGCCGTGATGCTCCTTACCCCGGCCTTCTACTTCTATGGCAAGGTGTTCAGCCCCGAATACCTGTTGCTGTTCTTGACGGCGCTGGCAATCTACTTGCTGACCAGGGACGAGGGGCGACTCGGCGGCAACTTCTTCGCGGCCGTCGCTGCGGTGATCGCCGCACTAGCCACCAAGCTCACCGTGGCCCCCTTAGGCCTGTTGTTTGTCGCCTACATCTGGCGATACCGCAGCAGGATCACACTCAAGACCTTTCTCCTGGCGGCGATCGTTGTGGCTGTGGCCCTGTGTCTCAACGGGCTGCCTTTGCTCACAAGCGCCGGCCGAGCGGCGACCATCGAAACGATGCGGGCTTACAGCACGATGTCTTCGTTCGGTCTCGGCCACCTGAAGAACTGGTATCACATGGACTTCAGGACGTGGGACCAGATTCCCCTGGGAGGTTTGCGAGTCGATTTCACGCCCTTGCTGATTTGTGGCGGAGTGTCTCTGGCGCTCTATCTATTGGTTTCTGCATTGGCAATCGCCTCAGCTGCCCGGCGGAAAGCCGGCACTCCTGGGCTCCCGCTGGTCGCTCCTGGTGCATTTGCCATGCAGGACGCAATCAGCACGCGTGGGGTCAAGAGCGTTGGCGGTCCGCCGCAGACAGATTCCTTCCTCAGTGCCGCTTTACTGGCCACCGGCGGCGTCATGATTGCCTTGGTCTGTTTCCGCAGCGTATCGCTTTACTGGTACCTCTTCCCAGCCTACCTCGTGACCATGGCGGGCCTGTTCGGTCTCTGCGGTACCAAACCGACTGTCATCCTGACCCTGCTGATCGTCGCCACAGTCACTCCGCCGCGAATCTATTGGCGGATGGCCGATCGGGCGACACACAACGCGCAGTTGGACGCCAACTTCGCGGCGAGCGAGCGCATCAGCCGGTTGATCTTGGATCGATATCCAGACGGTGGACTGGTGTTGACGGACATCCTCGTTGCCTATCGCCCTGTTGCACCGCTAGAGGTCATCCGATTCTGGGAGGTGATTCCCAAAGACAGGCGAGGGCCTTTCAAGAACCTGAGATTCATCATCACCAATTCCCAGGTCAAAGAGAGCCTCTTCTTGACAATCCTGTTCGACGGCAGCTTGCCCAAGGAATTCGTGCGGATGGGAGAAGTAGACGGGTTAGTCGTGCATGCAAAACAATAGAGGGGAACACCCAAGTTGACGAGACCGACCATTACACCATCGTAGAGCGACAGGCACGCATCGCCCATCCAAAGTACGGCCACGGTGCGGAACCGCTCGTCACGGACTTCCTGTCCATCAGCGCCCGTTTCCAGATCCGCCCCCGCGAGCCAGGAATTTCCGTGAGCTGCAGCGGCCCCGTCTGTTGCCGCTTCGTTGGTTGGCCTGCAGTCGAGAGGCGCTGTTGGCGTGAGGCATCTTCTACGACGGACACCTCAAGGACTGTCGTCTGGCGTGCAGGGGCCTCGCGACTACGAACCGCCGCCCTCGGCCCGCCATCGGAGCGAGGTTTCCCGACAATCCGGCGGGCAGGCACTTTTGACTGGTTAAGCCCACGCTCCAGGTGGGGCTCCCAAAGCCAAATCGGTTGCGGTACAATCCCCGCTATGGGGTTGTGAGTGGCATCGCAAACGAACAGGCGCGGTATGAATGACCTGAGGAAGACGAAGTCCCAGCTCGTCGCGGAATTGGTTCGGTTGCGCGCACGCGTGGCCGAGTTGGAGGCGTCCAGACCAGACGCCTCGTCAGGGGCCCCAGCCAAACCACAAGGCCCGGCTGCGCAGGCTCGCGCCGAGAAAGCCAGTCCCAGACTCGCCGCGAATCTCCCAGAATCGTCGGCCGCGCAGACTCCGCCCCATCCGCTGGCGGATGATCAGTGGCCGTCGCTGGTATCCGAGGCGACGCTGTCTGCCGACCATGCGCGCGTCGAGGGGGAACTGTCTACCAGCAAGGCCATCTTGCAGGCCGCGATTGACAGCATCCCCTTCGATTTTGGCGTCCTGGGGCCCAGCGGCACGTACGTTCTCCAGAACGCCACCTGCAAGGCCAATTGGGGCGAATCGATCGGAAGACGCCCCGAAGAGATCTGTACCGATCCGCAGGACCTTGCCACGATGCAGGCGAATCATCGCCGGGCCATGTGCGGAGAGAAGGTGGAAGGCGAGGTCGAACTGACCATCCGGGGAGAGAGACGATTCTGCCACCACGTGACGGTTCCCATCTGGAACGAAGGCCGCGTATGGGGAGTCCTGGGACTCAATGTGGATGTAACGGAACGCAAGCAGGCCGAAGATCGACTGCGCAGCAACGAACGTACGCTGCGCGCCCTGATGGACGCCAGCCCCGAGTCCATGTTCCTGATGACGCCCGACGGCACGGTCCTCATGGCTAACGAGACCGCCGCGCAGCGTCTAAGCACGACGGTGGCGGAGATGATCGGCCGCGTCGTCTACACGCTGCTTCCGGCCGAACTCGCGGACAGTCGAAGCCGCCTTGTGGCCGAGGTCATCCGCACGCGCAAGCCGATTCGCCTGGAAGACACGCGCGCCGGCCGGACCTACGAGTCTGCCGTTCACCCGATCATGAATGAACGCGGGGAAGTGACCTCGATCGCCGTGCTGGGCATTGACCGAACGGAGCGCAAACGCGCGGAAGAAGCGCTGCGGAAAGCTCACGACGAATTGGAGGAGAAGGTCAAACAGCGGACCGCCGAATTGGCCATCTTTCGCAGTTTCGCAGAGGCCTCGGACCAGGCCTTCGGGATCGCCGATCTTGCGGGCCATGCCACCTATGTCAACCCGGCGCTTTGTCGCATGTCCGGCCGCGCGGTCGAAGAGATCCTCGGCAAGCCTGTCGTCAGTTTCTTCCCGGAAGCGCTCCGCGGCAAGGTGCAGAACGAGATCATTTCCACCGTGCTCCGCGACGGTCGTTGGTCGGGGGAGTCCTTCTTCCCCACGCTTTCTGGAGAGTGCAAACCAACCTTTGAGAACCATTTCCTGATCCGGGACCAGTCCGGACATCCGGCCTATCTGGCCGGAGTCATCACCGACGTCTCCAGCATCAAGGAGGCGGAACGCAAACTGGCGCAGAGCGAGGAGAAATACAGGACTCTGGTCGAGGCCTCGCCCGACGGCGTGCTCATGGCCGACATGCAAGGCCGTCTCACCTACGCGTCCAGCGCGGTGCTCGCCTATCACGGAGCCCAGTGCATGGAGGAGGTGCTGGGCAGAGACCCGACGGAGTTCGTCGCTCCGGAGGATCGTCCCAGGTTTCTGGAAAACCTGCAACGCATCCGCGAGAAGAATGTTCGCAACAGCGTGGAGTACACTTTCTTGAAGAAGGACGGAACGTCTTTTCCCGGAGAGATCTCCACGGCCGTGGTCAGGGACAGCGACGGAGAACCCCAGGCGATGGTGGCCGTATTGCGGGACATTTCCGAGCGCAAGGCGGCCGAAGCGGCGCTGCGCCAGAGCCGCGACGAGCTGCAGGCCATCTACGACGGGATGACGGATGGAGTCACGGTCGAAGACCTGGAAACGCGCCGGGTCGTGCGCGTGAACGCCGCCTTCCAGAAGATGCTCGGTTATGACCTGCAGGAATTGCCGACAGCCCCGGTAGAGAGATTCCACCCCTCGAACCAGGCTGCCGACATCATGCAACAGTACAAGGCGCACGTCGAAGGGCGGATGACGCGTTCCGAAGCCATCCCCTTCGTTTGCCGCGACGGCAGCACTCGTTACCTGGACATCAACACCAGGCGGATCCTCTATGACGGACGGCCCTGCATGGTGTGCTTCTTCCATGACATCACCGAGCGCAAGCAGGTCCAAGACGCGCTGCGGCGCGAGCGGCAATCGCTGTGGCGAATGCTGCAGGCCAGCGACCACGAACGCCAGGTCCTCTCCTACGAGATTCACGACGGGCTGGCCCAGTATCTGTCTTCGGCCTGGATGCAATTCCAGAACTACAATGCCTGGCGCAAAACATCGCCGGCCGAGGCCCGGAAGGCGTACAAGACGGCGGTGGAACTGGTTCGTCAGGCGCATTTTGAGTCCCGTCGCTTGATCAGCGATGTGCGACCGCCGATCATCGACGAGAATGGCCTGGACGTGGCGATCTCGCACCTGGTCCATGAACATCGGCGCCGCGGTGGCCCGTCGATCAAGCTCGACAGCGATGTGCATTTTGGCCGCTTGTCACCGGTCCTGGAGAACACCCTCTACCGCATCGTCCAGGAGGCCTTGAGCAATGCCTGCACCCACAGCAAGAGCAAGAAGGTCAGCATCAGCCTTGCCCAGGAAGGCTCGGAAGTCTGCCTGAAGGTGCAGGACTGGGGGATTGGGTTCCATCCGGAGTCGGTGGAAAAGGGGCATTTTGGCCTCGAAGGCATCCGTCAAAGGGTGCGCCTGCTCGGTGGTCGGCTGACCATCGAAAGCTCGCCGGGTTCTGGCACCACCGTCGAAGCCGTGGTGCCCCTCCTGGAAGAACCCACGACTGAATAGGCTGCGGATCTGCGTTTCTGATGACCCAGGAACTGGCAGACTGGGCTAGCGGCAGGAAATAGTGTATCCTATTCGAAGCCGGCCCCCCGACGGTTCGCTGACTCGGTCGCTCAAGGCACTACGTCTTGAGTCCTTCGACCATCTACTAAGGACCTATCCCAGAACCATCACCGCCACTTCGGGCGGCCCAGCAGGACTGAGGTGCCGACAGGTTATGGGACCGGCTCTAAAGAGACTCAACAGGAGATTCGAAGATGGGCATTTCGCGTCGTGAGTTCCTGGGTCGTGCGGGCGCTGGTGTGGCGATGGCGATGGCCGCTCCTCGGCTGGCAACGGCCGCCCCCCAGCCGATCAGGCTGTTCAACGGTAAGGATCTCGACGGATGGTATTGGTACACACGGGAGGGCAAGTACGAGAATCCCGGCCTGTTCTCGGTGGTCGACGGCATGCTGAAGATTGCCGGCGGCGTTGGCGACGAAGCCTATTACGGTGGCCTGGTGACCAAGCAGGCGTATGGCAACTACCGGCTCACGTTCGACTATAAGTGGGGCGGCCCGACCTACGGAAAACGCAAAGACAAAGCGCGCGACAGCGGTGTGCTGCTGCACGCCGTGGGGCCCAACGAGCCCGGCCCGTGGATGACCAGTTACGAATTCCAGATCATCGAGGGCGGGACCGGCGATATCCTGGTGGTGCCCACCAATGGCAGCGTAGACGACGCGGGCCAGCCGGTGAAGCTGGAACTGACGGCCGAGATCGTCACGCGGGGCAAGGCGCGGATCTGGCAAGCCGGCGGCGAGAAGACGGTATTCCCCAGAGGGCGCGTGGACTGGTACGGTCGCGACCCGGAATGGAAGGACACCATCGGATTCCGCGGGCGCGAGGACGTCGAGAGCAAGCTGGGAGAGTGGACCCACTGCGACGTGCTGTGCCAGGGCGACACCCTGGAGTATCGCGTCAACGGCAAGCTGGTGAACAAGGCGTTCGGCCTGACGGTCACGCGCGGGAAGCTGCTATTCCAGACCGAAGGGGCGGAAGTCTGGTACCGCGATATCCTGCTCGCGCCGCTAGCGTAGGACCTTGATTCGGAGGTTCTTGAACTCGGCCTTCATGGGCGGGCCGCGGTGCATTTGCAGGGCCAGAATCCCCTTGGGCAGCGCGAACTCGGGCTGGTGGTCCTCCACCTCGCACATACGCATTCCGTTGATCCACAGCGTGATGTTCGGGCCGACGGCCAGCACGCGATACTCGTTCCAGTCGTCGGACTTGACCACCTTCAGCAATTCGGCCGGATCGCCGAACGTGCTGACGGTCTTCTTGCCTTGGGCGTCGAAGAGGACCTTCTGGCCGCGCAGGGCGACCACACCCCGCTTGTGCTGGTAGAGGCAACCGGTGTACTTGCCGGCCGAGTCCAAATCGGCCTGATAGCCCCAGGTGTCCCAATTTGGCTTGGCCAGGCTGCGGAACTGGAGTCCCGTGTTGGCGTGGCCGGCCATGCGGAACTGGAACCGCACGTCGAAGTCGGCCGGTTCGCCTCCCTTCCAGTAGAGATAGTGCGAGCGCTCGCCCGGCTTGGCCTCGGTGCTCTCGACCACGATCGCGCCGTCGCGGACTTCCCACCAGCCGGGCAGTCCCTCCCAGCCGGCGAGATCACGGCCATTGAACATCGAGACGAATCCATCCTCAGCGGCCGGCGCATTTGCGCACGGTTCGGCCGCGGGAAGAGAAGCGGCCCAACCGATCACCACCCCCGCCACCAGTCCCACTCGACGCGTATTCATGGTCGTCTCCCTCTGATGCTTGCTTCTGGTCTGCCCTTCCCCTTCCGCGATCAACCAAGCGACGGCAATTCCCATCCCTTACGGCGTGGCCGATCCAACAGACGATTGCCTTCCTCGCAATTGGTGAACCGCTCCGCGACCGGGTCCCACTTCAAGGGCTCACCGACACGTCCCACGTCGCGCGCAATGTTCACCAGATAGCACAACGACGAAGAGCGCTGGCCGATCTCGACATCGGCATTGCACACGCCGCGGCTCTTGATGCACTGGATCCAATTTTCGATGTGATAGGCGGTTTCCGGCCGCGTGTTGGGACCGGGGTTGTCCGCGGCGCGAACGATCTCCTTAGGGTTGCTGGCCAACTTGTTGCGGTTGATCTCGACCTTGCCCTTCTCGCAGACGAAGATCGCGCCCAGCCCCGGGCCGCGGTCGCCGTCGAGGTGCAGCTTCAACTCAGTGCCGCCGGCGAACTTCATGGTCACCTTGGCGCGTGGGCCGCTGAGCTTGGCCATGCGGTGATAATCGGCGCCCGTATCCTGGTCGCCTGTGTCGCCAATGACCACGCCGCCGACCGTCTCGCGGCCCACGAACTTGCCCGTCTCGCGCTCGGCGACGGGCTCTTCCAGCAAGACCTCCAGTGGGCCGGTGCTGTCGGTGCCCAGGGCACGGTTCACCTGATCATAGGAATGGGTGCCCCAACCGGTGACGCCGAAGCACAATCCGCCGCCGTCGTAGTCCCACCACCGCGCCCAGCCGCGATGGATAGCCGTGTCGTAAGGCCGCAGTTCGGCCTGGTTGGTCCAGATGTCCCACCAGCGGTCGACGGGGCCTTTCACATCGGCCGTCGAGGTCTTGGTCCAGCGAAATGGACCGACAAAGTTCGGCGCCAACACGGTGAGCACCTTGCCCAGCGAGCCATGCTTCACCAGATCGCTGGCCCAATTGTTGATCGGCATGGAACGCTGCTGCGTGCCGACCTGGGTGACGCGGCGGTACTTGCGCGCGGCGTTGACCATCACCCGGCCTTCGCCAATCGTCAGGCACATCGGTTTCTCGATGTACACGTCCATGCCGGCCTGCATCGCCAGGATCGTGATCCAGGCCCGGGCATGGGTGGTGGTTTCGACCATCACGGCGTCGAGCTTCTCTTTGTCGATCATTTGCCGGAAGTCGTCGTACACGCCCCAGGTCTCGCCTCCGGCGAGATCCTTGACGTATTTCTCGGCCTTTTCGCGCTGGCAGTCGCAGGCGGCGACAACGCGAAATCCCTTGACATCGGCGCCCTCGCGGATCACGCGCGCGCGGCCACCGCAGCCGATCACGCCCACCCGGACCGTCTCGCTGGGCGGGGCCTTGCCGTCGGCGCCGAACGCCACACCGGGAATCAGGGTCGGCAGCGTCACGGCGGCGCTGGCCTTGAGAACTTCACGCCGGGACCAAGTGCCGTGCGACATCGCAACATCCTCCAGCTTGAGTAGAGTTCGGGGCTCCCGCAGGGGGTTTCTGGACCATCCGGGCCGCGCTAAGACGCTGTTTCTGACGGTAGCTCGTAGCCCTTGCGGCGAGGCCGGCTGCGGAGTTGATTCGCCTGGTCGTCGCCGGAGAATTCCTCCTTGACGGGATCCCAGTGGAGCTTGCGTCCCAGTTCCCGGCAAATGTTGATGAGGTGGCAAAGGGTCGTGGCTCGATGGCCTACTTCGGCGTCGGCGACCGGCCGAGCGCGCGTGCGCAGGCATTCGACCCAGTTGCGGATATGGTCCTGGGCTACGCTGGCCACCTCCGACTTGTCGGCAGGCGGTGGAGCGCCCTGGATCAGTTCCGGTGGATTCGAGGCCAAGCGATTACGGTTGATTTCGATCTTGCCCGTTTCGCCGACAAAGACCGCCCCCAGCCCCGGCCCTTTCCCCTTGGGCAGCGAAAGCTTCAGGAGCGTACCGCTGGCAAAGCGCATGGTGACGGGACAATTGGGACCGGGTTCTTCGGGCCAGATTTCCACCGGCCCCGTGTCGTCGGTGCCTAGGGCCCGCTGCACCTGATCCAGAGCGTGCGTACCCCAGCCGGTCACCCCCCAGCCCAAACCGCCACCGTCGTACTCGCGATAACGTCCCCACTTGCCCAGCCCCGGGTGGAGTTTCGGGATGTAGGGGATCAGGTCCGTCTGGTGGCACCACATGTCCCAATTCATCTCGCTGGGCGTGGACTCCGACGGCAGCGATACCGGCCGCGGCTCGGGCCCGATGAAGTTCGGGCAGATCACCGTATGGATCTTCCCCAGGGCCCCGCCACGAACCAAATCACTGCCGAAGTTGTTGATGGCGATCGACCGCTGCTGCGATCCGACCTGCACGATCCGGCGGTACTTGCGCTGGGCCCGGACGAGGTGTTGCCCTTCTTCGATGGTCAGCGTCAGCGGCTTTTCGGCGTACACATCCAGTCCCGCACGCATGGCATCGATGCAGATCAGGACCCGCGCGTGGGTGGTGGTGGCCACGAACACCGCGTCGAGCTTCTGCTGCGAGAGCATCTGGCGATAGTCTTGATAGTGGGCGCAACGGGCGTCCACGATCGAGTTGGGCAGGTCCTTAACGGCCGCGAGATAGGCCGGGATTTGCCGCAAATCGCAGTCAGCCACGGCCACCAGTTGCAGGTCCTGCGGGCTCTCCTTGGTCAGATCTCGGCAGCGGTTGCCGGCACCGATCAGGCCCACTTGGATGCGATCGTTGGCCCCCGGTCGCCCCGCCGCGGCGAGCACCGAGCGGGGAACCAGGTTGGGCAACGCAATCGTGCCTGCCGCGGCAGCGAGAAATGTGCGGCGTTCGATGCGGCGCAGAGCCATGGCTGGGTTCTCTCTGACAAGAAGGGGAAGGGTGGACTACTACACGTTCCAGGGGGCGCGCCACGGCACGCCGCGCACCAGCTTGTTCGCTTCGTCGTCGCCGGGGAACTCCTCCTTGATGGGGTCCCACTTGAGCTTTCGCTTGAGCTGGCAGGCGATGTATCCCAACTGGCCGATGGTGCTGGATCGGTGGCCCACCTCGGCGTCTTCCAGCGTCCGGCCTCGCGACAGCACGCAGTCGATGAAGTCGTGTTTTTCGTTCTTCAGAGGGAAGGGGAAGTCCTCGGGCTTGACCTCGACGTCCAACAACGACTTGGGCTCGGCTTCGAGGCGGTCTGGGCCATACCAGCCGCAGACCCATCCCTCGCTGCCCTCGAATCGCATGTAGGATTGCCCGTCCTTGTACTCCTTGCGCCCGGCATAGTGCATCTCGACGCCGTTGGCATAGCGATAGCGGACCTCGAAGTCCTCGACCACGTTCCACAGGTAATCGGCTGGCGGGAAGTTGCCCTGCCCTTCGACCTCCACCGGCCCGGTGTGCTCGCTGTTGTTGCCCCACTGCGCGATGTCGGCGGGATGATAGCCCCAGTTGCTGATCATGCCATCGCAGTACAGGCGGTTGGAGTACCAGCCCGGACGCTCGTACTTCTTCTGCGGATGCACACGATTCTCGGTGTAGGGAGCCGCAGCGGCCGGTCCTTGCCACATCTCGTAGTCCAATTCCTCGGGCACCGGCATCGATTCGGGCATAGGCAGCGATCCCCAGTAGATGGGCACCGAAATGCGGATCGTGTGCAGTTTGCCGATCTTGCCCGTGCGAACCAGGCCCACCGCTTTGAACAGATTGGGGATCGAGCGGAATTCGCTGTCGGTGCGGAAGACGCACTTCGACCGGGCCGCGGCATCGGCCAGCTTGCGGCCGTGAGCGATGGCCAATCCCAGCGGCTTTTCGCAGCACACGTCCTTACCGGCTTTGATGGCCGCCAAGGCGATCGCCACATGCCAATGGTCAGGCGTGCTGATCATCACGGCGTCGACGCCCTTGCGCGCCAGGACCTCGCGGAAGTCGGTGGTGCGAAACGTGTCTTTCAACGCAGCCACGTCGAACTTGTTTCGCTTGGCACTGCCAGCAATCGCCGGATTGGTCTCGGCGTTCAATCGCCAGCGGTCCACGTCGCACAGGGCCACCACCTGGCAGTGGTCGGATCGCATGAAGACGGGCAGGTTGCGGTGGCAGCACTGCCGGCCCAGGGCAATCAGGCCGATGCCGATTCGACTGTTGGCGGCCACCTTGCCGTCGGCGCCTAGAGCCGAGCTGGGAACGAAGGTCGGCAAGGCCAGCGTACCACCGGCGGCGGCTCCCATTCCCGCCAGAAAGCCACGCCGTGACAATCGACCCGAATCCGCAACAGCGTGGATATCGCGCATCACAGGGCTCCTTCGTTCGAATGGCCACTGCCATGTCTTGCGCCCACTCGCTGGCCCCAGACAACCGGCAGCAGATAACCGTGCAACGAGAACTCAGAAGGACAGCAACACCTGCCACACATACATGTTGGCCATCGCGTCAATATCATCCCACACGCGCTGGCACACGACTTCATCGCCCTTGATGGTCGGCAACTCGCGGCGTTTCTCCGCCCAGGAGACGCACGACCCGGGAATGCGCTGCAGGCCTGGCGCGGGCCGCAGACAGACGGGCACGTCGCGCGCCACAACGGGGGCCGCAACCGGCAGAGGATCCGAATGGCCCGACGAGTACACGCCATACTCGCGCGTGGCGTCGGTCATGGCCCGGATCGTCTCGATCTTGGCGTCGTTCTGCACGATCGCCGAGGCGTCCATGATATAACCGCCATCGCCGGCAGGCCCCTCAATGATCTTGCGGCACTGCTGGCGGACATCCTCGGGTGAGCCCAGGGCCAGCATCACGTTGGACACGCCGCCGCTCAGACAGAACTTCCCGCCCAGGATGCGGTGGGCCTTCCACAGGTCCCCCTGGTCCACGTGGTAGACGATGCTCCGCTCGGGCAACGCGGCGAAAGCCTCCAAGTGATGATCCCAATTGCCCTCGGCATAGAAGAGGGTCTGGTGCCCGTCGGCCCAGAGTTCTTCGACGATGGGCTTGACCGTGGCCCAATAGATGTTGTTGAACACATCAAAGGAAACGAAGGGCACGCAGCCGCGGTGCATCCAGTAGCCGATGGGCACCAGCTTCGCGGGATCGGCCGTGGTGCGCGCCACGTGGTACAGATGGGGCATCAAGGCCTCGCAGGCCGCGACGACCTTGTCGCGGCGTTCGAACAGATCCTCCACCAGGCCCAAGTAGCCGCGCAGCTTGTCGGCCAGGATATCCATCGGCGCTTTGAAGATCCCGGAGATCGCCGAAACCGTGCCCGACTGCGAGCGGAGCAAGGCGTTTTGCGCGCCGAACGCGCCAAAGTACTTGAGCATGGCCATCCCGCCCTTGAGGAACGAGAGGTGATTGGCCTCAGTCGTAGGCTGGCCCGGCGCGACCACCGGCGCGGCCACGCGCGGCAGCCAAACGTTCAGCAGATAGCCGGTGGGATCCTCGATCAGGGCGTCGTATTCGTCGGCCTGCATCCAGGCCTGGTTCAAGGCCGGTTCGCGGTACTGGAAGCCCGTCTCCGGCGGAATGTCGATCCCCGGTATGGCGTAGTACTTCAGACCGATCGCCTGGCTCAGGCCGGTCCACACGTAGACCATGTTGGAGACCACCGCGTCCCAGTCAAAATCGGCCGCGCAACGGCGCGCCGCGGCAAAGGCCAGCTCGTAGTCGTGGGCCAATTCCTGGCACGTGTAGCCGGCATACTTGCCGGTGAATTCGGCCACAAAAGGCCGGATCGGAATCTGATCGGGCGTGCCCTTGCGCATCGCGGTCACGTAGCGACGTAACCGCTGCTGATATCTTGCCTCCATATCGGTTCCAGGGCCCGGGGGGGACGGCTTGGAATTGGGGCGGACGGCAGTCTCGGGCATAGGGCCTCCATTTTTTACAGCCGCAGCAGACAACCCCCAGGCACCACACACCAATGCGCCCTGCATTGCCACTCAACACGCCGGGCAAGCCGTTGCCGGGGGCAGTGGGAGGCGATTGGCACACAGTCCTGGGCGTAGCCAGCGTGAGAATCCGCGGCCGGGGCGGGGGTCCCAGCCGCGTAAGCTGAACCTATCGCACGCGGGGCAATTGCGTCTTGTACGGATTCCGCGACGTTTGGTATTATTTGCGCATGGCCGCCAAGAACGGTTCTCCGAATCCCCATGTCCCGCCCCAGCGGCCCAGAGTGTCCCTGTCGGCAAACTCAAATCCGCGTGGCGACGACCTGGCCATCGATTTCTGCCGGCGACTGGATAACCCCTGGCACCTGATTCCCTTGTTCGACTATCTGCCCGACACCTACTTCTACGCCAAGGACGTGTTGGGGCGGTTCGTGATGGTCAATCAGGCCCAGGTGAAGATGGTTGGGCTGCGCACTGCGGCGGAGATGATCGGCCGCACCGACCATGACTTCTTTCCGCGCGACTTGGCCGACCAATATGTGGCTGAGGATCGCCGCGTGATGGCCGAGGCCCACCCTCTGGTCAACCAGGCCTGGCTGGTTCCAGATGCCCATGGCCAGTTGAAGTGGTATCTCTCCAGCAAGATCCCGTTGTACGGGGACGGCGGCCAGATCATCGGCATCGCCGGTGCGATGCGCGACGTGAAACGGGCCAGTGAGTTGCTGGAGCCTTACCGCCAGATGGAAGAAGTCCTGGAACGTGTGCTGGCCGGCTATGGCGAACGGATCGAGTTGGCCGGTCTGGCGCGGCTGGTGGGACTCTCGGTGAGCCAGTTCGACCGCCGCTTCAAGCGGCTCTTCCAGATGACTCCCCAGCAGTTTCTGCTGCGCGTGCGACTGAATGCCGCCTGCCGGCTGTTGGCTTCCGGCCAGGTGAGCATTGCCGACATCGCGCTGCGCGTGGGCTTTTACGACCAAAGCTATTTCACCAAGCATTTCAAGCGTCAGACGGGGATGACGCCTACACATTATCGCCGTCACTATGGTTTGCCGGCAGTATCCGGAGTGCTGGAGTCCGAATCGCAGTTCATCCGTTGATGCCGGCGCCGTCCACGATCACCGCTCCCCGTGGCCGCGAGCTGTTGATTGGCCATGCGGGTCTCGATAGATCGCGTCCCGAAAGGAGACTTTGATTTGAGCCGAAGATGGAGCTTACGCCGCAGCCTGATCCTGGTGTTCCTTCTGGCTGGCGCCGCCGTGGCCGCCGTGCCTTACGTGTGTAGCCGCGAGCCCCTCCGCGACATGCTGTTCGCCACAGTCTTGCCCCGACTGCAAGGAACGCTCCGCGCCGGCGGCATCGATTTGGGCTGGTTCTCGCCGGTGGCCTGCCGCGACCTGGAGATTTTTGACAAGGAGGGCGTACGGGCCATCGCCGTGCCGCGATTTGAGGGCGATCGGCCCTTGTGGCGGATGGTGGCCTGGCCGGGATCGGTGGGCAGTTTCCGTGCTGAGGGCGCACACATCGAGGTGGTGGTCAACAAGCGCCAAGTGAATCTGGCCCAACTCGTGGACCCCACGGCCAAGTGGCGGATGGTGGGCCTGGGGCTGGAAGTCGTCGACGGCGTGTTCAGCTATCGCACGAGCACCACACCGCAAGCATGGGAACTGGCGCCCATCAACCTGAAACTGCAGATCCTGCCGGCACGCCCCACCGAAGGCCGTGCGGCTGAGGTGCTGGTCAAGGCCGGACGACTGCTGGACCGGGCCACGCTGACACCTCAGATGACGGCGGAACTGCTGAAGTACGTGCTGCCGGTGATGGCCGACGCGCCGGCGGTCTCCGGCCAGTTCAGCCTCGAAGTCGATCCATGGCAGGTCCCGCTGGAGCGTCCAACGGCTGCGACAGGTTCGGGACGCCTGGTGCTGCACCGGGTCGATGTGGCGCCGGGGGCCTTGGCAGCCGCTCTGGCAGAGGTATTGAGACTACCCCCTGGATTGCGAATCGCCGAAGAATCGGTGGTGCCGTTCCGTCTGGTGGATGGGCGGTTCCATCACCAGGATCTGCAGTTCTCTCTGCCTGGCCTGAAGGTCTGCACGCGGGGTTCCGTGGGGCTAGACCAATCCCTGGACCTGACCGCGGAGATGGGTTTCGAGGGCAAGCTGCTTGGCTCCCAGGCCGGGCAGGCCAAGCGGACCCTGGCCATTCGCGTCGGCGGCACGCTCAGCCGCCCGAAAATCGACTTCCCGTCGGTGGGCCAGAACGCGCCTCTGTTGCTGGAGACGCTGCAAGCCTTTCTCCAGGCGCACAAGGCCGCCACCCCCACCAACGGTGAAGAGGCGGAGGTCAGTGACCGCCGAGGGAAGGCCCTTTCGTCGCCAACTCTGCGTGAACGATGGCTGCAGTGGCGCTCTGATTCGAAGCTCAACTGACGCCCACATAGAAGCGGCCCGCCGTTCTTGGCCATAACCGCCTTCGGCGCAGGAGATGGACGCTATGCCCCGTCTTCCTCGCTCGGTTCGTCGACCGGGCAACCGACCGCCTGCAAAAACCTCCCACCGCTCTCGTACCAGTGCTGCCGGGTGAAGCGGCACCAGGTCAAGTCGATCAGGAAGGCAAATCGGTGACCGTTGGACGCTTCGAGCGAGGCAATCATCCGCCGATAGGGCAACGGTTTGGGATGGTAGAACCCTAGCCCGCGTTCGGAAAGGTGCTTGCCCACGACCACCACCGACTTTCCTTGGGGAGTCTGGCCATCGTCGGCAACGGGCGTCAAGTGGACCAGATAGGGGAACGGGTAGCGGTGCTCACGGCGGCGCTCCAGATGGTCCGCCTGGGGATAGAGCGTGGTCAGCAATCCCCAGACCTGGGCGCGCACCTCATCATCAGGCGGATTCGTGCTCTCCGAGAGCAGGCCGAGTCGCGGGTCATGCAACAATGGATTCACTTACCAAGCCTCCAGGAATCGAGCGAGATGCCGCCGGACAAGGGGCTCAACGCCAAGGCACACTGAGGCAACAGCACTTTCACCCCAAGTACGAACACCCAGACCGGGAACGCAACGGGAAAGGGACCAACAGGGGGACGCGCGACATGCAGAAGAGAAGGACAGCCGCAGTCCATCCAAACGAGCCCTGAGGCGACCAAAGCAAACTTAGGTCACGAAGCCGAGGACGTCAAATCGCCATCGAAGGAGCGACGTCGCCCATGCCCCGGGGACGATCCCGCCACATTCTGCTGAGACCGATGCAGCCCATGATCTCGGTTTGCCGCGGATACCAGCCGCAGCGTGGCCAGGATCCACCGCTTTCCAGGCCGCTCGACGTTCATCGGCAACCTGGGCCGCCGTCGACCACCCGCAAACTAGGGGGCAATGGCCTGCAAGCCCGCCCCCAAGAAGGGATCCGCCAGCGCCCGCTGGCCCACTTGGCGCGATTCCTGCAGTCGGCCCTGCGAGGCCAGTTCGGCCGCCCACTGCCGATAGCCGTAGCGGATGTTGTTGAGCAGGGCCTCGTGCAGTTGCCCTGCTCCGGCCCCCAACGTGGTGCGGCGGATGGCCTCGACATAGTCGGCGTTGGCGAAGGCCTCTTCAGCCCAACGCATCGCGGCCACGCGGAGGTTTTCGGCCAGGATCTGCGAGTCTTGATGGCGTTGGAGGCTGCGCTGCAGCAAGCGCACGGCGTCGGCGAAGCGTTGCTGGTCCAGCAAGCTCACGGCACAGCGGTTCAACTCGGTCTGTTCACCACTCAACCAGGCCTCACGATTCAGACAAACACGTTCCGCCTCGGCAAAGACGGCCCAAACCTCATCCCACTGCCCCGCGGTCAGGCGATCTCGAGCCCACACGCGGTACAACTCCAGCATCGCCTTGCGGAAGTAGCCGTCTTCAGGGCGAACGCTGGCGGCGTGCTGGAGCACTTGCGCGGCCTTGCGGAACTCGCGCTCGCGGCACAGGACTTCGACCCACTGGTAGTGGATATGGGCGTAATTCACACCAAAGGCCGGATACGAGCGGTCCAACTCCATCCCCGACTCCAACCGCCCGACGGCCGCGGCAAAATCGGCCGCAGCAGCCAGGTTGATGGCCCAATTGTTCAAGGCGGCCAGGAGATTGCCCCGGGCGGTAGCGTTGGATTGATCCAGGCGCAGGGCCTTGGCATTGGCCGCCAAGGCTTCGTCGAAGCGTTGCTCGGCCAACAGGTCGACCCCGCGGTTGTAGTAGATCATGGCCGTCAGTTGCAGCGGGCTGACCTCCCGGCCGGGGTGATCCTGGGGGCCCTCTTCCCGCTTTCCCCGTGCTCGTTCGATCCACTTCAAGCGTTGCTGCGGATCGGCCGAGAGCTGAAACCATTGCGGACAGGTGGTTTCGACGTCGTACGGCCCGTCAACCAGAGCGAGCCGGCTCATCACGTGCCCCGGCAACTCCAGCCCGCACGCCGACAGCCCCAGTTCGGCAGCGAGGCTGTTGAACAGCACGGTTGCACTGAGACAGTTGAATTGCCCCGTCTGGAGGGTCTTGCGGATGTCTGTGTTGTCACGACCATAGCCGCCGACGAGGATCCGCTTGTGGAGGAACTCGAACGCCAGTTGGGCCCGATCGCGTGGGCTGCCACGGAACTGCGGCAAGTGGGCAAGTTCCTGGCGCCATGCGGCCAATCGTTGTTGAGCCTGAGCGAGGATTGCCGGCTCCCGGACCCCGCTGGCGATCATGGTGGCCGTCAGCAGAGAGTGGCTCTCCAGTCGTCCGTCAGCGGCATCGGCAAACAGCTTGCGCTCCAGGGGGCACAGCTTGCCTTCGAAGCGCGCGTAACTCTGCTCGAGCTTCACGGGTCGCTTGGACGGCGTGGAGACGGAGAGAGCCTTCGCCGAATCGGCCGTCGAGGCATCACCACCTCTCGACGGTGCAATCGACAACAGGAACCAGAGAAGAGTGAAGGGGACCAGAACCGAGCGGTGCATGGGTGCGGATCGTAGGGAAAACGACGACGGGGATGGACTGGTAGACCTTGCCCGTCGCGAAATGACGACGGATCACACCAAGCATACGTTGCAGAAAAGCAACGCGCGGTGGGAAGACTGGTCCGGCAGGGCAAAATTTGCGGTCTGCGGTTCCCGTGACGACGAATATGCCGCGGCCGATGGCCAAGAGCGGCCGGCGCTGACAAGTGTCGTTCGCCGTGGAGCATGCCCCCAAGAGGTGCGGGGGGCGGAATTACGGCAGCCGGTGGCCCATCTTGTCGCGCTTGGTTGCAATGTAGCGCGCGTTGTGTTCGTTGATGGGACCAACAATGGGCACCTGGTCCACGACTTCCAGGTCGAAGCCACCGTAGATGAACGCGTCGGTCTTCTTCGGATTGTTCGTCAAGAGCCGCACACGCCGCAGGCCGAGATCTTTCAGCACCTGAATCCCCACCCCATAGTCCCGGCTATCGACCTGGTGGCCCAAGGCGAGGTTCGCTTCGACCGTGTCCAGTCCCTGGTCCTGAAGGTGATAGGCCTTGATCTTCTCGACCAACCCGATGCCCCGCCCTTCCTGCGGCAAATAGACCAGAACGCCGGCCTGCTCGCGGCCGATCATCTCCATGGCCATCTGCAACTGGTCGCCACAGTCGCAGCGCAGCGAGGCCAGCAGATCGCCTGTGAAACAGGACGAGTGCAGCCGGACCAACGGCGCATTGACGGCCGCCGGATTGCCCATCACCAGCGCGACCGGCTCCTGGGTTTCATACTTCACGCCGTAGACCACCAAGTGGCACTCCCCATACTTGGTGGGCAGATTGGCTTCGGCCAACCGGTAAACCAGTTTTTCGCGCCGCCGCCGATCCCGGATGAGCTGTTCGATCGTGATGATCTCCAGCCCAAACTTCTGGGCCAACAGAAAGAGCTCCTCGCGCGTCGCCCGATCTCCCTGGTCGTTCAGAATCTCGCATAGCACGCCCGCCGGCCTGAGGCCGGCCATGCGTGCCAAATCGACTGCCCCTTCCGTATGACCAGCGCGGCGGAGCACCCCCCCTTCCTTGGCTGCCAAAGGAAACAGGTGGCCAGGCCGCACGAAGTCCGTGGACTTGCTCTCCGGATCGACAATTGCCCGGATCGTACACGCCCGTTCCTGGGCCGTGATGCCTGTGCGGCACGTGCGGTGATCGACGGGGACCGTAAAGGAAGTCTGCAGTGGGGCCGTGTTGACGTCGACCATCGGCGGCAATTCAAGCCGCTGGCAGACCTCAGGCAGCACAGGCATGCAGAGTTGCCCGCGACCATAGGTCACCATGAAGTTGACAACCTCGGGGGTTGCCTTCTCGGCCGCGCAAACGAAGTCCCCCTCGTTCTCGCGATCCTCGGCATCCATCACGATCACGACGCGCCCTTGCCCGATCGCTTCGACCGCGGCCTCAATGGTTGAAAGTCGATGCGGCACCGAAGATCTCTCACAGTCCAGTCCAACGGAATGGGGCTATTCCCCGCCAGAACTCCATTATAAGCGTGGCAGGGCGTGTTTCCAACCGGCAGCCACCCCCTCGTCCAGAGGATATGGAGGGCTACTCCGTATCCCCCAACTCCAGAAAGAAAGGCCGCCGGAGCGAACTCCGGCGGCCGAAATGATCTTCGCTACTCGAGCAAACCCATGTCAAGCGCCACGGCGGTGAGACCTGGAGCGATGGTGGCGGGACCGGGCGTGCTCGCGGTGGGCTCGGGCGTGCTCGCGGTGGGCCTTGGGTTGATCGTGGCCAGCCTTAGGCTGACCGTTTTCCGCCTTGGGTCGACGGCGGCGGCGCCACACCAATCCCAGCACCGTGGCCACACCGCCGGCCAAGAGGGCCACAGTCGATGGTTCCGGCACATTGGTGATTACGACGTCATTGCCGGTGCCCGCCGAGGCGAGGACCGCATCGATGCTGCCCAGCGAGGAGTTCACGTTGTAGTAGACATACCAGTTGGCACCACCGTAGGGTCCACCAGTCAGCATATCGCCATTGTTGGCAAGACCGGCGAACCGGCCGACATCCGTGTTGTCATTGCCCAGGTTATTGATAACCACCAACATCGCCTCGTCACTCGGATCCAACGTCAGCGAGGTGTCCCACACGAAACTCAGGCTCGCCGAGTTCAGGGCGGTCTTGTAGTCGCCGCTGCTGAGCAACTGCACCTGGTCGTATCCACCGACACCGGCGACGAGTTCGCCCAGCGTCGCGGCTTCGACCTCCACCAGGAACGTCATACCGCTGTTCAGGTTGAGGTCGCCCTCCAGCTTCATCAAACCGGCGCTGTTGCCGGCCGACAGGGTGCCGCCGGCGTAGATGGTCAGTCCGCCACCGATCGTGCCATTGCCGCGGACATTGCCGCCGCTGCCGCCGGAACTGGCGGTGACACCGCCGGTGACCAGGCCATTGACTACCAGCGTGCTGCCGCTGCCGGTGACATTGGCGCCACCGATGATCGTGCTGCCCGCGGCCACGATCAGGTTCCCACCGAAGACGTTGGTCATTCCGTCGTAGGTGTTGCTGCCAAACATGGTGACGGTTCCGCTCGTGGTCTTGTTGGCCCCGATGCCGGTCCCGGCGAGATTGGCCTCAACGGTGCCATTCTGCAGGAGGTAGTTGCTGGCAGCCGTGATGGTTCCCGCACCGCCGATGACGCCATTGACGAGCGTCAGGCCGCCCACGGTCTCGTTGAAGCCGTTGGTGTTGAAGTTGCCGCCGGCCACGGTCACCGTCTGGCCGTTGGCGACCTGTTCACCCTGCAAGAGGTTCACCACACCGCCGTTGATGGTCAGGTTGGACGGGATCGCACTGCCGCCGGTGGCGTTGAGGTTCAACGTACCGCTGGAGACCACCGTGGGGCCGGTGTAGCTGTTGGTCACGTTCATCGTGACTTCGCCACTGCCGTTCTTGTTGAGCCCCTGGTTGCCCGTGATCGTGGCGTTCAAGGTACCATTGTTGACGATCGTCGTATTGACGGTCGGGTTCAACTGCCCGGTGCCCACGACCACACCATCGTTCAGAATGAACTGATAGATGGTGTCGGTGTAGCTGCCGATATCGATCGTTCCGGAGTTCAAGGTCACGGTGCTGCTGTCGGCCACCTGATCGTTGCGAGCCCACTTGGCGGTGCCGCCGTCGACAAACAGGTCGCCGCCGATGGCATTGCTCGGACTGTCGAAGATCAAGGTGCCCTGCAAGACCGTGGTCAGACCGGTATAGGGCGAGGCGCCCGTGCCGGTGTAATCACCCGCCAAGGTCAGGCTTCCCAGCCCCATCTTGGTCAGCCCCAAGGTCGGCGTGTTCGGACTGCCAGGGATCTGGTCGAGCAGCAGGCCGTAGAAGGTCTGGTCGGCCGCGTTGTTCACCGTGAGCACAGAATCGTTCGTGGCGGAGCCATTGACGATCACACCGTGCCCTTGGGTGCTGCTGACGATGCCGCCCAGGGTCTCATTGAAGCCATTGAGGGCCAAGACACCCGCGTCATACGCGGTCGCCGAGCCATAGAACGTGATCACGCTCGTGGGAGCAATCTGGTTGTCGCCGCCGAGCGCCAACACCTCGAGGCCATTGCCGGTCGCCGAACCCAGGATGATATTGCCGGCGATAGCCACAGCGCCGCCGGTCTTGGCCAGGCTCAGATTGCCGCCCAAGAGGCTCGTGTCGCCGGTGTAGGTGTTGGACTGCGTTCCTGCGAAGACCGCGTCTCCCGGACCGTCCTTGACAAAGCTGGTCATGTTGAGGGCGGCCAGGAGCGTGGTATTGCCAGCCCCGCCGACCGTCAACTGCCCACCGGTGATGGACGACGTGTTGCTGCCCAGGATCAACGTACCAACGTCCGAATTGACGCGAGCGCTGTCCAGGACCACGATGTTGCCGAGGTACATGTTGCCGTTGGAGGTGCTTCGCAGAGCACCGCCGTCGGCGATGCCCGTCCCCGTGAGGGTGAGGGCGTTGGCGACGGCGATTCCGCCGGTGATCTCGAGGGCCGCTCCACCGCTGACACTGGCCGCACTGCCACCCAAGGCGCTGCTGTTGGCCAGTCGCAACACGCCACCGCTGACCAGGGTCGAACCGGTGTAGGAGTTGGCGCCCGCCAAAGTCCACGTGCCGGCATCGATCTTGTTCAAGCCCAGGGTGCTGCCGGCGGTCTGCCCGATGGCGCCCGTCACGTTGCCCGAGCCTTGGCCGCCCAAGACCAGGTACCGGTTCGCGGCGTTCAGGGTGATTGCTCCCTGCAGGCTGAGGGTCGCGCCGGCGTCGACCTTGATCAAGGCGTCGCCACCGCCGCTGGTCAGGCTGATTGGTCCCGTCCAAACATTGTCGCCGCTAATAGCGCGCAGCGCGCCGTTGGCGGTGGTGAGATCGGCATCCGCAGCGCCGCCCGTGCCGCTGAGGACCAGGGCCTCGTCGGTCACGGTAACGCCGTTGAGGTACAAGGACCGATAAGTCCCGGCCACCGTCGTCCCGGTGGCGGCGGTGCCGTCACTGGCCCCGAGGGCCTGATTGTTGCTCAGCATCAACACTCCGGCATCGACCGAGGTCGCGCCGTTATAGGTGTTGGCGGCACTGAGTTCCAGGGTGCCGTTGCCGGCCTTGACGAGGCCCGCGGCGGTTGCATTGCTGTTCAGAATCGTTCCGGAAATCAAGGCGTAGTCGCCCGTCGAGTCGATGTTGTCGACCACGTTCACCGTGCGGCTGGCGCCATTCAGATCGAGGTTATTGGTGAACTGGACTCGCGAATCCGCGGTGAGCGAGCCGAATACCAGGTTGCCGGTGGTAAGGAAGTTGGCGGTCGAATTGAAAACCAGCGGATCACCGGAATTGAGGGTCACCGCCAGGTTGCCGCCGTAGGCCGCGAAACCGCCGCCACTGGCGGCGGTGAACTGCAGCGTTCCGCCGGTGGTGCCCAGGGTGCCGGCGAACGTTCCGCTGCCTTCCAGCACGCCGCCCGCCAGGATCAGGTTGCTGGTCGTCGGCAGTCCCGTGCCCCAATTGGCGCGCAGGGCGCCGGCGCTGACCGTGGTGTTGCCGGTCCAATCGTTACCGGCATTGGTCAGCACCAGCGTGCCGGCCCCGGCTTTGGTCAGGTTCGCCGAGAATCCGGAAGTCTCCAACACGGCCCCGTCCACCGTCAAGGTCTTGTTGCCGACCGTGAAGGTCCGCGTGGCGGCCGCCGTGCTGGTCAGATACACGCTCACGTCCGACTCGATCGACGTATCGGTCGTGTTGGACATGACGTTGGTGACATAGAACTTGGCGCCGGGATCGCCGATGATCGTGCCGTTGAGCATGTTCAACAGCCCACCCATGGTCACCGTGTAGCCGGCCAGGTCCAGGGTGCCTTGCTGCGTGGCCGTGCCGATGAGCACGGCGTCGGCGATGTCCGCGCCGGTGCCGAAGATGTTGTGGGCCCCAGCCTTGAGGGTGCCGCCGTAGATGAACACGTCGTCGGTGTTGAAGTTCCCGCTGAGAATCCACGTGCCGGAGCCGTACTTATAGAGGTCCGACGCCGTGTTGCTGGAGAGCACCACGGTGCTGAGTTCGCCCACGCCGGTGCCGGACAGAGCGAGGTTGTGGTAAGTGGTGGCATTTCCCGTCAGGTCGACCACGCCATTGACCGTCCATTTGCCGCTGCCGGAGGCATCCAGCGTGGGGAACAGGGCATTGCCGCCACCGGCGATGATGTTGCGGTCGCTGCTCTGGTCGGTGCTGCCCACGAACCGCAAACCGGTCCCTGCGGCAGTGGCGCCCACAATCGTGATATTGCCGTTGGCAGCCGTGGTCGGAGAACCCAGCGAGCTGGTTCCGCCGTTCACGTTGGCGATCGTGGTGAATTCCAGCACGCCGGCGCTGATGGTGATCGGTCCCGCAAAGCTGTTGCTGGCGTTGGTGAGCCGCAAAGCGCCCGTGCCGGCCTTGGTCAAGGTGCCGTTGCTGACCACGCCACTCAGGACGGCAATGTCGGCCCCGCGGTTTGCCTGCTCATTGACCGCGTCCGGATTGTTCAAGGCATTGTCGGTGACGGTGACCGTCCTGGCAGCGCCGTTGAGATCCAGGTCATTGGTCAGGGTGACCATGTTCGTCGCGGAGGTGGATCCGAACGCCAGGGAACCGGTGGCCACGAAGTAGGCAGTGTTATTCCACACCAGGTTCGCGCCGCCGTTCAAGGTGACGGCCGAGTCATTGCCGTAGGCGGCGAAACCACCGTTGGCGGCCGACAACCACTGGATTTCTCCACCATTGGCCCCCAGGGTGTAGGCCACGTCGCCGGTGGCCTGCAAGACACCGCCGTTGAACTGCACGTTGCTGGTGCTGGGCAGGCCGGTGCCGATGGCGGCCTGCAAGGCGCCGGTGGTGATGGTGGTCACGCCGTAATAGGAGTTGGCCCCGGTCAGTTCCAGGGTGCCGGCGCCGTGCTTGGTGATTCCAAACCCGCTGCCCGCATCGGAAATGCTGGCCGAAATCGTCATATCGATGCCGGTCGCCGTGCTGTCGCCGACGTTGATATTTCGATTGGCCCCGTTCAGATCCAGGGTCCCGTCGAGGATCTCCGCCCTGAGCGGATTGTTGGTGGCGGTGTACGTCACGTTGCCGCCGACGCGGAGCGTGGCGCTGCCCAGATCGGCCGTAGCCGAAGTCCCGGCGGCTCCGCCACCCAAGGTGAACGTGGTGACCGTCTGGTCGTATCCGTTCAGATCGAGGGTTCCGGAGGTGATCGTTGTGGCCGCGGTGCTGATGGCGCCGATCGCCCCCAATCGCAGCACGCCGCCGTTGACAATCGTCGTGCCGGTGTACGTGTTCGTCGCACCAAGATACCAGGTGTTGTCGCCCGTCTTGAGCAGGTTCAGAGTGCCCAAGGTATTGGCGATGGCGCCATTGACGGCGTTGACGATGCTCGCATCGCTGCTGCCGGTGAGGGTCAGGTTGTGCGTCCCGGTCGCAACCGAGTCAACTGCACCATTCCACACCAACGCGCCGCTGCCGTCCGCCTGCAGAACGCCGCCGGCGCCGGTGATATTCAGGGCCCGATCGGTGCTGCTGCCGCTGCCGGTGTAGGCCAGTGTGCCATTGGTGCCCGTGGCGCCCAAGGTGACGGAAGAGCCGGCTCCGAGGACTCCGTTGACGCCGCTATCGGTGATCGAGGCGACCGAAATCGTCCCATTCTCCACGGCCACATTGCCGCTGAAGGTGTTGGTGTTGGTCAACTCCAGCACGCCGGCGCCCGTCTTGCGCAGGCCCTCGCTGCCGGAGATCACCCCGGACAGCCGAGCGACGCTGCCGACCACCTGGACGATCCGTTCGGCGCCGCCCAGATCGATGTTATTCTGCAGATCGACCAGGCCGTCCGACGTATTGGAACCGAACATCAAGACCGAGCCATCGCCCACAAAGTCCGTGGTAGAGCCCCAGGTCAGGGCTGCGCCGCCGTTGAGCGTGAGGGCCAGGTCCCCGCCGCGAGCGGCGAAACCGCCGCTGCCCAACCAGCTCACCTGGCCGGCGCCGCTGCCCAGTTGCAGGTCCGCCGTGCCGGTGGTCCACCCTTGCAGCGTGCCACCGTCGAAGACGATGTTGGTAGTGCTGGGCAGGCCCTTGCCGAATTGGCCTTGCACGGCGCCACCGGAGATGAGGGTGGCCCCGCTATACTGGTTGTAGTTGTTCAGCGTGAGCGTGCCGTCGCCCGTCTTGTCCAGGCTGCCGGTCCCGACGATCTGGCCGGCGACGACGGCTTCGGCGGCCCCGGTGTAGATGGTGCGCGAGCTGCCATTGAGATTCAGACCGTTGGCAAAAGTCAAGGTCCCGTCGCTGTTGGCATCATTGAGGATCAATTCCGAGGGATCGAAGAAGGGGGTGGAGCCCCACACCAGTGTTCCGCCGTCGTTGTTCACGTTGACGGCGAGATTTCCGCCGATGGCCGAGAAGCCGCCGGCCGCGCCATCGACAAACTGCAGGTAGCCAGCGCCAGCGCCGAGGCTGAGAATACTTCGCCCATTCCCGCCCAGGGCGCCGCCGGCAAGCACAAATTGCGAGGTGGTGACGGGACTGGTGTTGTCAACATTGGCCGTGCTGAAGACGCGCAGGGTCCCAGCCTGAACCGTCGTATTGCCGACGTAATTGGAGATGGCCCCGCTGATATCCAGCACGCCGGCGCCCTTCTTCGTCAGGGCGAAATTGGCGAGGGCCGCGGTGCTGCCGCCCAGGGTGCCCGCGAAGGTATCCGTGCCGCTAGCCACGTTGACGGCAAGATTGGCCTGCACCGTGTCGTTGCCGCCGCGTACGGCGCTGGTCGCCAAGGTGGCATTGCCCAACCGCAACCCGCCAATCTCCTGGTCATAACCATTCAGAATCAGGTGCGTGGCCACCGTGCCCGACCCCAGCACCAAACGCGAGTAGGGTGACATGACATTCGCCGCGCCCATGGCCAGGGTGCCGTTAGACACGGTGAAGTTGCCGGTGTTGGTGCTCTGGCTGCTGCCGGCGAGGGTCAACTGCTTGTTGCCCGCTTTGATCACGGCCAGGGTCCCGTCGAACGTGCCGTCGTAGGTCCAGTTGGCGAGGCTGTCGCCGCCGATGGTGATGTTGGCGTTGGCCACCTTGCTGGTGACGCTGCCCTCTCCAGTCACCGCAGAGAAGGGAGTCGTGGCGAGGACATTGACGATATTCATCACGCTTCCGGAAGCCAGGTTGAGGGTCGTGTTGGCCGTGGTCCAGTTGCCGCTGGCCGCCAACTCCGCGCCGGAAACCACGTTGATCTTGCTGCCGGCGACGTTGCCGATCACATTCGCCAGGATCACTCGGCCCAACTTGCCGTACCCATTGAGGGCCGCGTTGCTGCCGATGGTGATCGTGTTGCCACCCAGTTGGATATCTTCAGTGACCGTCAAGTTGTAGCCGGTCGAAGAGGCAATCGAGCCGCCGGCCGAGCCGATCTTGATCGTCCCGTTGCCCGTCGCGGCAAACGTTGCATCCAGACCGGCGTTGGTCAGGCCGCCGCCGTTGAGATACAGAACCGTCGTGTTCAGGCCGGTGATGGGGTTGACTGGCGTGACCGTAGCGACACTCAGCTCGAAGATGTTCGTGCCGGTGCTGAACATTGTGGCGAGGGTGGTTTCCGTGCCCGGCGTGTTGGCGGTGCCGGCGGTGCCCGGTGCGGCAACGCCCACGCGCACGATGGCCTGCTCCACACCGGTGGCGCTGGTGGCCTGCGTGCCGGTCCAACCGGTGGCGTTGGTCAGTTCCAGAATCGAGTAGGCGTCGAAGCTGAGGGCTCCGCTGCCGGTCAAGCTGGCCTGGCTAGCGACGAAGCGACCGCCGGCCGCCACCGACACATTGCCGCTCACGGCGCCCGCGTTGCCGATCGCCATGGAGCCGCCGTCCTTGACGAGGACGTTGGCGTAGGTGCCAGCGGAGTAGCTGCCCAGCGCGTTGACGGTGGTGGTGGTCAGCAGCGAACCGCTGGTCACCACGAAGCGGATATTCTGGCTGTTATTGCGATTACCGAAGGCGATGACCTCGTCGGCGTTGATCGTCACCGGTCCGATCACGTTGATGTCGGCGTTGCCCGCCTGATTGAGCGTGATAGCCACGGTGCCCAGGGTGGTGTTCCCCAACGTCAGTACGTCGTAACCGGTCGGCCGCAGGAAGCCGCTGAAGTCGACTTCGCCGATGCCGGTGGTCCCATCCACATTGATCTGGATCGTGCCACCGCGCCATTGCGCGCCGCCACGAGTGGCAGCAATGCCCTTCCAAGGCGTGTTCTCGCCGATCTGAAGAGTTGCGGTATTGTCAGTGTTCGCCGCGCCAAAGTAATACTTGGGGTCGCTTCCGAGGCCGCCGAGAATGCCGCTGGTGCTCCAGGTGCCGTCGTAGACGACGGCCGTCGTGATGATCGCCCCATCGGCCAAAGTGACCGTACCACCGGCACCGACCGTCTTGACCCTGGTCAGGTTTGCGGAGGTATTGAAATACAATTCACTACCCGCAGCGATGGAAATCGTGTCGGTGATATCCTGCGTGCTCCGCACATAGAAGCGGCTGCCGTCGGTGACCGTGTAGTCGTAGCCGCCGTAGGTGACCTCATCGTACGACGTGCTGCCATTGGCTCGCATGTTGAACTGGCTGTTGGAGATGTACACGGGGCCGGAGCCGAGGTAAGCCACACCGTTGGTGAGGCCAGTTTCCAGGGTTGCGCCAATCACGTAGGTGCCGCCGGTGTACACATTCGCGCCGGTGATATTCGTGGTGCCACCCAGGGCGTAAACGGCCCCAGTGAAAGAATTCGCAGCACTCATCGTCAATGTTCCAGCGCCGGCCTTGACCACGCTCAGGGCGTTGGAGTCATAGTTGGCCACGGCGCTGCTCAGGGTCAGCGTACGGTTGGTCTGGGTGAAGAAGTTCAAGACATTCGACGAGGACGTCAACGTGCCGGCGGCGATGCTGTACGTCAGGGCATTGCTGGCGGTGTTTCCGCCCACATTGATCCCGCCGCTGGTGACGTTGAGCACCTTGCCTGCGCCGATGGTCAGGGTCTGGGCGGTGCCCGACACGTTCGGCCCGTGCATATTCAACGACTGGATGTCCGAACTGGCGCCCAAGGTGATCGACAAGGCGCTGGCCGCTTGTTCCAACTTGATGTTGTTGCTGCTGGTCCACACATTGGCGTCGAAGGTGCCGGTGCTGACGACCTGATAATCGGCATCCGTCAAGGCCTGCACGCCATTGACGCTGTCATACTTGAGGAAGTCCTGCCGCGTGGTGGCGGCGGTGGCCATGTACTGGCCGCCGAGGAAGCCATCGGCCTGGCCCGTGATGAAGATCTTGCTGGTGCTGCCAAGCGTGCCGGTGAGGGCGTTGAAGAAGGCGACGCCGCCGGTCTGAGCGGTCAAGCTATTGAGGGTCAGATCGGCCCCGGCCGCATTGGTACGGTTCAACACGATCGTGGACGCCCCAGGACCGAGCACGATATTACCGATATTCTCACTCTGCCACGAGGCCACGTTCGGCGACACATACTGCAGCGTGGCCGCGTTGAGGGTGATGGTGCCCTGGTCGTTCAGCACACCTTCGCCGGCCAACGACGAGGTGATCTTGGCCAGGTTGACATAGAGGGTGCTGGCCTGGCCCAAGGTAATGTCGGCATCGGTCAGGGTGCCCAGCGGCAACGTAGCGCCGTTGGAGGAGCCATACAGGGTGACCCGGTTCAGGTTCTCTGCGGCCACATACAGGGTGCCGTTGAAGGAACTGGCGCCTTCCAGCCGCAGTTCGCCGCTGCCGGTCTTGGTGACGGCGCCGCTGCCGGCCAGGCCGCCGATGCTGGCCACGGTGTTGCGCGGCACATAGAGGGTGGTGGCATCGCCCGCGGTGACGTTGCCGCTGACATAGCCGTAGCCGGCACTAACGGTCCCGCCGTCGACCATGTTCAGGTCGGCCAAACGGCCGACGTTAGACAGGTCGATGGCGCCGCCGCCGGAGTAGCTCAGTGTTCCGCCGGCGTTGGGCCCGGTGAGGGCGTAGCTGCCGGTGCCGGAGAGATTTACGACCACACGGCCCGCGCCATCCACGATCCCCACGCTGAGCACACCGCTGGCGCCGCCGTAATCGAGGTTGAGGTAGCTGGTGGTGCCGGCCGCGCTATTGGTGACGATGCCGGACCCACTGAGGCCCGCGCCGTCCAGGCTCTGCGTGTAGCTGCCCAGGTCCAGGGCGCCGCTGCCGTTGATGATGATGGTCGCGTCGTTGGTGAAGATCTCGTCCGTGCCCAGGCGCAGGCTCCCGGCGTTGATGGTGGTGTTGCCGGTGTAGCCGATCGCGCCGGTGATGACGACCGTGCCGCTGGTGGTCTTGACGCCTCCAACGTCGCCGGCCAGATTGGCCGTGATGTTGCCGGACTGGAAGTCGAAGTTACTCGTGCTGCTCAGCGTGCCCACAGCGCCGCCGGCCAGGTTGCCGTTGATGGTTCCACCGGACACCGTTACGAGCCCCACCGTGTCGGAGAAACCGTTGAGATCCCACGTGCCGCCGCTGACGGTGATCGCGGAGGTCCCGATGGCGTCATCGTTCAGGTACTTCAGCGTACCGCCGCTGACCGTGATCGCTCCGCCGCCGCCGATCGCGTCGACAGCCGCCAGCTCCAAGGTCCCCGCGCTGAAGGCCGTGGTGCTGCTGTAGGTATTGGTATTGCTGAGCCGCCAGGTGACGTTGTTGTCGATGGTCAGACCAAGCTTGCCGCCGAGGGTTCCATCAGAGATCACCCCGGCAATCTCATTGACAACCGCGGTGTTGTTGCCGCGGAGCCACAACCGGGCGTTGGTGTTCGTGGTGCCCAGCGTGACGTTACCGCGGAGCACGAAGGCGCCGGTTCCGTTGCTGCCGAGGATCGTGCCTTCGCCGGCGTCGGTGTTCATGATTCGGAAGGAGCGGTTGGTGTCGACCCCTGCGGAGTCGGTGCCCACGTAGGTGATGTAGGCGTTGGAACCGCTGCCGGTGCGAATGGTACCGAGTTCGGCGTCGGTGGGAGCGCCCAGGGAGCTGGCTTCCCCCAGATTGCCCAACGTCGTGAACGACAGGAAACCGCCGCCCACCACATCGGTGTAACCGGTGTAGGTGTTGTTGCCCGTCAGCAGCCAGTTGCCGGTCACGGTGCGCACGCTGACCGTGCTGCCGGCCACGGGACCATCGGAGATGACGCCGCTGATCTCGTTCTTTCCGACGCCGGCCGCGGAGTACAGGCTCAGGGCCTTCGGTCCGAGGGTGGTGCTGGTGATATTGCCGGTCCAGTGGAGGAGGTTCGTTGTGACCGTATTGTTGTTGGCGAGGTTCAGGTTGCCCGAATACAGGTCGATGGTGCGATTGATGCTGGCCGGGGCTGCGCCGTTGTAGTACAAGCCCACGTCGCCGATGCTGCCGGCGTGGATCACGCCGGAGTTGCCCAGGGAACTGTCGGTGCCGTTATCGGCCAGGTTGTTGACGATGACCGCCCCGCGCTGGATGTACGTATCGCCGGTGTAGCTGTTGGCGCCGTACAGGTACAGATTGCCCTGGCCCGTCTTGATCAACGACGTGGCCTGGGTGAGGTTTTGATTGACGATCGTAGCATTGATGTACAGATTGCGCGCCGAGTACTGGTTGACGATCAACTCGCCGTTGGCGTTGTTGGAGGTGAGGTTGCCGTTGACGATCCGCTTGTCGCTGCCGGCGGTGCCGGTATTGGACAGCAGGATGCCGCCGCTGGTGATGCCCAGGGTGTAGCCCCCGAGGTCCACGGCGCCGACGGTGTCGCTGCCCACCACGTCGTAGTTGAACCGCAGCGAGTTGATGTTCAGGTTGCTGGCCAGGGTTCCGGTGTAGCCGGCGTCCGCCTGCTCCTGGACGTTGATGCCGGCGGTCCAGGTGCTGACATCCGAGGCGTCGGTCATGACATTGGTGACCAGCGATTCGGCGCCGACCACGTTGTTGTTCGCCAGCAGGGCGGCCCACTGCGTGTTGTTGCCGTTGGAGGCGTTGACATAGGTGGCCCAGCCGCCCAGCAGGTGTTCGGTCGTGACGCCGTCGTACAGGCTGATCCTGGGCCGGCCGCTCGTCAGGTTGCCGGTGACCAGGAAATTGATCGTGGAGAAGGCATTGCGCGTGGTCAGGGCCGTGCTGCCGTTGAAGTTGAAGAACTGGTTGGTGTTGGTCGAGCCGTTGCCGAGGAGTTGGACGATCGAGCCGCCCCCGTCGATGGTCAGGCCAGCCACGGTCTGGGTGATGGCGGCGTTGAGGGTGCTCATGTTGAAGTGCAAGGTGCCGCCGTCCAGGATCACGCGGTTGGCGGTGGCCAGCTTCTGGGTCGCGTAGGCCGCATAGTTGAGGGCCAGGTTGCCGCCCCAGACGGTGGTCGTGCCGGTGAAGGACTCGGTGGCGTTCAAGGTGAGCGTGCCGCCGCCCGCCTTGACCAGCGAGAAGTTGTTCTCGCTGGCGGTGCTGCCGCCCAACACGCCGCTGAAGGTGTAGTTCAAGCCGGTGGGGTTGGCAATCGTCAGGACCGCGTGGGTGGCGCTGTCGTTAACCACCTTGTTCAGCGTGGGTGCGCCGATAGCATTGGCGTTGATCAGCAGACCGGCGAGTTGCTGGTTGTGCCCAGCCAGGCGGAGGATGCCGGCGCTGTCCGAATCGCCCAGCGTGAGCACGGTGGTGATCGGCAGTGCATTCGCCACCCCGAGCTCCAACGAGCCGTTGGTCACGTAGGTCGCGCCGCCGTAGGTGTTGGCCGCGGCAAGGATCACCTTGCCCACGCCATGCTTGCTCAGGTTCACCACATTGGAGCTTGAGCCGTAATTGACAATGGGACTCTCGATAATCAGGTTTCCGCTGGGGTTGTTCTGCAGCAGGAACAGTTCGTACGGGGACTGGCCATCCACGG
>CALARR010000417.1 GCA_937889015.1 uncultured Planctomycetales bacterium | reverse complement strand
TCAGGTCAGGTTCGATGCCGAACAGCGTCTGAGCCCCTCCATAGGCTACCCGAAAACCGCTGATGACCTCGTCAAATATGAGCAAAGCATCGTGCCGGCGAGTCAAATCCCGCAAGGCATCCCGAAAATCGTGCGACGACGGCACACAGCCCATGTTGCCGGCCACCGGTTCGACGATCACCGCCGCGATTTCCGGGCCACGCTGCTGGAAAGCCTGTTCCAGGCGGTGGGGGTCGTTGTAAGGCAGCACGAGCGTGTCGTGGGCCGTGCCTGCGGTCACGCCCGGTGAGTTGGGCACACCCAAGGTCGCTGCCGCGCTGCCCGCAGCGACCAGCAGGCTGTCGACGTGGCCATGGTAATTCCCGGCGAATTTCACAATCAAGTCCCGACCGGTGAAGCCCCTGGCCAGCCGGATGGCGCTCATCGTGGCCTCGGTGCCCGAACTAACCAGACGCACCTTCTCGATCGACGCGATTGCGGCCACCAACATCTCAGCCAGTTCGCTTTCCGCCTCCGTCGGTGCCCCAAAACTCGTCCCCAAGGCAGCCGCCGCCTGGATCGCAGTCACCACGGCGGGATGAGCATGACCGAGGATCATCGGTCCCCAGGAACCGATCAGGTCGAGGTAGCGGTGGCCATCGACGTCCCACAAATAGGCCCCCTGGCCGCGCCGGAAGAACAACGGACTGCCCCCCACCCCGCCGAAGGCCCTGGCGGGACTGTTCACCCCACCGGGCATCAGGCCTTGGGCGCGAGAAAATTCTTGCAGGCTACGGGGACAATTCGTCAGTGGGCTAAACATCTGGTCCGCCTTTGTTTACAATCGGGAGACTTCTCCTGTATTCTAGTCGATCATCGTCTCTGGCTGAAAGAGCCGGCAGAACCCGTGGCGTAGCACATTTCACACGCCCACCCGAGCGACAACAACGCACAACGTGCCAAGCGAATGGAGGATTCTGGTCGTGCAAGGTGCTGAAGATCCCCTGGAAGCCTACAACCGTGGCCTGGAACATCTGGACTACAACGAACCCGACCTGGCAATCGCCGCCTTCACCGCGGCTGTGGAACTGAAGCCCACTTCCGCCCACGCCTGGTTCGCTCGCGGGTTCGCCCATGCCGTGCGTGGCGATCTGCCGCAAGCGATTGCCGACTACACTCACACCATTCGCCTCGACCCGGCACATGCGGCCGCCTTTCAAAATCGAGCCGCGGCCTACCGGGAGCAAGGGCAGTTGGAACAAGCCCAAGCCGACGAACTGGCTTCCCATCGGCTCAAGGGCAGCCGCTGAGTACTGGCCGGAATCGGGGCCCCTCCCCTGCCCTGCCGGTCAAGGAGTTCGAATTGCCCGAGAACTACTACAAGTGCCTTCACGGCGATAACGCCCATCTGGCCCTCAGCGAGCCCGAGAGTTTTGCTCTGCGCGACGACCAGGGCCGCGACTGGATTTGCCACCCGCTTCCGGACAATGCGGTCGAAAGCCTCTCCATCCGGGAGCACGCGGCTGCAGTTTTCGCAGCCGATGCCAAAGCCAGCAGTTGCGGGTTCCGCCAGGAAGGCACCCAGATCATCATCTGCCACTGTAACAATCCCAACGAACTGCCTGAGCGGCTTGCCACGAGTGGACCTGTGGCTGAAGGGCCGTAAACAGTCGCTTGGCAACCGTGGTGCGACTCGGCCTCGCCCTGCGATCAGCAGCGCAGATGACTGGGCACGATTGGACCGCTTACGGGGGACAACCGATGGTCGCCGCTGGTGCCGCCGAATCCTCTGCCACACCTGCCGGCCAGCCACGCGGCTTGCAGTCCCTGACAATTGTCCTGGCGGTTGTGATGGCTTGGCCAACACCAGGCCGGACTGCAGGCCTGGATACAGCTCGGGCCCAACTTCTGGACGGCGTGAAACGAATTGCGGCTCCCGGCCAGCCTGGGCCGTTAGCTGCCTTCGGCCCCCAGATCTTTGCCCTCATCGCAGGTGAAGTGGCCGACGGTTGCCGAGCGCCGGTCGTCGTGGCTGGACAGTGGGGCACCGGACGGGTTGTCGCTTTTGGACATGCCAACTACTTTGACGACAAGAGTCTGGCTACAAGCGACACGGGCCAGTTTGTGCGAAATGCCGTGCGCTGGGCCGGCCGGCAGTCGCCCCGTTCTAAGGGCAAGATCCGCGTGCTCACCTGGCGGCAGCCAGGCTTGGCCGCATTCCTTCGAGACCAAGGACTGGAGATCGATTCTCGCACTGGACAGGTTCTCGGCCCCTTATCCGGCGGCCAAGTCTTGTGCGTCAACACGCACCACCTGACCGAAGCCGCTGATCGCGAAGCCGTGGCTACATTTGTGAAACGCGGCGGTGGCTTGCTGGCGGAGGGTTTGGGGTGGGGCTGGCTGCAACTCAATCCAGGCAAGACCCTACTGGATCACCCCGGTAATCAGTTGCTGGGACCGGCAGGCATCCTCTGGCTGGACGGGGGCCTTCAGAACGTGAAACAAGGGATCGCCGTGGGCAAGTTGCCGACCCTTTGTCACGCGGGCGAGGCCCTTGGAGCGTTGTTGGGCAAGTCGCGTGCCGGCACAGTAGCCAGCAAGGACGAGGCGGCCCAGACCATGTCGAGCCTCACGCACCTGATCCGGGCTCTGCCAGAAGAAGACAAGTTCGTGCGCCCCTCGCTGGAACGCCTGTCACGCGAGTACTCCAATGAGCTCGTTCCGACAAAGCAAAAGCCGCTGAAGGCGACCAACCCGGCAGGCCGCATCGCCCTGGCCATTCGCTGGGAGGAGTTGAAGCGACTTGCGCCAGAGAAGACCCCGGGGTTGCCTGCCGCGGAACTGTTTCCCGGCCCCGTGCCGGCTGACATTCCGCGGCCCGGACAGAGCGTGACGATCAACGGCGCCATGTCCGGCTGGCAGAGTACGGGGCTCTATGCCGCACCTGGCAAAGCAATCACTGTGACCGTCGCCAATTCAGCCGCAGTCAAGGATCTGGTGGTCCAGATTGGCGCCCATAGCGATCGACTGTGGGACAAAGACTCCTGGAGCCGCTGGCCGGAAATTACCACGCGCACACCACTTTCCGGGGCCCAGACCAAGGCCGCCAACCCGTTCGGCGGGCTGATCTACCTGGAAACCAAGCGCGGAAGCACATCCGCCAAGATCGCGGTGAAGATTGACGGTGCAGTCGCAGTTCCCTATTTTCTGCAGGGCCAGACAAGCTTGGCGGATTGGCGCAACGAGGTCCGCATGCGGCCCGCCCCCTGGTCAGAGTTGGCCACACAGAAGGTGGTTCTCAGCGTGCCCTCCGCAGCGATTCGCAGCCTGGATGATCCAGCCAAGCTTCTGGAATTCTGGGATGGCGTGTCGGACGCTTGCGCCGAGTTGGCTGGCAAGCCTGCAGACCGCCCACGCGCGCAACGATATGTAGCCGACCTGCAAATCTCGGCCGGCTACATGCACTCGGGCTACCCGATCATGACGCATCTCGACGCGGCCGCGATCATGGTTGACCGCGAACTCCTGACGACCACCGGAAAGGGCTGGGGCCTGTTCCACGAAATGGGCCACAACCACCAGTCCAGCGATTGGACCTTCGAAGGCACTGGGGAGGTGACCTGCAATCTCTTCACGCTCTACGTGCTGCAGAAGCTCACCCGCTGCCCCGCCGATCAACGTCATCGCGCGTTTTCGTCCGAATCGCGCCGCTCGGCTTGGTTGGCCTACCGTACCGCGGGTTGCCGCTTTGCCGACTGGAAAGCCAACCCCTTTCTGGCCCTCTCGATGTACGACCAGTTGATCGAGGGCTTTGGCTGGGATCGACTCAAACAAGTAATCGCCGGTTATCGCGACTTGCCCCAGAACCAGCGGCCCGCCAGTGACGATGACAAGCGCGACCAATGGATGATCCGCTACAGCCGCGCCGTGGAGCGAAACCTGGGACCCTTCTTCGACGCGTGGGGTGTGCCCGTCTCGCCCAAGGCCAAAGCTTCGGTTGCCGGACTGCCTGTTTGGATGCCAGAAGGCCTGTAGATGGACCGGAGGCGCTGGGCGGCAATTCACCTCCGCACGGCCCCCCCTCAGTTTCCCGCTCCCCGCAGGAAGTCCGACAATTCGCTACGGTTTGGGGGCCGTAGCGCCCTGCTTCACATCACACTCCGGCAGCGCCGCCTTGAGCTTCTTAGCACCCTCTGGCGTAACCGGGTTGTTGGTCAGATGCACCGTCTTCAACTTCTTGAGTGCCTCCAGGTCTTTTAACCCCGCATCAGTCACCTTGCTTCGCCCCAGGTGCAGGAACTCAAGGTTCACCAACTTGGCCACCTTGGGTAACGCGGCATCGCTGATTGGGTTGTTGTCCAAGTTCAGCCAGACCAGGCTGGTCATGCCCTGCAAATCTTCCGCCGCAGCATCGCTAATCGCCGTAGTCCAGAGATTCAGTTGCGTGAGTTTCGGCAGCGATTTCAAGACCTTCACGCCGGCATCACCGACGCCGGTCTTGCTGAGATCCAACTCCTGCAGATTGACCAAAGCGGTCAGCCGAGCCAGTCCGGCATCGCTCACCTTGGTCCCGCTCAACCGCAACTTCTTCAACTTGGTGAGTTTTTCGAGCGACTCCAGGCCGGCGTCCGTGATCGCCGTCTCACCCAGGTACAACTCCTCAAGGTTGGCCAGCCCACGCAGACGCTCCAGGCCGGCGTCCGTAATGGGCGAACCACTCAATTTGAGGGACCGCAACTGCGTCAGGCGTTTCACCGGTTCAAGATCCGCATCCCGAACCGGATTCTGCGAGAAATCGGCGACAATAATCCGGCCATTCTTGTCGAGCTTGGTCACCACCTTCAGCTGAGCCAAGGCTTCTGCCACTTGCTTGTCATCGGCCTCGCCAGCGGTCGGGCTGGCGGGTTGAGCGTTCCCTGGCGTGCCCGCTTCCCGACCACCACAACCAGACATTAGCCCCACGAACCCCAGTAGCAGCACCGTCGTCAGCAATCGCGGCATGATGTTCTCCTAGCGTGCAAACTCGTTTTCACTCGGCGTGCGCGGGCTCGACAGGGCCGACACCGCGACACCGGTGGATGGCCCGGTCGCCCAGTATGTTCTTGGTCGCCACAGCCGGGGGCCTGACTCGGCATACGACACTCCATCCACTATAGCAAAGCCACCAAGCGAGGGGAATCGGCCCTTTCTCCTGCTCGCACAAGAGATTAGAATACGCTTGGTCCCGTTTCTTGAGCGAGGCACATGGCTAAAGTCACCTACAAAGACGCCGGCGTTGATCTGGACATCTACAACCAAGCCATGGAGCGATTGCCACGGCTGTTGTCGCGAACCTACACGCCCCGGGTGCTGAGGCTAGACGGCGGATTTGCCGGCCTGTTTCAGTTGGACTTCAAGAACGCCCTCTTCGCACGCCACTACAAGGACCCGGTGCTCGTCTCTTGCACCGATGGCGTTGGCACCAAGCTCAAGGTCGCGGTCCAGGCGAATATCCACAACACCGTGGGCATCGACCTGGTCGCCATGAGCGTGAATGACGCGATTTGCCTGGGCGCCGAACCGCTCTTCTTCCTGGATTATGTGGCGATGCCCAAGGACCAACCGGATCTGCTGGAAAGCATTCTGGAAGGCATTGCGGCTGGCTGCGTCGAGAGCGATTGTGCCTTGCTGGGCGGCGAAACCGCGATCCTCCCCGACATGTATGCGCCCGGCGACTACGACCTGGCCGGTTTCTGCGTAGGCGTGGTCGAGCGCAATGGTGTGATCGATGGCAAGACAATCACCGCCGGCGATATGCTGATCGGTGTTGCCTCCAGTGGCCCCCACTCAAACGGCTACAGCCTGATCCGCAAGGCGGTCTTCGACGTCGGCCAGTTCAAGATCGACGACTTCGTTTCAGAGTTGGGCTGCAAGGTCTCTGACGCCTTGCTGACGCCCACGCGAATCTACGTGCGCGCCGTACGCCAGGTGCTGGGCCACTATCGTGTCAAGAACGTGGTGCATGGCGTGGCCCACATCACGGGCGGCGGCATTCTGGAGAACCTGGAACGCATTCTGCCCAAGAACGTCCAAGCCGTGGTCGAACGGAACAGTTGGCCTGTGCCCCCGGTCTTCAAATGGATCCAGCGTCTGGGCGAGATCGATCAGGCCGAAATGGATCGCGTGTTCAATATGGGCATCGGGCTGATCTTGGTTGTGGCCCCCTACTATGCCGATAGCGTGCGGCAGCAGTTGAGCGACTGCGGCATGGAAAGCTGGACCATCGGCTTCACGCGCAAAGGCCCACAGAACGTCGTCTGGGCGACCTGATCGCGTCCACAAGCCCCCCGCACCAGCCTCCGCGGCGTCACCCCACCTCAAAACCATTCCGCACTCATCGAGACGCACGGTCCAGAGCGTCTAACAACTGTTGTTGCGTGTAGCCGCCGCGAAAGACAATCGGTGAGTTGATCTTGCCCGGTGGAAATATGGCGATCACCGGTACCTGCCGGCTGCCTAGGGCGTCGAGCATTTCGGTGACATCCTTGGCCTTCTCGTACTCGGTCCAGTCGGCCACCATGAACTGCACGCCCTTCTCGCGCATAGCCTTCTGCACGGGTTCGGTGTGCAACACCGTCGCCTCCAGAGTCTTGCAGGTCAGGCACCAGTCAGCCGTAAAATCAACCATCACGATGTTCTTGCTGGCCACGGCACGCTGCAACTCCGCCTTCGAGAAAACAGGCCGCTCCAGACGCTGCTGCATGTACTTGGCCAGGCTACCAAAGGGCAGCACGCCGCCGATGCCAGGAAAGGCGATCACCCAAATCAATCCCGCAAACCCGGCTGCCTCAAGCCAGCGGCGGACCTTTTCGCCCTGCTCGACCGTTTCCGGCATGCGCCCGATCCACCAGCATGCCCCCCACAACCCAAACAGCAGGGCTACGGTCGGCACCATGTTCTGAAAGGCCATGAAACTCATCAGGAACACCACTGTTCCCAAGAGCACGAAGCCCATCAGTTGCTTGAAGGTGTCCATCCACTCGCCGGGCTTGGGCAGAAAACGCATCAACTGCGGGTATGCACCGATCAAAAGGTACGGACTGGCCATGCCCAGCCCCGCACTGAGAAACACGGCGTAAGCCATCACTGGCGGCTTGGTGGCCATCCACGCCAGGGCCGAGGCCAGAAACGGCGCGCTGCACGGTGTGGCCAGGACGGTGGTCAGAACCCCTTTGGAGAATGCGCCGGCCGGTCCTTCTCTCGCGGCCAATTCGACAGCCTTTCCCCGCCCCACAAAGCCGGGAATAGGTACTTCCCACACGCCCAAGAAGCTCAAGGCCATCGTGAAAATCACGGCCGAAAGCGTGATGCTGAAACCCTGATAGCTGAACAACTGCCCCCATCCCAATCCCAGAAACACCGACAGGGTGGCCAACAGCAGAAAGACCGACAGTAGCCCCCCCGAATACCACAGATTGAGCGACAAGGCTCGCCAACGATCGTGCCCCGACTGCTCGACAAACGACAAAATCTTCAGCCCAATGACAGGCAGGACGCAGGGCATGATGTTCAGAATCAACCCGCCAATGAACCCCACGGCCATGGCCCATATCAGCGACTTGTCCCGAAGGCCCGAGTCCTCGAACACAATCGCCGTTGGGCCCTGCTGCAAGGCGGTCGCTGTCTCCGCCGCGATGCTGGCCGGAGCCTGGAGCGATGGGGGCCCCTCGGTCGAACCGGTTGGACTTGGCGGAGCCATGCTCGTGGACTCCGGAGGCCGCGCAGTCTCGCTCGGGCTGGCTGGCGAAATCGACCCGCCCACCGGCAGTTCCACGCCAGACCCCAGCCGAGCCGTGAATCGATGATCTGCCGGTGGCTTGCAGCCCGACTCGGAGCAAAGCATCAAGTTCACTTTGCCGTCGATCACCAATTGCACGGGATCCACACCGGGCGTCAATTCGATGGGTGCATACCAGGTCACTTCGCCGTAATGGCTCTCCACAATCAAATTGTCAAAGGCCGGCTCAGGCTTGCGCTCCGCTGCCTGGATCGCACGAAATGCCCCCAACAACTTGAAAGCCCCCGACGGGCTCACCGTGATGGTCGTGGGACGCGGTCCCCCTGGCGGTTGCGTGATGGAGTAAAGATGCCAATCGCCTGCGGGCCGCGCCGTGACGAACAACCGGGCGGGCTCGCCCGGCTTAGCCGTTGTGAACTGCGCTGTCAGTGACAGGTCTTCCTGCGCTGGAGCGGCCGCCATCAACCCTGCCAGGGGGTCGTCCGCCTGAGCCCAAGCCATGGGCACGAAGGCCAAACGCAAGAGCATGGGCAGAACCGCGACCACCATGACCAGGAATCGGGGCACACCGCCCAACCTACGAAGATCCAACATGCATGAATCCTTTCAATTTCATTTCGCGATCCGCCACGATTCTCAGTTGCCGCACCGAATCGTGCCCAACCCCCACATGGTTCCGATGCGCAGGAGCCCTGCCAGGTTTCACGGGACAAGATCCCCTGAGACATCGCCTGTCCACAACCTGATAGCAGGATTGGAGTTGAAAAAAAGGTAGCACGTGATAACGCGATGCCATTATCACCAATTCAACCCAGCTCCACCAGTCATCCGACAGTCGCCGGCTGTACCTCCAGGCCAGCCAGAATCATCTCCATGCGTTTGCGTACGTTGTTCCAGTCCTCGAAGGTTCGCCCCTGGGCATAGATCCAGTCAATCCAGTTGATTCCCGCCAGCAACACCCCGCTTCGGTCGTAAGCGTCGACTAGAACTTGTTCCGCCGCGCTCAGTGGCCGCACCCGGCTATATGCCACAAGTCCTTCCTGCCACAAAACTTGTCGATTAGAAACCAGGCTTCCTAGGAGCCGTGCCACGTCCGCCGTAACGCTTTCCCATCGGACGGTGCCGAAATCGATCAGGCCGCTGACACGGTTCCCCACAAACAGTACGTGATCGTGCCAAACATCGCCGAGGCACACTTGCAGCGGTACCCCCAGCCCCAGCAACGACACCAATTGTGCGTTCAGATTGCCGGCCCTTTCGCGAAATAGCCGGAGAATCCTCCTGGCCAGAGGCACCAATTCGGGGGCCGGCGTTGGCCTTACCGCCAATTCCAGGCGATCGGCCCCCCCATGGATCATTCGGAGCAACAACTGGTGGCGATGTGCGATGCCGGGGGCGGGCCCGTGCCGTGCCGAAGCCCTCATGGGGCAGTCAGCGGCCGCCTGATGAAACGCCGCAAGCGTCCGCATCGCCTCCCTGAGTCGCTCAGCATTGGGGTCCTGCCGAAAATCGGCCGTGCCGGGCAACCATGGGGTCAATTCCCAAAGATGACCCTCTGCTGCGACAAACGTCGCTCCAGCACGACTCCTGAGAGGTTCCGGGACCCGTCGAAAGCCACGACCAGACACATGATCCAGAACCTGGTGAATTATCGCCAGGTTCTCGCCGGACGGATACTCCTGCGGCCAGCGGCGCAGACACAGCAGTCCAGCCGCTGTCGGAACCCTCCAGAAACGGGCCCCACTGAATCCGCCCGCACCGCCCAGCCACTCAATGGCTCCGTTGATATGCAGCCCCGGATACTGCGCGAGGACCGCCTGTGGGTTAGGGTCATTCATACAGGCCACGGATACACTCGACCAACTCTCCGAACGCGGGAATTGTCCCCCCAAGACCGCGATCCAGCATAGCACGATCTCTCCCCGCGGGGGGAGAGCAGCTTGGCATCATCGGCCGGGACGGGTATTCTGGGCTAATGCTTGATGGCTCGTACACTCGATCAGGCTCGCACGGCTCGACTGTTGCCGCTCAGGTAAGTGTAAGCAATGTCGCCAGACCGGCCAACGGGAGGCCGGTTTGAAGGGTTCATGAGTGCACCGCCAAGGTGTGACTTGCCTGAAGACCAACAGGGCCACGCGCCGGATTCAGGGCTCGAATCCACCAGGGGGGAATGGTATCCGTGAAGCTCGTCATCGCCATTATTCAACCCACCAAGCTGAAAGCCGTCCAGGAGGCCCTGCGCAAGATCGAGGTCACGCGGTTGACTGTCTGCGATGCCCAGGGTTTCGGACGCCAGCGCGGCCGGTCTGAGATGTACCGGGGCTACGAGTACAAAACGACGCTTCTCCGCAAAATCGCCCTGGAAATCGTGGTCAACGACGACTTCCTGGAGCGGACCCTGGAGACCATCATGGCCGTCGCGCGCACCGGTCCGGAGGGAAACATCGGCGACGGCAAGATCTTCGTCCTGCCAGCCATCGACGCCATTCAGATCGACAATCGCGCACGCGGCCCCGGGGCCGTCTGAGTCGGCGCGAAGTCACGTTGCCCGTCCCGAGGCAATCGCCCCTCTGCACCGGAAGGCACACGATGCCATGAAGCTGTTTCCTGTGCAATTTGTCTGGGTCATGCTGTTTCTGGAACAGTGGGTTGGAACTCTCTCCGCCCAGGCGACACCACCGGAGCCACCAACGATATTGCTGCAGAAATCGCCGGTGGGCATTGTGCAGATGGCAGCCGGAGGATTCGCCTTCTTCGAGCGGCGACGTCCTGATCAACCGGCACTGCTGACGACTGCCGACGGAATGCCTGTGGCCCTTGAACCAAGCCTGGCCGTACATCCATTGTGTAGTCGCCGTCCTTACCGCCTGCTCCTCGACCGCGACGGCGAATTGCACGAGGTGTGTACGGAGGACGCGACGTCCTGCACGCGGCGATCTCGGCCGACGCGTGCCGCACATGGCGAGGGCTTCGCGAGATCTACTGCGACGCCCAGCGCGATGCGAGCCCCCCCAAATCCGACGACCGCGGAACAGCCTACCCTTATGGCACGTTCGACAAGCAGGGCCGGGCGCTGGTGCTGTCCGGCCAAGGCGTGGGCCGCAGGAACTTCATCCGGTTCGACGCCGACTGGCTCAACCAGACGTCGCAGTCGGACGACTTCTCCCACGGGCTGGAAGCCTGGCACGTGTACAAGGCCTTTGGGCCTGCGCAGCGTTGGTGGCGCGATCGTACTGCGGGCGCCGCGCTGGCCGAGCATCCCACCAGTCCGGACTCAAGGTGCTCCACGTACGCCGTCCCGACGAAAAAGAACCGGACGGGGCGGTCTGGAACTTCCCTCTCGGCTGGAAGGGCCAGGTGATGCTACGGATCATGCTGCAGAAGGGCTGTGGCGGAGCCGAAGTGGCCTTAGCTGACCGGTTGTTTGATCCATGCGACGACGAAGGCCAACGCCTGGCCGTCTTTCGCCTGCCGTTGGGTGCAAGCAGACCGCAAGCCACCGTGGCCAAGCTGCAAACCGGTCGGTGGCACGACCTGTGCCTGGCATGGGACCTTGATAACCAGCGCTGCGACGTGCGTTTGAACAACAAGCCGGTGAAATCGTTACCACAGTCGCACCCGACCGGCAATGGCCTCCATTATCTGAGACTGCGTTCGACCTCCCAGCAGGTCGATCCGAACGGGTTTCTGATCGAACGAGTGGCAGCTCACATCGAGGATCCCATCGCGCCGCCTCGATCCGTCGCGGAGAACCGCCGACTGCAACAGTACTACATCAAGCACCACGGCGGATTGACTCCGCAGCCTTAGAACCTATCCCAGAACTACCCAAGCCAGATCGGGCGGCCCGGCAAGACTGATCTGCCGACAGGTTCTGGGACCGGCTCTAAGTCGGGTTGCCCCGCCAGGACGGCTGCGCGTCAGGGCTCCAATCGCTCCCCCATGTCTGCATCGGAACCTGGCTGGCTTGCCGAGGCGGAATCCGTGACCTTGAAAAGTGTGAGGCCGTCCAACAGCGATTCCGCTACGAAACGGCCTGGCCCAAGGACCACTGCCAGAGCCACCAGCATGCGATTGATGTCGTCGGAGTAACGCCAAGGATGGTCCATCAGCCCGCCGCACCAGCCCAGATTGTCCATGTCGGGCTCGGGGCGCAGCAGATAGCCGAGGGCCATATAGATCAGCGTTCCGCCCACGACCAAGGCCCCTGCTTGCCACACAGGCAGCGCAATGGTCGAAATGGCCAACCCCCACAAGACCGGCAACCCGATCAGCACCACCACCAGTCGCAGCACGATCAGTGTTCTGCTCTGGCAGACCTCGTGCTGACCCCTCAGATCGACCTGCCCGACCTTGCCCGGATCGACGCTCTCACCCCACCATTCCAAGAAAGACATCCCTCGACCTCCCAATCAAGTCTAGTCCACATCTTCCAGGTAGACTGCGGTGAGGCCGCGCAACTCCTTTGCTGAGCGTCAGATAAGCGGGCACTGCAGTGCCGCCGGCCACCGACCGAAGGTTGGCCGCGGAAGTCCGTCTTCCAGACCTCCCGTTGGTCACTCCGTGCCCCAGTACGCCAGCATCACGACGGCGGCACGAGTCCTCACGGTGTCGCCCCCCTGGAGTAGAGTCAATAGACCGGAGCCCGATTGAGACCATGGATTGGCCAAACGGGATCACCCCCATTTGCCGCCAAGAACGGCAGTCGCCCAGCCGACTCGTACGCGGTCGCGCATCACACCACCCGCCAGGATAACTCTCTTCGCCGCGTGACATACCTCCCAGTTTCCCGCCTGGGAAAATGTTCCAAGCTGGCTTCGCCCTTTGCTTGGGGGAGAGAAAATGGCACAATCAGCCGACATAATTGTTCCAGCCACCGCCGCAGAGTCATCTCGCCATCTTCCGCGGCCGATAACGCCCGACTCGGGCAAGGCTCGTGAGGATCACACTGTGCCGCAATCGAACACTGCCGTTCATGCCCAGTCCTCCCAGATTGGCGGGCTCAGGAACCGGAGCTTCCTGGGGCTCTTGGTGACCCAATTCCTGGGCGCCACGAACGACAACATCTTCCGCTGGCTAGTGGTGCCCATCGGTAAAGACTTGGCCGGCCCGGGCAACGAAGGGATCGCGCTCTCAGCGGGCTTGGCGCTCTTGGTGTTGCCATACCTACTATTCGCTGCACCAGCCGGATATCTGGCCGATCGCTTCAGCAAGCGTAATGTGATGCTCGGCTGCAAGCTGGCAGAAATCGTGCTCATGCTGTTGGGGGTAGGTACGATCTGGCTGGGCAACATCTACCTCATGTTCGCCGTGGTGTTCCTGATGGGCATCCACAGTGCCTTGTTCAGCCCATCCAAGTACGGCGCGATCCCCGAAGTGGTGCGGCCCGAGCAGATCGCGTCGGCCAACGGCCTGATCGGTATGAGCACGATCCTGGCTATCGTGCTAGGCACGGTAGTCGGCGGCTACTTGTACTACTGGACCTGCCCGTTGGGACAGTCAAACCTGCACATCTCGGCCGCCACGCTCCTCGGCGTGGCCGTGACCGGCACGTTGGCCTGCACATTCATCCGCCGCACGCCGATCGCCGACCCGACACGGCAGTTTCCGCTGAACTTTGCGGGCCAGAGCTATCGGGACATGCGAACCCTGTTTGCGAACCGCGCGCTACTTTGGGCCGCATTGGGAACGGCCCTCTTCTGGTCACTGGGCGGGCTGTGCCAGTTGAACGTAGACCGCTTTGCGATCGGCGTCCTGGGAGTGGCCCAGCAGTACGTCGGCCCTCTGCTGGCCATGCTCGCCTTGGGCGTGGGGCTAGGCAATGTGGCAGCGGGATATTTCTCTCGCGGCCGGATCGAATTGGGCATCGTACCGCTGGGCGCGGCCGGGATCGCTTTCGGGGCAATGCTGCTGGCCCTGGCGCCCGGCGTGGATACGGCGGCGACCGTTTTCGCCTCGCCCGGTTATTTGTGGAGCGGGATCTGCCTGTTGCTGTTGGGACTGGGAGCCGGACTGTACGACGTGCCCTTGGAAGCCTTCCTCCAGCAGCGCAGCCCCGAAGAACAGCGCGGTGCCATCCTCTCGGCCAGCAACTTCCTGACTTTCTCCGGTACCATCCTGGCCTCGCTCGTCTTCGCCGGGATGACCAAACTGGAACTGTCCGGCCGTACGATCTTCTTCCTTTCCGGGCTGTGCGTCGTCCCCGTGATCCTGTGTACGATCTGGCTGATCCCGGTGGCTTCAGTGCGGTTCTTTGTCTGGATCCTGACCAAGGTGTTTTATCGCGTGCGACTGCAAGGGTTGGAAAACCTGCCGCGCGAAGGTGGAGCGCTGCTGGTGGCCAACCACGTCAGTTGGATCGATGGTGTGATCCTCCTGACCTATTCCCCGCGACCGATCCGCATGATCGCCTATTCCGACTACATTCAAGCCCCTGGCCTGGGCTGGCTCGCTCGCAAAGCGGGGACCATTCCCATCCGGCCCGGCCGACCGCGATCAGTGGTCGAGGCCCTGCGCACGGCCCGTGAGTCCATTCGCAATGGCGAACTGGTCTGCATCTTTCCAGAAGGTGGCCTGACCCGCACCGGCCAGATGCAGCCCTTCCACCCCGGGTTCATGGCGATTCTCAAAGACTGCCAAGAACCCTTGATTCCCATTCGTTTGCTTGGCTTCTGGGGGAGCATCTTCAGCCATTATGGGGGGAAGCTTCTCTGGAAGCTACCCCGAAAGCTACCCTATCCATTGACAATCCGCATTGGGGAACCGATGTATCAGGTAAGCAGTGTCGAACAAGTCCGCCAAGCCGTCGAGCAACTCGGGAATGCCGACCATGCAGCCGTCGAAGGTTGAGAACTCATCCCCCAGTCAATCCCCTGCGTCCGACCAGCCTGCCATGTCGTCTACCCCCCAGACTCCCGAGCCGCATTCTCCTCGCATGGTCCTGCCGCGGCGGTTCCTGCGCACGTGCCGCCGCTTCATGCGCAGCAGAAAGGTGTCGGACAGCACCCGAGCTGAATTGACCGGCGCGGGCCTGTTGATGCGAAGCCTGATCTTGCGGCGTCTGCTACGCCGCGAGTTGCTGGCTAAGGATGAAAGCTACGTGGGCCTCCTGTTGCCGCCCTCGGTGGCCGGACTGGTGCTCAACGCAGCCTTGGGCCTGGATCGCCGCATCGCTGTGAATCTGAACTACACCGTCACGTCGGCCGTGATGAACGACTGTATTCACCAATGTGGCATCCGCCACGTGTTGACCAGCCGGCGAGTCATCGAGCGTTTCCCGCTGCAACTCGAAGCCGAAGTCATCTGCCTTGAGGATCTCAAGGACAAGATCACCCTGGGCGACAAACTGCTCTCGGCACTTGCCACTTGGACGGTGCCTGCGCCCCTCCTGGAACGCTGGTTAGGGCTGACCAAGATCCAGCCTGACGACCTGCTGACGGTGATCTTCACATCGGGTTCCACCGGTCGTCCCAAGGGCGTCATGCTCACGCAGGACAACGTAGCGTCGAACATCGACGGTTTCAACACCGTGCTCGATCTGCGGGATTCGGACGTGATGCTCGGAATCCTGCCCCTCTTTCACTCCTTCGGCTACACCGGCACGATGTGGACCGCGCTCACACTGGGCATCAAGGCGGTCTACCACTATACGCCGCTGGAACCCAAGCAGGTCGCGCAGCTCACGCGACAGTACGGGGCCACAATCCTGGTGGCCACACCAACCTTCTTGCGATCATACATTCGCCGCTGCGAGCCAGAGGACTTCCGTTCGCTGGAAGTGGTTATTACCGGTGCGGAGAAACTGCCGGCACATCTGGCCGAACAGTTCGAAAACCGGTTCGGCATCTACCCTCTGGAAGGCTACGGCACGACCGAGCTCTCGCCGGTCGTCTCCTGCAACATCCCGCCCGGCCGTGGCCGCGGTGGAATCGTGGGCCAGAAGCAAGGCACCGTGGGCCGCCCCATTCCCGGCGTTTCCGCCAAAGTTGTGGACCTGGAGACCGGCGAGGACCTCAGCCCTAACCAGCCAGGCATGCTCCTCATCACCGGCCCCAACGTCATGAAAGGTTACCTGGACCGTCCCGATCTCACGGCCGAAGTCCTCCGCGACGGTTGGTACGTGACCGGCGACGTGGCCGTCCTCGACGAGGAGGGCTTTATCCATATCACGGGCCGGCAGAGCCGCTTTTCGAAGATCGGCGGCGAGATGGTGCCGCACATCCGTGTGGAGGAAGCCATCGTCGAGCTGTTGCACTTGGAGGACGACGAACAGATCCGCGTGGCCGTTACGGCCGTATCCGACGTGCGCAAGGGAGAACGATTGGTGGTCTTGCACACCGGTCTGGAACTGACTCCGGAGCAGATCTGCCGCCGCCTGGCCGAAGCGCAACTACCCACCTTGTGGATTCCCGGCCAGGATGCGTTCTATCAGATAGAAAGCCTGCCGCTGCTGGGCACCGGCAAGCTCGATCTGAAACGCCTCCGCGAAATCGCCGAGGAGGTTGCGGGCGTGACCGCGTAGGATGTCGATGGGCGTCGGCCCCGGGCCATTCCGCCGGTTCGCCCATCGAGGCCTAGGGTTCCTCTGCGTTCTGGTTAAAACGCCGCGCGATCACGAGAAATGCCAGCGTCACCGGAATCATGGCTACCGCGAACAGGGCGAAATAGGCCCCCGGTCCCAACGTCCAGTCCAGGCACTCGAAATGCCGGTCGTACAGCGGAGTGACCCAGGCATTGAGCATGTTGCCCAGGAATACGGTCAACAGCCAGCAGGCCGTGACAAAGCTCTTCATCGAGGCCGGCGCGGCTGTGAACGCCAATTCCAGGCCGACCACGGAAATACAGATCTCCGCCACGGTAATCAGCACGTACGAGACGGCTTCCCACAGAATCGACACACGGCCGGTGGGTCCCGCCAAGTAGCCGGCCACAGCCATGATCGCCATCGTGAGACCTGTGAGCAGGAACCCCACCAGCATCTTGTCGGTGGGACGCAGACGGATACCCCAGCCCGGCAACACGTGCCACAACAGGGTGATCGGCGGCAACAGCACCACAATCAACACCGGGTTGAGCGCCTGGATCTGATCTGGCGAGAGTTCTATTCCGAGAATGGTCAATTCCAAGTGATCCCGAGCAAACAGGGTCCACGTGCTGGCTGACTGGTCGAAAATGCTCCAGAACATGGCCACGACCAGAAACAACCCCAGGATCCGCCCCAGGACTCGCACCCGTTCCCAACGCTCTTCCCGCGTCAAATGCACTCGGCGTACGCTTTCCACTGCATAGAAGGGCTTCCCGCTGGCGAAGATCGCAAAAGCCAGCAACATCAGCGCCGCCGGGAAGAGGAAGGCGACCTGATAGCCCCAGTGGTTGCGGATCCATGGCATCACAAACGACGAGGTGGCCGCACCGATATTCACCGCAGCGTAGAACATCGCGAAGGCGTCGCTGCGGAGCCGCTCCTGCCCCGGACGCCGCTGGTCGTAGGTCATGCCCATCAGGGTGGAAATATTCGGCTTAATGACCCCCGAACCCATCGCCAACAGCCCCAAGGCTGTGCCCAGAAACACGGGGTGCTCGAACCCCAAAATCACGTGCCCCAGGACATAGGGCAGCGAGAAGCCCACGATCGTCCAGTACTTGCCGAAGACGTTGTCGGCCAGCCATCCGCCGACCAGCGGCAACAAATAGCAGCCGGCAATGAAGTACGACATCACGCTGCTGGCCAGGTCGTCCGCGAATCCCAGCCGCTCGGTCATGTACAGCAGCAGAATCGCCCGCATCCCGTAATACGAGCAGCGTTCCGAGAACTCGCCCCAGAAGATGAACCAAAAACCCAAAGGATGGTCCAAAAGCGAGCTGCGTTCGGGGCGCGAAGCAGCGGCAGGCAGTGTTCCGGAAGGTGTCATAGCAGAACTTGACAAAACCCAACAGTCACGCCGTTTCACGTCATCGCCGGCCACGGAT
>CALARR010000416.1 GCA_937889015.1 uncultured Planctomycetales bacterium | reverse complement strand
CACGCTGACGGTCGACAAGACCTGGGCGGCGCTCAGGCCCGTCTCGGCCGTCACCTCGTCGATGCTCGCCACCTCGCTGCCGATGGCCGACAGCACCTGCTGCTCCGTCTCGTTCAGCAGCAACTCGCCCGGATGGTGTACGACCTGCCCGTCGTCGCAGGCCGCCGGTTGGAACAAGGGGCCCAACTCCTCCAGCACGTCGTCGACCGTGTGCACCAACCGCGCACCGTCGCGAATCAACCGATGGCAACCACGTGAGGTGCGATCTTCGATCCGCCCCGGCACGGCGAACACCTCGCGTCCTTGTTCATTAGCGTGTTGGGCCGTAATCAAGGCCCCGCTGCGGTCGCCGGCCTCAACCACGATCACCCCCAGGCTCAGACCGCTGATGATCCGGTTGCGTTGCGGGAACATGCCGCTCTGCGGCACGGCTCGCGTCGGCGCTTCGCTCAACAACGCTCCGGCCGCGGCGATCTCCTGGGCCAACTCGGCATGCTCGGGCGGATAGATCTCGTACACGCCGCCGGCCAGCACCGCCAGGGTTCGTCCGCCGGCCGACAGGGCCCCGCGGTGCGCGGCCGCGTCGATCCCTCGCGCCAATCCACTGACCACGGTCAGTCCCGCGCGCGCCAGGCTTTCGGCCAGCCTCGTCGCGGTGCGCACGCCGTAGGGGGTGGGATGCCGCGTGCCAACGATGGCCACGGCCAGCGCGTCTCGCGCCATCAGACCGCCGCGCATGAACAACACGCTCGGCGGATCGTGGATCGTGCGCAGACTGTTGGGATACTCGGTCTGTCCCAAGCTCAACAGTTCAATGCCCTGCGCACGGCAGAAGTCGATTTCCCCCTCGGCGTCGATTTCCTCCGGGGCGGCTGCGATCCGCTGCGCCAGCTTGGGACCGATGCCCTGCACCTCGCGCAACTCGCTGGGGGCTGCGGCCAGGACCTCGCGGATCGATCCAAACCGCTCCAACAATCGCTGCCGCAGTCGCGGCCCCACGCCCGAGATCAGCGCCAATCGCAATTCATCCAGCAGTGGATCCATGCCCGTACAAACCGCCAGGAGGATTGTTCAGGTAGCAGGGCAACGGGCCGGACAGCGACGATCTTCCTTCTCGGACACCCACAAACGGAACGCATTCCGGTCCCACCCCCGGCCAACAGCGCAAACAAGGGCCGATTGCGGTTCCGCGTGCTCCCTCGCCCCGCATCAGTCCTTGAAATCGAAATCGCCTTCGCTGAGATCAAATCCGTCCACTTGTCCCCCGTCGATCGATTCGCTTCTGCGCGCTTCGAGTTGGGAGAACGGCACGTCGCTCATCTGGCCGGTCCAGGCGCGCTTGAGCCAGGCGGTCCAACACCAGATGCCCTTGAGGTCCTTGTTGTAGGTGACCGACACCGCCTCCCAGCCCTCGCGCCCCAACTCGTTCAACTCCAGGAACATGTGCCGTTCGGTCTGCTTGGTGGTGACTCGGTATTCCCACTTCGGCAGGTCTTGAGCTAGCGATTGAGCTGGCGCTTGGTCCTGAGCTTGGTCCTGAGCTTGGTCTTGCGCTTGGTCTTGGGACAGATCTAGGTCCGGGACTTGGGCTTGCGCTGGGGCTTGGTCTTGGCTCGCATCGTCTGTCATGCGGAAGGCTCCTTACGACTGGGGTGGCCGGCGTCAGGGATATCCGCCGTTCTTGGCTGACCGGGCCGGATGCCGCACGGCCTGTTCGTCGCCACGTCACCCCAGCATAACACACGACGCCAGCCCCTCGCAACGAGGGACCAGGACAAGAAATCGAAGTGCCCCAGTCGCCAGCCGCTCGCCGCGCGCGACACCAGACGAGCGGCCCCGGTGCCTGTCGCCTATTGTTCGCCGCAACTGGCCATGAAGTTGGCCGTCTGCAGCACCTCGTCGAGTTGTTCCCACAGCTCGGCGACTTCGCGCTTGCCGAATCCCAGATCCTGGAAGACCTGAGCCGGCGGGGGGCTGGCTTGGCCCACGCTCAGGGCCGAAACGCCTTTCAGGCTGCAGAAGAAGTCGGCCAGGGACACCACACCCACCATCGCCCGATGCGTCCCCTCGTACTCCAAGGGACTGTGATGATAGCGGATGGCGGCGATCAAGTGCTCGGGCAGGTTCCACTGGCCAGAGACATACTCGCCCAACTGCGTGTGATCGAAACCCAGGATCTCGGTCTCGATCTGGGGCAGCGTGGTGCCTGGCGCGGCTTGAGCCAAGGTATCCACCACCTGGCAGAACGGCTTGTGCAGGTATTGGTCGATGAGGATCAGGCCCAAATCGTGCAGCAGCCCGGCCAGGTAGGCCTCGCTTGGCGGCACGCGGCCGCAACGTTGCGCAATCCAACGCGATACCGTGGCCACCGCCACCAGATGGTTCCAGAGCTGATCGCGGCGATACGGCCCGTGCACTCCGCTCTGCTTGAACAACTGCGCCACATAGGCGGTCAGGGCCAGATTGCGGATCTCTTTGAAACCCAAGAGTGTGATCGCCAGCTTCAGATCGGCCACCTTGTTCCGCAGGGCGTAGTACGAAGAATTCACGGTGCGCATGATCCGCATGGCCAAGGCCGCGTCAAAACGGACCGCCTCCAGCAGATCGTCGGCTCCCGTCTTCGGATTCTGCGCTACGTCCATGATGCGCAGCGCCACCACCGGCAGGGTAGAGATCTCGCCAATCCGCGCAAACAGCCGCTTGACGAGGGTCTCGGCATGCGGATCAGCCGGATGGTCGCGGTATGTGGGGGTAGCCGAAGACATTGCGAGGACTCGGCGGGGCAGCAGGAGCAATCTCAGCCAGGCGCGATCCCAGCCCACGCTCCTCCGCGTGTGGCGAGGGGCGGTTTCATCTCAAAGATAGTTCAGGAAAAGCAGGTAGTCTGGACGGAGGAAATCGCCCCTGGGCACCACCCCTGCGAGTGGCCTTGGCCGGAAAAGGCGGACGGAAGTGATCTGGCACCTGGGCTGGTTTTCTGCGAGACTCCCACCCCTTCGATGCTCCCTGGGGGTTCCCCCGGGCCGCTGAATGGATCCACTGCCGCCGGATTGTCTCGACGATGCCGAGCCCGCCACGAACACTCCTTGCCCTGATCGAGCGGCCTGCACACGTCTGCTATCGCTATCGGCTGGAGGCCTTTGCCCCCGCCTTGGCGGATGCCGGTTGGACGCTGAAGGCCCTGCCCTTGGGCCGCTCGTCTTGGCCCGCCCTGCGCGAAGTGCCGACGATCGCCGCAGCCGACGCCGTAATCCTGCAGCGGCGTTTGCTGCCCTGGTGGCGGATGCGCTTGATCCGTGCGGCAGCCAGGCGTCTGATCTTCGATCTGGACGACGCCATCTTCTACCGTGACTTCAACGCCTCGAAGCCGGCCCAGAGTTGGCAGCGCGGTATGCGATTTCGGGCCGTCGTGCGCGCGGCCGATGCGGTGCTGGTCGGCAACCGTTTCCTGCAACAGCAGGCCCTCTTGGCTGGCGCGAGCCACGAGCCTTGGGTCTTTCCCACGTGCGTGGATTCCGACCAATACTGGATGGCTCACCACGAGCCTCGCCGGGCGCGCGTCCAACTGGCCTGGATTGGCAGCCAGGAGACGGCTCGCGCTCTGCCGGCCATTCAGCCCATGCTCGCCGCCGCGGCTCGCCGTTGCCCGAAACTGGAACTGAAGCTGATCTGCGATCAGTTCCAAGCGTTGTCCGGCGTGACCACGCGTCACTGCCTATGGTCGCAACAGACCGAAGCTTCGGCCCTGGCCGAGGCCGACATCGGCATCACGGTCCTGCCCGATCACCCTTGGAGTCCTGGCAAGTGCGGGCTGAAGGTGTTGCAGTACATGGCCGCCGGGTTGCCGGTGGTGGCCAACCCGATCGGCGCGCACCTCGATTTGGTGCGGCATGGCGAAACGGGATTCCTGGCCTCTACCCCCGAAGCCTGGGTCGACGCCGTCGTCCGTCTCGCCGAATCGCCTGCCCTGCGCAAGTCCATGGGCCAGGCCGGACGAGCGTTTGTGGAACGACATTACAGCGTGCGCCGCTGGAACCGCTTGCTGCCCACGGTGCTGGAGCACTTGACGGCCACCAAGCCCAGGCCAGCCTGTCCCACCCCGACACCGGTCTTCACCCTGCCTGACCCCGTCGACTGCGAAAGTGCGGTGGTCTAAGGAGGCACGATGTCGGTAGAACGGGCAGTGCCGGGCGAGGCCGACTGGACCGAACTGGCCGCTCCCCATCTGGCTCGTTACCTGTTCGCCGCCGAATCCGCTGCCGGTCTCCGCGTGCTGGACGCCGGCTGTGGCGCGGGCTATGGCGTCTGCCTGTTGCGATCCGCCGGGGCGGCCAGCGTACGCGGCATTGACTGCGATTCGGCGGCAATCGAACTGGCTCGTTCGCGATACGGGAGCGACCGCACCGAGTTCGTCGTCGACGACTGCCAGTCCTTAACGGCTTCTCCCGGTCCCTTTGACCTCATCTGCTGTTTCGAGAACATCGAGCATCTTCCACGTCCCGAGGCCTTCCTGGCCGCCGCCGCTTCGCGGATGAGTCCCCACGGCCGATTGCTGGTCTCCACGCCCGACCGCGCCGTAAGTGAGCCCTACGTGGCGGGACGCCCGCGCAATCCGTTCCACGTGCAGGAATGGTATCGCGACGAGTTCCAGCGGCTGCTGCAACGCTATTTTTGCCAGGTCGAATTGCGAGTCCAAATCCAGACTGCAGCGGTGGCTCAACGCCAGGCGGCCGTCGAAGCCCTGCGCCAAGGGCTCACCTGGGCCAACCCCCTGACGATCTTCTTGTGGCGCAAACTGGCACGAGGGCCCGACGGTCGCCGCTCCTGGAAGGGGCTGCAAGGGCTGGCCGCTTCGTCGCCTGGCGATTGGCCGATTGTGCCTCAGGCGATGGCCCCCTTGCTGGGAATCGGGCATTTTCACGTGGCAATTTGCAGTCAGCCACGCCAGCCAGTACAGTAAATAGACGTGCGGCGGCTACCAGGAAACCGCCGCTTCCCGCCGCCTGTTCACGCCCCACCATCCTCACACGTTCTGCGCCATGGCTATTACATCGCTGTTCCGCCTGTGTCTGCCTGCTCTCCTGGTCTCAGGGACCACAACAGGTTGGGCCCAAGATACAGTGAACTCGCTGAAGAACCCCAGTTTCGAGCAAGACCTGGCCCAAGGCTGGGAGAAGCGTACTCCGGACGATGCGGACCGCAAACTGTTACGAGTGGAAGGCCAAGGCCGGTCAGGCAGCGCCTGCCTGGTGCTGGAGAACACCAAACCCACGGCCACGCGACTACGCCAAGGAGCCGATGGCACGCTGCGTTTGCCGGCGGGCGCGCTGATCGAGTTCTCGGCCTGGGTCCAAAACGAAATGCAGCCACCCGGTGTGGCCTCACTCCAATTCTACTGCATGGATTCCAAGGGGAAGATCCTGGCCCAGCCTTCGGCACGTGCTAAGGACCTGCCCCAGCCCCCCCCCAGCCATGTCGGGCGGCCCAGCGGGACCGAATTGCCGACAGGTTCCCGGACCGGCTCTAAGTCCTCGACCGTGGATCGCAGTGACGAGTGGACGCAGGTCCGCTTGATGGTGCGTGTGCCCGAAGGCACCGAGCATTGCATGGCCTATCTGCAAATCCAGGGCGCGGTGGGCAAGGCCCGCTTCGACGACGCCTGTGTGCGCATTCTGCGTCAACCGCATACTGAGCCGCCCTTGGCCAAGGTGGGGCTGCTGACCGATCTGGCAGACGACGACCCTTGCCACAAGAACGTCAGGATCCTCCTGGCCAGCGAGATCGTGCCGCTGCACGAGGCGTCCCTGGCCGCGGACCTGAAGGACTGCGTGGGGGCCGTGGTGCTGATGAAGAAGCCTGCGCTGGCCCCCGCCACCCTCGAAGCCTTAGCCACGTTTGCCCGGCAAGGAGGGCGCGTGTTCTTGGACTTGCGTTCGCTGGCCGCCTGGCAATCGCTCGCCACAGCGACCGTCAAACTGGCCGACGACACCCCGGCCCAACCCGACGCGTCGCCCGCAACGCGCAAGATGCGCGTTGGCCTGCGCGTGGCGAAGACTTCGCCGGTCACCAACGGCTTCGAGGCCGGGCAAATCATCCCCTATGCCGACGCCAAGGGGCAGTTGCTGGTTCTCGACTCGTCGGAGCTGCCGAAGACCACGGAAATCCTGGCCGTTGCTCGCGGCGACAAGCCGGCCCTGGTCCGGATGGCGATGGGCAAGGGCCAAATCGTCTCGGCCGACGTGCTCTCGCTCCGCGAACCCCATGCGGCCAACGTCGACGCCTACTACAAGTACCTGCTCGTGGCCAACACCCTGGCCGATCCGGACACTCTGGGCCTGGCCGAGTTCTATCCGCGAAAGATGACCTACGCCGAGCTGGTCGACTACATGCGACAACTGGCCCAGGCCTTTGCGGGCACGATCCGCTTCCAGGAGGAGGGCCCGGCCTGCAACGACTACAAGCTCTACAGCCTGAATCTGGGGCGCGAGGACGGGCCGCTATACTTCCTCTACGCCGCGTGCCACGGCTCGGAATGGGAACCCGGCTACGGGCTGATGACCTTCGCTAAACGCCTGGCCCAAGGCCGGCTCAAAGACGTCGTGGACCTGAACAAGGTCGCAGTCAAGATTGTGCCCATCCTGAACCCGTCGGGCTACGACGCGCGCAAGCGTCAGAACGCCCACGGCGTGGACTGCAACCGCCAGGGCGACTATGAGTGGGATCGGTACCAGGGCCGCGACAGCAACAACGACGGCGCCTACGGCCCCTACGACTACGACTGGAAAGGAACGTCGCCCTTTTCCGAGCCCGAGACCCAGACCTATCTCCGCATCGCGCAGTCACCGCGTCTGCACTGCATCCTCGACTATCACGGCAACTCCAGCGGCGCCAACAACGAGTTGGCCATCCTGCCCGTCACGGCGCGCGAGGACAATCAGCTCCGCGCGATGGACCTTCAGGCCATCGTCAATCGGCGTCTGGCGCGGCGCTACATCCTGATGCAGACGGACGACAAGGACTTCAGCCCCTACCAGTTGGAGCGGATTCAGTTCAACAGCGGCCGACCGGTGCTGATGAACACTTCGGCGCGCGACCGCTACGGTGTGTGCGTGGAATTGACCGCCGGCTACGGCGACAGTTACGGCACCGTGCTGCAGACCGAGGTGACCTGCGAAATCTGCCGGGCCCTGTTCATCGCCTTCCCTGCCCCGTAGACAGGGCTACCCACCCAGCATTTCGGCGTAGGAGCCGCACAACCGGTCTTCGTCCTGGATGTGGAATTGAGCGCTGAGGTAATCGACCTGGGCTTGGGCCGCATCGTCATCGATCGCGCCGCCGACGACGGCCTCGAACTCCAGAAAACGGCCCAGGCCTGTAACCTCGTCCAGGTGGATCCGCACATTGTGGTAGAGGAGCACATGGCGGCGTTTGTGGACTTGGCACCGGACCCCCAAGGCCCCCGACAGGGCCGCCTTGAGTGAGTCCGGTTGGGGCACCTCGACCAGCAGGTAGTCGCTGGCCTTGGGGCCTTGTTGATCCGGCCGCGCGTACCAGACCAACTGGGCTGGCCGGCCGGTGATCTCCCGTAGTTTCAGCCGTCCATGACGCGACTGGAAGTACGTATCCAGTTGCTCCTGAAGCCCCAGGTCTTCGGTAGCCAAACGCAAGGCGATGCGCTGCGCCGCCTCGGGATCGGTGAGACGTGCCTTCAACTCGATGTTTCGTGCCATGGGTTTCCTGCCAACAACGATGCTTGCGGTGCACTACGCCTGTTGGGCTGCGCAACAGCAGGCTGGATTCAACTCCCCCGGGATGAGATAATAGCACGAGCGATCCCTTCTGCCAGTGAGAGGCCTATCGGGTGAGTGGCGTCAATCCCCACCGTGCTTCCCGGCCCGACGATCCGGATGCCGAACCGCGCTTGCTCAGCCAACGCGTGCGTTCTCTGCGTCTGCCCGACCGCAGCCCCGCAAGCAGACGCGCAACACCTTTCACAGCAATACTTTGCGTTCTGCTTGCCGCCAGCACCGCCACCCTCGGCTACCTGCTCTGGAAGGAGAAGCGCGCGCACGCGGAACAGGATTCGGTCGAGAGCGCGACACCGGCCGTGCCGCCGCCGACCACCGCGCCCACGCTTCCTTTGACCGGAATGGTCTTGGAGTCCAAGGGCTACGTCATTCCCGCGCGCCAGATCCTGGTCAGCCCGAAGATCAACGGAATGATCGAGAAGCTTAACGTCCAGGAGGGCCTGGTTGTCCAGAAGGGAGATGTGTTGGCGGTCCTGGAGAGTGTCGACTACAAGGCCGACGTGGACCGCGCAACGGCACTGCTCGCTTCGACTCGTCACCGGCTGGAAGAGTTGGAGCGCGGCTTCCGACCCGAGGAGATCTCGCAGGCCAAGGCCGAACTGGCCGAGGCCGAGGCGACCCTGACCCAGGCCGAAGCCGATTGGAAACGAGCCCAGGAGCTGAAGCGTAAGAACGTTATCTCCAACGAGGAAGTCGACGCCGTGGAAAGCCGTTTTCAGTCGACCAGCCGCCGCGTGGACCGTCTCCGCTTTGCCGCCAAGCTGGTCCAGGACGGCCCGCGGATCGAGCGCATTCAGATCGCCAAAGCCGAAGTCCAGCAGGCCGAAGCCGAGTTGGCCAAGGCCCAGTGGCGACTGGACAACTGTGTGATCCGAGCGCCGATCACCGGCACGATCCTCAAGAAGAACGCTGAGGAAGGCAACATCGTCAATCCCATCGCATTCAACGGTTCCTTCAGCCTGTGCGAGATGGCCGACCTGGCCGATCTGGAAGTCGAGTTGACCATCCAGGAACGAGACATCTCGCGCATCTTTCGCGGCCAGAAGTGTACGGTGCGGTCCGAGGCCTTTCCCGACCGGATGTACCAAGGCTATGTGTCGCGGTTGATGCCCATTGCCGACCGCGCCAAAGGCGCGGTGCCGGTGCGGGTCAAGATTGCCGTCCCTGGCGATGAGCAGGGAGTGTATCTGAAACCGGAAATGGGAGCCGTGGTCTCGTTTTATGACGAGAAGTCGGCGATCCCCACGACGATGACTGCGTCACCGCGGTCGTGACGGGGCAATGCATGATGCTCCACAGCGGTCCACCGGAGTCCATCGTCTGTGTTTGCGGAGTACACAAGTACTTTCACCGCGGCAGCGAGCGCGTCGATGTGCTCAACGACCTGAATCTCGACGTGCCGGAGGGCGAGTTCCTGGGGCTGATGGGGCCCAGTGGCTCGGGCAAGACGACGCTCTTGAACCTGATTGCCGGACTGGACCGGCCCAGCGAAGGCCAGGTGTGGGTTGGCGGCGAGCTGATCTCCAGCATGTCCGAGACCCAACTGGCGCGCTGGCGCACGCGCAGCCTGGGATTCATCTTTCAGTTCTACCACCTGTTGCCGGTGCTGTCGGCCTACGAGAACGTGGAACTGCCCTTGCTGCTGTTGGATCTGACCGCCGCCCAACGCCGTGAACAGGTGATGACCGCTTTGGAACTGGTGGGCCTGACCGACCGCCTCCGCCACCGACCGGGCCAGCTTTCCGGTGGACAGCAACAGCGCGTGGGCATCGCCCGGGCGATCGTCACCGATCCGGTGCTGATCGTGGCCGACGAGCCCACCGGCGACCTGGATGCACGGTCGGCCGAAGAGATCCTGGACCTGCTGTGCGAACTGCAACGGACCTTGCACAAGACGATCCTCCTGGTGACGCACGACCCGCGCGCCGCGGCCCGTGCCGACCGCCTGCTGCACCTGGACAAGGGCCGCCTGGTGGAGCAGACGTCGCCATGAAACTCCTGTTTTTGATCGTCAAGAACGTGGGCCGCAGTCCGTTGCGATCGACGCTCACGGCGTTGGGGGTGATGGTGCTGGTGTTGGTTGTCACGCTGGTCTGGTCGGCCCTGTCGTTCCTGGACGGTCTGACGCGCGAGAAGACCAAGAACCTCAAGGCCATCGTCACTGAGCGGTGGCGGATCCCCAGCCAGATGCCGTACACCTACGTCCCCAAACTGGCCGAAGGGGCCGCACGCTATCCGGGCGATGTGAAGCCTCAGGATTGGATGGCCTGGCAGTTCTATGGCGGCACGCTCGATCCCACCAAGCAGACGCGGAACAACGTATTGTTCGCCGTGGCGATGGATCCCAGCAAGGTCCGCACCATGATGGACGAACTGGACCAGTTGGCCCCCGGTGATTCGGCCGAGTTGGACGAAGCCATTCGCCGGATGCAGAACCAGCGCAACGGGATGATCCTGGGCCGGCAGCGACTGAAGGCCGTCGAGAAGCATCTTGGCGATCGGATGACGGTCCACAGTCTGAACTACAAAGGGATCAACCTGGAGTTCGAAATCGTGGGCACCTTTCCGGCCGGGCGCTATGACAACTCGGCCGTCATGAACGCCGCGTACCTCAATGAAGCCTTGGACGCCTACCCGCGCAAGTCGGGGGGACGAGCGCACCCCATGGCCCAACGCAGCCTGAACCTCGTCTGGTTGCGCGTGCCGGACATGGAGGCCTTTTCGCGCGTGGCAGGCCAGATCATCAGTTCCCCCTACTTTGCCAACCCCGCGGTGAAGTGTGAGACGGCCTCCTCCGGCATCGCCGCGTTCTTGGACGCCTTTCGCGACATCCTGTGGGGCATGCGCTGGCTCTTCTCGCCCGCCGCTCTGGTGACGCTTTCGTTGGTGATCGCCAACGCCATCAGCATCAGTGTGCGTGAGCGGCGGATGGAGTTGGCCGTGCTGAAAGTGCTGGGGTTCCGTCCCGTGCAGGTGATGCTACTGGTCTTGGGCGAAGCCCTGCTGCTGGGCACCACGGCCGGATTCGCCAGCACCTCGCTGGCCTATCTGGTGGCCAACCGGTGGATGGGAGGCGTTCCTTTGGGCATGTTCGGGTCGCTGTATATCCCGGCCGATGCATTGTGGTGGGGCCCAGCGATCGGCGCGGCGGCGGCCCTCGCAGGGAGCATCGCACCTGCCCTGGCCGCACGGAATGTCAAGGTGGCCGAAGTCTTCTCCCACGTGGCCTGAAGCATGTTTCACTCCTCCTCAGCACTCCTCTGGCCCTCCGCATGTACGCTGGGACTGATGCTGGTGCTGCTGGCGGTGGGCAGAGTCCCCTTGCGCTACAACCTCCGCAATCTCACCGTGCGTTGGAAGACCACGCTCATGACGGGCCTGGCTTTCGTGCTGGTCGTGTCCCTGCTGACCGTGATGTTGGCCTTCGTCAACGGCATGTATCGCCTGACCGAGGCCTCCGGCCAGCCGGGCAACGTGGTGATCCTCTCCGACGGGGCGACCGACGAGATCTTCAGCAACCTCTCGCCCGTCGACGTGGGAGATATCGAGAACCAACCGGGCATCCTCCGCGACGGCAACCGACCGCTGGCCAGCCGCGAGACCTACCTGGTGGTGACTCAACCCATTGTCAACGCCATTCCGGGCCGGCCCAAGCGGCGGTTCCTCCAGGTCCGCGGCATCGACGACGTGACCACGGCGGCACGGGTCCACGGGCTGGCGCTTTATCCGGGCGGGATGTGGTTCTCCGCCGCGGGCGTGCAGGCCCTGCCTCACAGCGAGCAGGACCAAGCGGAAGCGTTCCCCCATCCAGCCATCCAGATCGTGCTTGGCGAAGGCATCGCGCGCGAGTTGGCCCAAGACCGCACGCCCCAGCAGCGCGCCGCAGCGCGTGATCCCCAGCGGCTCGACGTCGGCGAAACCTTCAAGCTGGCCGATCGGGTGTGGCTGGTGGTGGGCGTGATGCAGTCGGGCGGATCCACATTCGATTCGGAGGTCTGGGCACGGCGCAGCGTGGTCGGCCCCCTGTTTGGCCGCGAGAGCTATTCGACCGTGGTCGTGCGCACAGCCAACGCTCAGGCGGCGCGACATGTCAAAAACTACTTCACCACCCAGTACCGCAAGGCGGCCGTTCAAGCTTTGGTGGAAACCGAGTACTTCGCCAGCCTCTCGGAAACCAACTGGGAGTTCCTGGTGACAATCATCTTCATCACGACCGTGATGTCGATCGGCGGCGTGTTCGGCGTGATGAACACAATGTTTGCCGCCATCAGCCAACGGATCAAGGACATCGGCGTGTTGCGGCTGTTGGGCTATTCACGGCGACAGGTCTTGATTTGCTTTCTGCTGGAATCGCTGGCGATCGCCCTGGTGGGCGGCGTGGTGGGATGCTTGCTGGGCACCCTGGCCGACGGCTGGACGGCCAACAGCGTCGTCAGCAGCGGCGCCGGAGGGGGAAAATTCGTCGTCCTGAAACTGTCGGTGGATGCCCTCATCCTCACCGTCGGCATGCTCGTATCGTTGAGCATGGGACTGCTGGGCGGCCTGGCGCCGGCGCTTTCCGCCATGCGCCTGCGCCCGCTGGAAGCCCTGCGCTGAGCGGTCAGTTCCGCTGCACGGCCCATTGGGCCGCCCGAAGCACCAGGTCCTCCAACTCCGGCACTTGTTCCGGATGCGGGCTGATGGCCACGACGCGTCCCTTGCCGCAACGGCCGGCGGCAATGGCCGGCGAATTGACCATCAGGCCTTCCGGCGTGTTGTTCTTGGCCAACTCGCTGCGGAAGACGGCCAGCACCTGATAGTCCGGCAACTCGTCTCGATTGGCCGGAACGAGGATCGGGCCGTTGGCGTACTTCACATCCAGCAGGCCGGGCCGCTCGCCGAGAATCGCGCGGCCCTCGGGCGTGAGTTCGATCTGCACCGTACCGGTGCCACGCCTCCAGAGGGGCGAAGCCGTCTTGGCATCCAGGATCTTCAGCCCCCAATCGAAACCGCTGGTGGCCAGATAGGCCCCGGCACAGATCCCGATATAGCCTCCGCCGCGCTGTACGAAGTCTTGAATCCGCCTGCGCCCATTCTCGCCGATCGCTGCGGCCTCCTTGCTGCCACTCCCACCTGGAAAGACGACCAGTTGAAACTGGTGCAGAGACTCGGAGCCGATCTCCTCGGGTCCCACGCGACGCACTGTCATACCGCCGCCCAGGATGCGTTCGAGGCAGCTTGCTCCGGTGCCGCCGGTCCCGCCGGCATCGTACAGAGCAACCTTGACTCGCGACGGATCGCCGGCGTCGGCAAACCCCTGATGAGGATCGAAACTCGCGTCGACCATCTTCAAATGGGTCAACAGCGCATGGACCAGGATCCGATGCTGGCGGATGCGTTTGGATAGGGCCTGCCCACCGCTGCTCGTCTCGCAGATCATGGCGTGGCTCTGAAGGTGCTCGCCTGCGGCGCGCGCGAGGCTGCCGTCGACGGGTGGGCCCAGACGCACGAAGCGCTTCTTTTCCTCTTCGATGGCGGCATTGACGGCTGAGACCATGCGCTCCACGGCCGGCTCGATTTCCGGCGTGCGCATGGCGATCACGCTGCTGCCGACCGACTTGGAGCCCTCGCCGCGAACTCCAAACCCTTCGTGCAAGTCGATCAACCAGGCAGGCTTCTGTTGGCGGACCCACTTCCAGATCGCTTCGGCGGCGGCGCCGCGTGCCGCTTCGGTCTTGCCCGCACGCGGGAAGTTGCGGTTGAGGTTGGCCAGTTCCGGCTTCTCGTCGGGCATATTGCGCGTCTTGGCCGCCAGCCCGGGAGGATTGGCACGCGGCAGGACCACCAGCGTTCCGCAAGCAATGGGCCAGTGGCGAATCTCTTCTGCCGCGGCCGCCCCTGCAGGCTCGTCGCCATGCACGCCGCCGGTAATGACCACGACCGGCCCGGGCCGATCGGACTTCTGCACGTAGTAGGGCGTTTCCCAGCGCGTGCCTTTGGATACCAGGCCCTCGCTACGGCGCACTGCAGCCTCAACCGGCGGCGAGCAGAGCGACAGGATCATGCATCCCGCCCAAAACACATACGCGCGCGGGTCGCAAGCGATGTTCCGCAAACGCATGGCGTCCTCCTCTTATGAGCCGACCCCAGGACCTGTCGGCAGCCCAGTCTTGCAGGGCCGCCCGACGTGGCTCTGGCGGTTTGGGGACAGGTTCTATGGCCGCGACCGTCGGTGGCGAGGCCGGACCGACGGTCGCAGTGTTCTGCAGCGAGCCATGACACGCCGGGTTCTCATGGCTCCTTGCTTATCGTCGTGGTAGTTCAGCGCTGCACGTTGCCCTTGTACTTCTCCCAGTAGTCGGGCAGGAACTCCTTGACCTTGGCCTCCAACTCCTCGTCGGTGATCGCCGACATACGGCCTTCCTTTTCGTACTGGTCGATGACCCAGCGCGCGATCTTGTGCATCTTGATCTTGCTGATGCGATCATCTCCCTTGAGGCCAAAGAACTCGTTGACCCAGTGGGCCACGCCGTCGGCGCCCGTCTTGTCGGTCAAGGCGACGCGCGGCGGACGCCCCAAGAGCGCCGTCGTGTCGAAGATATTGTAGATCCGCTCGTCCTGGCGCAACCCACCGGCGTGGATGCCGGCGCGGGTGGTGTTGAAGTGTTTGCCCACGAAGGGATAGTTGTCCGGGATCGGCACGCCGATGGAGTGCAGGTAGCTGGCCAATTCGGTGATGACCTCGGTGCGAATGCCGCACATCTGGCCCTTGAGGGCGATGTACTCGAACACGGCGCCTTCCAACGGCGGATTGCCGGTGCGTTCGCCGGTGCTGAACAGCGTGGTGTTCAAGGCGTCGCAGCCGTAGAGCCAGGCCGTGGCGCCGTTGATATGCACCTTGTGGAAATCGTTGTGGCCGTGCCATTCCAGGCGGCTGCTGGGCACTCCCAACTGCTGATTAAGCTTGTAGACCAGCTTGGGGATGCTGCGCGGCAAGCGGGCCCCGGGAAAACTGATCCCAAATCCCATCGTGTCGCACAGGCGGATTTTCACCGAGAGATGCTCGGGCACCTGCTCACTCATCCGCATCAGGCGTTCCACGAAGGGAAACACAAACCCTTCCGTGTCGGCCCGGGTCACGTCTTCCAGGTGGCAGCGGGGACGCACGCCGGCCGCGAAGGCCGCGTCCACGATCTCGCAGTACGACTCGAGGCACTGCTTGCGGCTCTTGAACTTCAACTTTTGGAAGATGTGGTAGTCGGAACAACTGGTCAGCACGCCCGTTTCGGTCAGTCCCGCTTCGCGGACCAGGCGGAAGTCGCCCTTGTCGGCGCGGATCCAGCCGGTGCACTCGGGATAGCGATGCCCCAACGCGCGGCAGCGGTCCAGGGTCTCGCGGTCGTTCTTGGTATAGAGGAAGAACTCGGTCTGGCGGATCACGCCTTGCGGGCCGCCGAGGCGCGCCAGCATGTCGTAGATCTTGACCATTTCCTCGATTTTGTAGGGCGGCCGGGCCTGCTGCCCGTCACGGAAGGTGGTGTCAGTGATATGGATATCGCGCGTGCGGAGGGTCTGCGGATCGATTTGGACCGCCTGACCGTCGACGTACTCCACGACCGGCCCATCGAACTGGATCAGGGGGGGCAGGGAATAGTCGAAGGTCTCTTCGATCAGATTGGGCTCGGTGCAGTCAACGAGCGGATAGGACTTTGACGCTGACATGGACGTTCCTTTAACAGACGGTGATCGGGAAAGATGTGTGCATCGAGACGCGAGGCCCGAGACGAGAGGCGAGGCACCGGGCGATCGCCGCTCGCTCACGCCGGCTCTTGTCTCAGGCGTCGACGCCCTGTTCGCGGCAGACTTGCGTGATGAACTTCACCGCGTCGCCCACCGACTGCACGGAAAGGGCCGCGTCTTCGTCCATTTCGATGCCGAATTCTTCCTCAAAATTGGCCACCAACTCGATCGACTGCACGCTCTCGGCGCCCAGGTCGGAAGTGAAGGAGTGTTCCAGCTTGATTTCCTTGGGATCCAGTTGCAGCACTCGGGCCGTGACGGCGATGACGCGATCTTGAACGCTAGGCATCTCTGGTTCTCCTGGGAAGTAAAGTGAATTCGTTGAGGGCACACGCCCCTGGATTGCTGACGACTACTCACTCCGCGCCATCGCCGACTTACTGTTGCCGATGGGCCAGCACGCGGCGGCCCTTGGCGACCGCTTCGTGCCGCGCCTCGGCCGTGATTTCGAAGATGTGGTTCCACATCGCCTCGTCCGCCTCGGTCCACTGCTGCTTGCGGCGGCCCATGGCGGTGCGGGCCGTGTCGTACAAGGCGCGCTTGCCGAAGCCTTTGGTCACCACACCTTCCAGGAAATAGGAAAAACAGGGAATGTACTTGGGCAAAGGCTTACCGGTGCCGCTGATCAGACACATGGCTCCCACGCAGGCACCCGTGTTGAACAGCGTGCCGATGGAGGTCTTGGTGTGGTCGCCGATGAGGCTGCCCACCTTGGTCGAACCGGTGTTGATGGCGTTATGGCCGTCCAACACGACCGACACGTTGGAGTAGTCGTTCTTCAGGTCGCTGTTGGTGGTCAGGGCGCCCAGGTTCACCCATTCGCCGACGTAGGCATGGCCCAGGAATCCGTCGTGGTACTTGTTGGAGAAGCCCTGGATGACGGATTCCTCGATCTCGCCACCCAGCCGGCACATGGGGCCGATGGAATTGCCTTCCCGGCACTTGGCGCCCAGCAGGATCGACTTCTTGCCCACGTAGCAGGGGCCTTCGATGCGCGTGAAGGGATGCACCGTCGACCCTTCGTCCAGATAGACCGGACCATTTTCGGCGTCGATGACGACCATCGGATGCACCAGCGCGCCGGGGGCCACATACACGTCGCCGCGACTGCCGCGCAAGGCGCTGGGTTCCTCGACCTTACCTTCGATTCCGCTCCGGCCCAGGGCCTGAAAATCGCGTGTGATCTGGTGCGGGCTTTCCAGCACCAGGTCCCAGGTGTAGTTCCAGGCCGGTACCGCCTCGGCGACCGCCGGCAAGGCGGCCTTGGCCGCGGCCAGCAGCTCCTCCAGGCCCGTGGTCTTGAGTTTGGCCAGATCGCCACGGTTGATCCGGGCCACCAGCACCTCGCCGTCGGCGTCCAAGGCCACCTGGCTGGGCCCGGCGGCCGCCAGGGGGCACTCGGCCGCCTTGACGCGCGCGTCGACCAGCAACAGGTCTTCGCCGGCCAGCGAGGCGGGATCGTTCACCGTGCATCCGCTGCGCGCCCGATAGACGGCAGCCATGTATTCGGGCAGAAAACAGGCGGTTTGCTGCGGCTGGTAGCGCGCGATGAGCTTCTCAGCCAGCGACGTGATGCCGCAACGCAGCTCCCAGATGGGCCGGCTGAGGGCCAGGGGATAGAAATTCCAGCGTTTCGCCAAGGGGCGATCGAAGAGGATCAGACGCATGAAACAGGGCTCCTGCGGTAATCGTGATGCGAGAAGGACCACAAGCCATGCGCCGGCTGTCCGGACAAGGGTTCGCTACGACAGCCGCACGACGGCCGGCTCAATACGGAGCGCCGGGCATCTTGGCCTGAATCCACTCGTAGTAATCGAGCATCTTCAACCCGCTGGCTGCGTCGCGATCGAGGACGAACACCGTGTCGCGGTGCAACTGCAGGGCGCTGGCCGTACACATGCTGGTCACGGGGCCTTCGATCGCCCCGGCGATGGCCGCGGCCTTGTTGCGGCCGTTGGCCAGGAGAATGATTCGGCGGGCTTCGAGGATGGTGCCCACGCCCATCGTGATGGCGTAGATCGGCACCTCTTCGCTCTTGCCGAAGAAGCGCGCGTTATCCTCAATGGTCTGTTTCGCCAGGGTCTTGATGCGCGTTCGCGAACCCAGCGAGCTGGAAGGCTCGTTGAAGGCGATGTGCCCATCGGAACCGATCCCCAGGATCTGCAGATCGATGCCGCCGCACTCCTCGATCCGCCGTTCGTACCAACTGCAGAAGGCCTCGTAGTTGTCGGTCGTACCGGACGGGATGTAGATATTCTGCGGCGGGATATTGATGTGCTTGAAAAGGTTCTCGTGCATGAAGTAGTGATAGCTTTGCGGATGGTTCCGCGTGAGCCCCACATACTCGTCCAAGTTGAAGGTCGTCACCTGCGAGAAGTCCAACCCTTCCTCCCGGTGCATCCGGATCAATTCCTTGTACAACCCCAAGGGAGTCGACCCGGTAGCCAGCCCCAGCACGGCGTTCGGCTTGGCATTCAACGTCTTGGCGACAATCCGCGCGGCGCTCTTGCCCACTTCCTCATAGTTGGACTTGACGATAACTTCCATCGAGCGATTCCTCCCAAGGACAAGAATCAAGAACCTGGCAGGGCGGGGGATACAGCAGAGGTGAACCAGGGCCGTCGACGGTGGCGGGCCGCAACGACCCGATCGGCCCAGGTTCTGAGTATCTGGCCCGCAGAGAGGGGTGTCAACCCCCTGCGGCCTGCGATGGCACCGATTTCGGCGGCCATCCAATGCTCCGATGGTGGCAGAGAATCCTGAACGAATCCGGACACGATGGTCTCTGTCTGCGAAACGCCGCGTAGGATTCTGTCGTCCTGAAACGCAGCGAAGAACGCGACCCGCTCGAAGTCTTCGGCCGCTGAGGATGCCCGGTGCGAAAGTCCCGCAAGAGATGCTGCTACTGGAAAGGAAGTCTTCTCTGCGTTTCCTGCACGGGTTGGATACACTGCGGACCTTCGTGGTCTGGGCGATTGATCCAGGCGCCGACCGGAATTGCGGTCAGGGCTGCGCTGGGATGCGGCTGCAGTAAGGGTAGCAGATCGGTGGCCACATCCGAAGCGAAATCCAGCCAACGCGCGTAGGCATCCGGTGGCAGGATCACAGGCATACGATCGTGGATTGGACGCAGCAACTCGTTGGCTTGCGTGGTCAGCAGAGTACAGGACTCGATCGTCACACCCTCAGCGTCTCTCCAGGATTCCCACAGACCAGCAAAGGCAAATGCCCGATTGCTGCGGAGGCGGAAGAAGTAGGGCTGCTTGGGGCCTTTGCCGGAGACGGTCTGCCACTCGTAGAACCCGTCGGCCAAAACCAGACAGCGCCGCTGCCTGAAGGCGGAGCGAAAGGCTGGCTTGTGGAGCACGGTTTCCGAGCGCGCGTTGATGAGACGATTGCCGACGGACGGCCCCTCGGCCCAGGAGGGGATCAGTCCCCAGCGGAGCCAGGCCAGTTGGCGTCGCCCTGGAGAATCACCGGGCGTCAAACGCACGGCGGCCAGCGATTGACCGGGGGCGATGTTGAAGCGCGGGGCGAACGGCTCCAAGTCAAACAGGGCAAACTGCTCGGCAATCAGACTCGCCGGCGCACGAAGGGTGAAGCGTCCGCACATCACACAGCACAATAAGAGGTTGGTGGCTGCAACAGGACGATCGCGGTCGAGGGGCCGCGGTGCCGTGAAGAAGTATACAGAAGCGAGCAACCGATCTGCGCTGGGCAAGGCGCGATGCGAGGGGAGAAAGCCGTCCCGGGACCCGGCCTCACCACGCAGGTAACTACCGCTTCGGGTGTCCTTTCTCGGAATAAACCTCATGATCAGTCGGCGCGAAGTCGATAAGAGCCAATGTGCCGGAAAGGGTTTTACCGGTGGGGCTACGTCCCCAAGGATGCTCCATGCTGGTTGTGATCAGTGACTTACATCTGACGGACGGATCGACCGGGGATAGTATCTCGGCGGGGGCGTTCAGCATCTTTGTCGAACGTCTCCGCGACTTGGCCCTGGCGGCTAGCTGGCGTGCGGACGGGGGCTACCGACCGATCGAACAGATCGACGTAGTACTGTTGGGGGACGTGCTGGACGTGATTCGCAGTGCGAGTTGGCTGGATCGTCCAGGCTCTCGGCCTTGGTCCGACCCCAACTCGGCGGAATTCGTGGCCCGAGTCTCCCAGATTACCGGCGACATTCTGCAACACAACGAATCGGCCCTGGAAGTCCTGCGTGGGCTTTCGAGCCGCGGCGGGATTGCGGTTCCGCCCGCTCTGCGCGTGGCCAAGCCGGCCGCGGAGAACGAGGCCGAGCCTGTTCCGGTGCGCGTCCACTATATGGTGGGCAACCACGACTGGTTCTTCCACCACCCCAGTCCCGCTTTGCGCGCGGTGCGCGAGTTGGTCGTGCAAAAAATGGGGCTGGCCAATCCTGGCGATAAGCCCTTTCCTCACGACATGAGCGAGAGTGAGGAGTTGCTGGTGGCGATGCGCCGCCATAAGGTCACGGCGCGTCACGGCGATCTCTACGATCCGGTAAACTACGAGGGGGACCGCGACGGCAGCAGTCTGGGCGACGCGATTGTCGTGGAACTGGTCACGCGTTTCGGTTGCGAGGTGCAGCGCGAATTGGGCAATGACTTGCCGGCAGGAACGCTGCTGGGGTTGCGTGAGATCGACAACGTGCGGCCGTTGCTGCTGGTTCCGGTGTGGATCGACGGTTTGTTGGAGCGGACCTGCTCGTGGCCTGCGCTGCGTAAACAGGTCAAGCTGATTTGGGATCGGCTGGTGGACGAATTCCTGGCATTGGATTTCGTGCGGCAGCACGACACCTACAGCCCATTCGACGTCGTCGACGGGTTACAGCGCGTGTTGAAGTTCAGCAAACGCTTGCCGGTCAACTGGGCCAGTTCGATCACGAGCTGGCTGAACGGTTTGCGCGGAGCGGGCGGAGATTCCTATGTGGCGCACGCCTTGTGCGAGCAGGACTTCCGCAACCGCCGTTCCAAGCACATCGTGTACGGCCACACGCACAACGTGGAAATGGTGCCGCTGGATGCCAGCTACGCCGAAGGTTATGTGCTGAATCAGGTGTACTTCAATTCGGGCACATGGCGGCGCATGCACCGGCAGACGCAGTTGGCGCCAGCCGAGCACGAGTTCATCGCGGCCGACGTGATGAGCTACTTGGCATTCTTCCAGGGGGACGAACGCTCCGGACGGCCGTACGAGTCGTGGTCCGGCGTATTGGGGTATCATCCGGGCGAAGTCACCGTACACCGCATCGACGCGGGACGTGCCAGCCATGCCAAGGGCCAACCACTTCCGGCACCAAGCCTACACGAACACGCCCCCCACTTCGCCAGTTCAATGGCTAAAGCCCGAATCGTGCCCCGACGTCGCGTGTGAAGCCCACGCGCAGCGTATGCAACAGGTCGCCCAGAAGCTGCACCGGGCGCGCGTGGCGGCCATCTACCTGGTGCATGGCACTTTCGTCGGCCACGACGCGCTGGGGTTGCTGAACGAGTTCTCGCGCGCCTTTCCGCGTCTGGGCCAGCGTTTGCAGCGGAAGATCCAGCGGGGGGTCGACCGGGCGACGGGCGACGCGGGCAATTTCACGGCCGCGTATGCGCATCTGCTCCAATCGGGACTGAACCTGGCCGAGGCAGATCGCATCCGGGTGCGTCTGTTCCGCTGGTCCGGCCAGAACCATCACCTGGGCCGGGCCGACGCGGCGGTGCGGTTGCTGGACGAGTTAGCAGGGCTGGGACTGGGCGCCGAACAGCGCGTGCTACTGTGGGGCCACAGCCACGCCGGTAATGTCTTTGCCCTGCTCAGCAACCTGCTGGGAGCGGATGCGAAGACGGTGGAGGACGTCTTCAGCGCGGCGAAGGTCTACTACCGCTGGCCGCTGATCGGACGGATCGATCTGCCGGTTTGGCAGCGCGTGCAGCGCCTGCTGCAGCAGGGATGGAAGCCGCGGCCGGCCCTGGATATGGTCACTTTCGGCACGCCCATCCGCTACGGCTGGGACGGCGGCGGCTACGACCGGTTACTGCACTTCGTCTTCCACCGTCAGACGTCCGGAGTGAGCGAGTACCAGGCGACTTTTCCGCCCGCATTGAAGGAAATCCTCCGGGATCCCCAGCACGATTACGTTCAGCAATTGGGCATCGCCGGGACGAACATCGTCCCCAACCTTTGGTGCTGGCGCGCCTGGTCGGCAGACCGCCGGCTGCACCGGCTGTTCCAGGGACCGGGCCTGGAGAATGCCGCGGCGCGGTTTCGCTCGGGCCGGGTCGTGTCCGAGGAAGGAACGACTTTGTTGGTGGACTATGGCTCGCAGCGGGGTGCGGTGACGGAACACCTGGCCGGACACGCGGTCTATACGCGCACGCAATGGTTGCTGTTCCACGCGGAGACGGTGGCCCAGCAATTCTACGGGGCCGGTGCGGCTCCGCAGTGAAGAGTCACCGCCTGCGCCCCTCGGCGGCCAGGAACAGATCCTGGGCCGGCCGGCCTTCCGAGTGCGGCACAGGGTGGACGCGCACGTCGTCGCAGAACGCGGAAAGCCAGGCCTGCAACTGCTCTGGGGCAAACCATTGTTCCCAGGGGTCGCACAGCGATCGGGCCTGCTTGTCATGATGCTTATCGATGATCAGCACTCGGCCGCCGGGACGCACCACGCGGCACAACTCGACGACAGCGCGCTGCGGCCAGAGCGCGTGTTCCAGCGATTCGATGGCCAAGGCGCCGTCGAAGCTGGCGTCCGCCGCCGGAATGCGCAGCAGGCTGCCGCGGCGGCGAGCCACCTGGGGCGGCAGTTGGGCGAGCATGGCCGGCGACACGTCGATACCGGTGAGGCGCGCCGCGGGCCTCTGCCGGGCGATCAGGCTCAGGAATCGGCCGCGGCCGCAGCCGACGTCGACTACCTGCGGCGCGGCCGGCAACCGTTGCAGCCAGGCGACGACTGCCAGGGCCCGGCCGTCGCTCGGATCGATGTGGGCGGGCAACACGGCGGGCGCAGCGAAGGCGGCTGCGACCCGCGCCAGTGCAGCGTGGAGGAAGTTCGCCACGGCTTCCAGCGAATCGTCCCACCCTGATTGGCCAGTGGCGTCGGGCGCGTGGGGGCCGATCAGGGCACGCAGGCTGCCATCCGACTGTTGTGCCAGGGCGAGGGCCTGGGCAGCGCGCTGGGCCGCGCGCCGCCACCCCTGGCGCGCCCACAGTTCCATCCACAAGGCCAGGTTGGCGGTGCGCGTGAAGGGCTGGTTCGGTCCCTCGGGCAGCAAGCCATCGCGCTCCTGCTGTTGCGCTGCTTGTGCGAGCAGGCGGGCCGCCTCCTCCGTCCGGTGAAGTTCCAACCAGGCCTCGGCGCAGCGCGAGCCTTGTTCGCTGGCGCGAGGTCCAGACAGATCGTCCTCATGCGCGATGCGCGCCAGGTGCTGCAATACGGCGGCACCCCATTCGGGCCGCGACCAACGACGCGCACCGGCCGCCAGGGCGGCGAGCGCTGCCAGTTGGATGGTCTGGGCCGAGAGATCCTGCGGCTCGGAGGCGTGGGAAGCGATCGATGCCCGGCCGGCAAGGGCGGCACACAGATATTCACACGCGCGCAGCGTGGCCCCTTGGTCCAAGCCGTCACAAGCCAGAAGCGCGCGCACGAATTGGGCCGTGTTCCAGAGCGACGGAGCGGCCTGCACGTCATCGGGCAAGGCGCCATCGGCGCGCTGTCGGGCGTGCAATCGGCGGAAGATCTCTTCGACCCAGCGGTCCAGGCCGATTGCGTGCGTCACCGGAAGCAGCCGCGCCAGGGTGGCGATGCGCAGGCGTTGCTGGGCAAGGTCAACGGTAGGGTACTCGGCCTGACGCTGCAGCCACTGGGCGGCTGCGGGAAAGGAGGGCCAACACGACCGGCCGCGCCAGGTGCGCAGCGCCCGGTGCCACAAACGAAGCGCTGAGCAATGCAGCCAAGCGGTGAAGGAATCGAAGTAGCCCATTCGTATCGCGCCAGCGGTGTCCGGTTGCAGTCCAGCGGGCAGGCCGCTCGGGGGGCGAGCAGCCCTGCCGATTATAGCGGATCGCCCGGCAACTGGCGGGCGAAAAGCGGCCAGTGGCACGTTTCGCCGGTGGCAGCGGCGTTGTTCAGGCGGGTGGATTCCGGCCGGTTTCGCAAGTTCCGATGCGGTCGTGGCTTGAGGGGTCGGCCGGAACGAGAGCCAACAGGTTTTCCCCAACCGCGGTCCGGCGGTGGCAAACGGTTGGAGGAGGCGCAGGTCCTCGTCGGGCCGCGTTTTCGGCCTCCGATCCGGCCCAACCGCGCACCGCGTGCGAAGCCCTGGAAGAGGTGGAACGCGACGTGTTAGAATCGCCCCTTCGACGGTCACCAAGCTGCCTTTCTAAGGATGCTACTACGCATGGACGAAGTCCTGATGGAATCGAATCCGCTGGTGGAAGAGGCCTCTGCCGAGTATTTGGGGCAGTGGAATCGTCTGATCAGCACCACGAACTGGGAGAAGGGGCGGATCATCTGTTTGTGGCGCGAACGGTTGCTTGCGGCCGGCGTGCCGGCGCAGTCCTCCACGGACGAGGCCTGGAGCCGCTACGTGGGCGGAGTCAGCCCGCAACATGTGGGGCGTCTGCGACGTGTCTACCAGCGCTTCGGTCAGGTGGCCCAGAGCTACGCGGGGTTGTACTGGACGCATTTCCTGGCGGCACTGGATTGGCCGGACGCGGAGATGTGGCTGGAGGGGGCGAGTCAGGGTTCGTGGTCGGTTTCGGTCATGCGTCAGCAGCGGTGGGAGGCGACGGGGGCGGCCGTCGAACAGCAACCGCGCGAAGAGGACGTGCTCGCCGTTGAATACGACGAGGATACGGCTCAAGAGGAATCGCCCGCGCGCGACGTGGTGTTCGATACGGCTCAGGATGTGTACGACGCGCAGGGGGAAGAAAGCCCCGTGGCTCTGGCCGAGCCGGAGGACTACGACCCGACTGCGGCCGCAGTCGACGAGCCGGCTTCGGCGGTGGAAGCCGTACGGCCATTCGCCAATCTGGGGCCACTGCCCAGCGACCTGGCCGAGGCGGTGGAGCAGATGAAGCTGGCGATCGTGCAGCACAAGCTGACGCAATGGGAGCAGGTCTCGTGCCAGCAAGTGCTGGATGCCCTGGAGGCGTTGAAGCAACTGGCCCTGGCGCCGTAGGCGCGACAGGCTCGCCGTCCGCGGCCGAGGACCGTCACGAGACCTTGCGCAACGTCTCGCGTTTGCGAACCTTGGCCGTGCGCGCGAAGTAAGGGCCCTTCAAGGCCGGTTCGTCGGATCGCGGCTCCAGGAGCAGGGAGGCCGGATCGCGGCGGGGCGTGGAGCGCAGCATTCCCGAGAGGCGGCCGGCCAGTTGCAGCATCTTCTGCGGTCGCGCCAGACTGCGCAGCGAGTCGCCGGCGAGCATCCAGCCGTGTTGCAGGAGGTGCTTCCAACGGCCTTGCTGCGGCAACCAGCGCCAGAAGAGCTGTTCGACGTGACGGCCGCGCCGATACCAGCCGCCGGGATCGCGCATCCGTCGATCGGCCAACACGCGGCACTCGGTTTCCAGGAGACACTGGTAGCCGGTCGTCTGCAAGGCCAGGCCCAGGTCGAAGCAGGTCAGGCGATCGCCCAAGAACTCGGCGAATCCGCCCACATGATCGAGGGCCGTGCGACGGAAGAATGCCACGCAGAAGTCGGGGTCAATCAGGGTCTGCCGGGACGCGGCGGGGACGGAATCGTGGCTGGAGGTCGACAATCGCCGCACGCGACCGCGCGACTCATAAGCGCTGCCGGCGGAAAGCGCGCGTCCGTGACGATCGACAACCAGCGGCACGACCGCCGCCACCTGCGGGTCCTCGAACCGCGACAAGGCCGGTTCGATCCAGCCCTCGCCCACGCGTAGTCCACACGTCAGCACGTGCAACACGGGGGCCTGGCTGCGGGCCACCGCCAAATTGAGCATGGGGGCCAAGGAGCTGCCCGCCGGAGCGGCGAGGAACTGGACCTCGCCCTGCAGTTCATACGGGTCAGCGTAGGGCTGGTTGAGGGCGACAAGGACCTCGCACGCCGGCGGACGGTTCTGGAGGACCGATACCAGCGTGTCTTCCATCTGCGCCGGGGTGCCCGGTACAGCAATGATGATCGACAACCGCGGCGCGGGCATAGTCAGTGCAAGACGATGAGGATAGTCGAAGTTCCCAGCGGGCGAAGGATGGCCAGACTAGTCCGCGTTGGCCGTGGCGGTCCAGCACCAGGCTCCTAGCCTGCGACAGCCCATTATTTGCCAGGTCGCGCCAACATAAATCAGGAGACACTCTGTGGAAGACGCTCGGGACAGGCAAACTTAGCGGCTGGCGATCCCGTGAATCTTTGTCGGTTCTGGCGAAAAGGAAAGTTTATCGCAAACCGACTGGAGGCTGGCGAAGGGGCGTCGAAGCCCGTCTTGTTTTACCCAGACACCCCACATTCTCGCGCGTCGCCGGCTGGCTCTGCCCAAACGGCACAGATTTCGAGCAGCCACAGGACGGCCGCCTGCATCTCGTCGAGGCAGGCCCATTCCAGGTTGGAATGGGGGGTGTGCTGGCCTGTGGAGAGATTTGGGGTGGGCAAGCCGAGTTCGGTGAGCCGCGAGCCATCGGTGCCGCCGCGGATGACACTCCGCCGGGCGTGGCCGCCCAGCCGCGGCCGCGTTTCTTGGGCCGGAGCACTTCCGTCATCGGCTGTCGGCCCGCTGTCGCGTGTCGCGCCCAGCCGCTGCCACGCAGTCTCCGCATAAGCCACGGCACGGGGCTCGCGCGCCAGCCCTTCGGACATGTTGCGATATTGCTTGTGGATGGCGACGTCGATGGCGCTGCCGGGAAAGGCGGCCATGCTGGCTGCGGCGGCCTGGCGGAGTTGCTGGGCGTGGAGGTCCAGTTGCCGGGTGTCGAAGTCGCGGAGCAAGATACGCAGTTCGACCTGTCCCACGCCCCCCTCCACATGATAGGGATGCAGGAAGCCTTGGCGGCCTTCGGTACACTCGGGGGCCAGGCGGTCGCGCGGGAGGCGTGCCACGAGGTCGGCCGCCACGCGCAGGGCGTTGACCATGCGGCCCTTGGCAATCGAGGGATGAATGTTCACGCCGCGCACGGTCACGACGGCCAGATCGGCCGAGAAGGTCTCGACGTCGATCGTGGCCATTCCGGAACCGTCGAGCGTGTAGCAGGCCACGGCGGCCACGCGCTGCGGGTCGAGATGCTCCACGCCGCGACCGATTTCTTCGTCGCAGGTGAAGCACAGGCGCACGGGTCCGCGCGGCCGCTGGGGCTCTTCCATCAGCACCGCGGCCATCTCCATGATCACGGCCACGCCCGCCTTGTCGTCGGCGCCCAGCAGGGTGGTGCCATCGCTGGTGATGATGGTCGCGCCCTTGAGTTGCGCCAATTGCGGGTCGCGAATCACCTGGGTCGGATCGCCCGGCAGGACCAATTCGCCTCCGGAGTGGGAACGAATGACCTGCGGCTTGACGCCGGCGCCGGTGGTTTCGGGCGAGGTGTCGAGGTGGGCGCAGAAGGCGATGGCCGGGGCGTGGGGACGGGTGGCCGGAACGGTGGCCAAGACAATCCCAAACTCGTTTTGCAGGACGTCGGTGATCCCCATAGCGCGCAACTCATCCACCAGCATGCGTCCCAAAGTCAACTGGCCGGCCGAGCTGGGGTAGGTGGCTGCGCCTTCGCAGGCGGTGGTGTCGATTTGCACGTAGCGGAGGAAACGCTGCAGGAGACGCTCTGAATCCATGGCGCACATCTCGGGGGGCAAGGTGGAAAGCACGTGGGAAGTATACCCGTTGGCTCCGGCGCAGCCAATGCGAGGGACGGTGCCGAGCCGTTTTGGTCAACAAGTCGACATAAGGCGGCGGTGGGATTTTGGATGTGGGAT
>CALARR010000415.1 GCA_937889015.1 uncultured Planctomycetales bacterium | reverse complement strand
TCGACGAGAAGGTCTGGTACTACCGCAAGTCGGTCGAGTTGCCCGCCGTGGCCCCAGGCCAATCCGTGTTTCTCTGCTTCGACGGGATCGATTATTTCGCGCGTGTGTGGTTCAACGGCAAACTCTTGGGCCGCCACGAAGGCATGTTCGGCGGGCCGGTGGTCGAAGTCGGCGCCTTGGTCCGCGCCGGGCAGGCGAACGAGATCCTGGTCGAAGTCAAGGCCGCTAATTTCGGCAACAAGAAGGAATTCAGATCTCGGCAACTGGGCCCCATCATCAAGCCCTGGGTCCTGGCCGGCGGCGTCGGCGCCCAGATGTTCTTTCCCCTGGGCATGTGGCGCGGGGCACGCATCGAAATCGTCCCCAGCCGGCACATCGAACGCCCCTTCCTCGTCACCCAGAATGCCGACGCGCGCCAGGCCACGCTTGCCCTCTCGCTGGACGTGTTCGACGGCTCCCAGTCCCTCCAGCAGGAACTGCATCCGCTGAAGAACACGGCCATCCAGCCGCTCGAGCCGTATCGCCTGAGCTGGAAGAGAAAGCCCAGCGACGTGAAGCTCAACCTGGCCGTGCGCCTGGAGGAGAAGGCCGGCGGCGCGGTCGCGGCCCAACAGACGTTTGCCCTCGACACCATCCAGGGACGCAACGCGGTCCGGCGTTCCTTCAGCGTGCCCCGGCCCAAGCTCTGGTGGCCCAACGGCCTGGGCGACGCACACCTCTATCGCGTCAAGCTCACGCTGCTCTGCGACGGATCGCCCGTCGATCGCCTGGAATTCGACTACGGCATCCGCACCGTGCATACCGTGCCCACCGCCGGACCGGTCATGCCCGACCGCTGGGCCAATTGGCAGTTCGTCGTCAACGGTCAGCCACTGTTCATCAAAGGCATGAACTGGATGCCTGCCGACATCCTCCTGGACCTGCCCGCCGAGCGTTACCGCTGGCTGCTGGGAATGGCCAAGAACCAGGGCGTCCAGTTCATTCGCATCTGGGGTGGGGGCCTGTTGGAGACGGAGGAGTTCTACGCCGCCTGCAACGAGCTCGGCCTCATGGTCTGGCAGGACTTCCCCATCGGCAACCAGGACACGCCCGATTGGCCTCAGGATGTGTGGGAGGCCCAGGTCATGCACAACATCTTCCGCCTCCGCAACCATCCCGCGCTGGTGCTCTACTGCGGCGGCAATGAGTTCAATCCTTACTCCTTCGGCAACACGGCCACCATCGGCATTTTGGAACGCGCCGTGGCCGGATTCGACCCCACGCGCGTCTGGCGGCGAACCAGCCCCGACGAGGGCAGCCTCCACGTCTATCCCAACATGGATCCCACCTGGTATGCCACCGCCTACAGTTGGGTGCCGTTCATCGCCGAGACGGGCATCCACAACATCCCCGATGCGCAGACCATGCGCGAGGTGGTCGACGAGGCCGAATTCGCCCAGCCCCTCGGCGGCATGCTCCAACCGGAGTTCCCCAAGCAGCACCCCGACCTGATGCACCACTTCGTGGAGTTTCAGGCCAGCCGCCTGCCGCAGATGCTCGGCCGGGCCTCGCAGATCGACGATCTCCACGCCCCCACGCTGGAAACCCTCTCCGAAAGCACCCAGATCGGGGCCGGCGAGTTTTACCAGATCGTCTCCGACGTGACCCAGGCCAACTGGCCCACCACCAGCGGGCTGATGCCCTGGGTCTTCAAGCGTCCCTGGCCGGTGATTGCCATTATGCTCGTCGATGGCATGGGACACCCCACCGCTCCCTACTACTTTCTCAAGCGGACCTACGAGCCCACCCACGTGATGCTCCACCTGCCGCACCTGCTCTGGGCCCACGGCGAGTCGCTGCCCGTGCAGGCCGGCCTCATCCACGCCCTGCCCACCACCGAGCGTCTGCATTTGTCCGTGCGGATTCTCGATCCGCGCCTGGCGCAGGTCTGGCAGCGGTCGCAGCCGGTTCAACTTGCGCCTGGCCCCTCCGTTCAGCGGATCGAGCTGGGCGATTTCGCCATTCCCCAGCAGTTCGAAGAGAAGTTCTTCTTCCTCGTGGCCGAACTCCGCGGCGCGCGCGATCGGCTGGTGTCGCGTTCCGTGTACTGGCCGCGCTGTCTGGCGCGCATGAGCGACGAGGCTTTTCGCGCCAAGTACCGCGAGACGCCCCAGCCCTGCCTGAACCTGGAGACGGGCCCCTGGCTCAAACCCCAGGTGGCCGCGGTCTCCACAACGCTCACTGCTTCGCTTTGCGAAAGCCGCGACCTGGCCTCCGATCGCACGCGCCTGCGGTTGCGGATCAGCAATCCAGGCACGCAACCGGCGATCAACGTGCAGGTGGACATCCGCGGTACCAAACGATCCTTCTACGGCGACGACAACTTCTTCTGGCTGGCCCCCGGCGAATCGCGGGACCTGGCCTACGAGGTCCTGTGGCGCGATCCGGCCACGCGCGCCAAGGCGCGGCTGAGTGTTTCGGCCTGGAATGCGGCGGCTGTTGAGGTTCCCCTGGTCAAAGACTAACCGGAGCATCCTGCCATGGCGATCGGATCCTTGCGAACAGGCCTTTGGATATCGGTGTTGCTTCTTCCGGCCAGCGTCGTCGCCCATGCGGCCGACGCACAGGTCCCGGTGCGCGATTTGGCCAACGTCCAACCGGCGCGGTTCGACGTCGACGAAAAGAACTTCCCCGCTCAAGGCGTTCCCGTCATCCGGCCCAACTACACGCTCAAGCTTGAGCCCGGCTATGGCGGCCCGTGGCTCACCGTGGGCGACCTGACAGGGGATGGTATCGCCGAAGTCGTCAGCGCCAAGGCCGACGGGCCCGGCGACGTCCACTACACCTCGACCGTGGCCGTCCATCGGCTCGACGGATCCCTGCTCTGGAAATGGGGCGATCCGCAATCCCGCAACAAGATTTGGCACGACGTGGCCTGCCAGATCCACGACCTCGACGGCGACGGGCGCAATGAAGTGGTCATCGCCGCCGACCAACGCGTCATCGTCTTTGACGGCGCTACCGGCAGCCAGAAGTGGCAGTTCCCCATCCCGGAAAAGGCCTCCGATTGCATCACCTTCTGCAACCTCTCCGGAGCGAAGCGGCCGACCGATATGCTCGTCAAGACGCGTTACGAGCAGATCTGGGCCCACGACGCCAAGGGCCGTCTGCTGTGGAACGTGACCAAGCCCGGCGGCTATCGCACCTCGCATCAGCCCTTCCCGATCGACCTGGATGGCGACGGCCGCGACGAGATTATGGCCGGTTTCGCCATGCTCAACAGCGATGGCAGCCTCCGCTGGACGATTCCCTCCCTGGATGGCAAACCCCTGCGCGGCCACGCCGACGCAATCCGCCTCTTCCAGGACGGCCCCAAGCCGGAAGACAAGCGGATCGTGGTCTCTCATTGCGGCGGCAACCAGATCACGATGCTCGACGGAAACGGCAAGATCATCTGGTGCGACACGGGCGTGCACTTCGAGTCCGTCTTCTTCGGCCGGCTCGATCCCAAGCTGCCCGGCCGGCAGTTGGTTGTCGACGTGGCTCACCAGCCGTGGGGCAAGCAACCCCTGTTGATCCTCGACGAGCAAGGCGCCCTGCTGGGCCGGTACACGACCGATCGCAGTCGGCAGCATCGGCTGGTCGACTGGTTCGGCACCGGCGAGGACCTGATTGCCTACGCCCAGGGACGAATGTTGTTGAACGCCCGAGGAGAGATGGTCGCCCGCTTCGATACACCGATGCCCGAGGGGGTGGATCCGCTCCAGCCGGGCGATACGCCGCTAGGCTACATGCTGCACCTGGCCGACGTCAACAACGATCAGCGGCCCGACGTGGTCGTGGGCGCGGGCCGCGCCCCGGCCGTATGGATCTATGTGAATGAAAAAGGGCCGCAGGGCCTCGATCCTTCCCGCCTCGTGATGCCCACCAACGCCACCTTGTATTGAACACCGACAGCATTCTCACCCAGGAGTACAGGCAATGACGCAGTTCTTCCTCGGACAATCCCTTCGCACGTTGGTTGCGGGGGCCGTCCTCTTCGCCCTGGCGATTCCGGCTCGTGGCGCTTTGCCGGAGGAATATCGCAAGCTGTGGAGCGATCCGGTTGTCAACAAGCGGATCAACGACGGCATCGAGCGCAACCGGAAGCAGGACGCGATAGTCGAGATTCGCACGGCCAGCGGCCAGCCCGCCGCCGGCGCCACGGTCGAATTGCGGCAGAAGACGCACGAGTTCCTCTTCGGCTGCAACGCCTTCGTCCTCGGCCAGCTCGACACGCCCGAGAAGAACCGCAAGTACGAAGAGGCGTTCGTGAAGCTCTTCAACTTCGCCACCGTGCCCTTCTACTGGGAGGGCACCGAACCGACGCAGGGCGAGCTGCGCTATGCCGAGGGCGGCCGGGACATTTGGCGCCGGCCTCCGCCCGACCGCTTTCTGCCATGGGCTAAGAAGCATGGAATCACGCTGAAAGGCCATCCGCTGCTCTGGCATTCGTCGCGCTACAACGCGCCTTGGTTGCCCAAGGACGCCGAAGAGTTGAAGCGGCTCTATCAGAAGCGGTTCGCCGAGATTGCCGCTCGCTACGCGCAGGACATCACGATCTGGGACATGGTCAACGAGTCGTTGGTCTGCTCGAAGGAGTACCCGCTCTATTCGGACGACCGCGCCTACGTAGGCTGGGCGTTCAAAGAAGGCCACCGCGTCTTCCCGGCCTCGACGCTGCTGATGATCAACGAGGTGACCAAGGTCAGTCACGAGCCCGTGGCCGTCAACAGGTATTACCCACAGGTCCAGGATCTGCTCGCCCAGGGGGCCGACGTCCGCGGCATCGGCTTCCAGTTCCATTGCTTCAGCCCCAAGATCCGCGATAAGTTCGTCACCGACCCGCTCTACTCGCCCACGAACCTGCTGGACGTCTACGAGCATTTCGCCCAGTTCAAGCTCCCCTTGTGGGTTACCGAGATCACCATCCCGGACGTCGTCGAAGAAGGCCAGACGACCCAGGCCGAGGTGATCGCCAACTTCTACCGCGTCTGGTTCGCCGCGCCTCGCATGGCCGGCATTACCTGGTGGAACCTGGGCGATGGCACGGCGGTGAAGCACGAGAATGTGGCCTTGGGCGGACTGATCGACGAGAGCTTCGATCCTAAGGAGTCGTATCGGGCGCTCGACAAGCTCATCAACCACGACTGGAAGACGCAACTCACCGTCCAAACCGACGCCCAGGGCGCGCTGAAGTTCCGCGGTTTCTGCGGCAAGTACGTAGCCAAAGTGACCGCCGGCGGTGTGACCAAGGAGTTCGAGATCAGCCTGTCCAAGGACGGCCCGGCCACCCACCAACTGTCGTTGAAACCGTGAGCCAGGGGATCACTCGCCGTACGCCGTGGCTCGCTGGAGACCCGCCCATGAACCGCATGCGACACTTCACGATGGCCCTCCTGGCCTCCTGCCTGGCAAGCTGTGCCGCTGCGCGCGCGGAGCCGCCGGCCGGGGCCAGCGAGGAAATCTACCTTGTGCCCTTCTCGCACCTTGATCTGTACTGGGGCGGGACGCGCGAGGAATGCCTCGCACGCGGCAACGACCTGATCGCCAAGGCCATCCGCCAGGCGAAGCAATCGCCCCAGTTCCGCTTCTTGCTGGAGGACAACGACTTCATCGCCAACTACCTGGACTCGCATCGCGGCAGCCAGGAAGTGCAGGATCTCAAGCAACTGGTCCGCGAGGGCCGGATCGAAGTCGCGCCCAAATGGGCCGCCATCTACCAGGAACTCTGCGACGGCGAGGCCTGGGCACGCAACCTGGTCATCGGCAAACGCTACGCCCAGGAGGTCTTCGGCGTCGAACCGCAAGTCGCCCACCTGGGCGATATTCCCGGCTATACGCTGCAGTTCCCGCAACTCCTGCAGCAGACGAAGATCCCCTTCATGCTCATGGCGCGCATGGGACCTTCGGACACATCGCTCTTCTACTGGCAATCGCCCAACGGTTCTCGGGCCCTGGTGTGGGCCTCGTTGAAGCACTACGGCTGGGGATCCGCGCTGGGGATTCACCGCGGCCAGCCCAACGACAAGACTCGCGAGCGGTTCCATAAGGACGTGGCCGACGTCCGTGCGACGACGCGCGCCCCGATCTTCATGCACTTCGGCAGCGACCTCTGGGCCCCGCCCGAAAACCTCGCCGATGCGGTCCAGGCGTTCAACGCCGCCGCCCCCGCACGCCTCAAGCTCGCCACGCCCACCGAGTTCTTCCGCCTGGCCCAGCAAACGCCCGAAATCCCCACGCTCTCCGGCGAGATTCCCTCCTCCTGGCCCAATCTGATCCCCTCCTGGCCGCACCTTTGGCCGCTGGTGGTTCCCGCCGTGAACACGCTGCTCTCAGCCGAGAAGTTCTCCGCCCTGAACCACGCCCTGGACTATGCCGACTATCCGCAGCAGGAACTGGTGGCCCTTTGGAAACGGCTCTTGGAAGCCATGGACCACAACCAGGACGGCCAGGGCGGTTTTGGCGGCGATGTGCGCAAGCTGGAGCACATCCAGCAGTCGCTGATCGTGGGCGGCCAGATCCTCCGCGACATGCTCCGCAACATCGCCGAGCGCGTGCAGATCCCCGTGCCCGACAGCTTCCCCATCGTCGTCTTCAACCCCATGGGGTGGACGCGCGACGACGTGGTCCGGACCCACGTCGCCCTGTTCGGACCGGACAGTCCCGCCAATCTGGGCCCCTTCCGCAACGGCGCGCGGCTCGTCGACGAGACCGGCAAGAACGTTCCCTTCTTCGAAGAACAGTCCTCCTCGAACATCTCCCGAACCATGGACATCGTGTTCGTGGCCAAGGGCGTTCCCTCCTTGGGCTACAAGACCTACTTCCTCGTTCCCCCAGAGACCGACACGCCGGCCGGCGAGCCAACCGCCAAACTCGCGCTCGACGCGGTCAATGACCAACGCCAACCGCGGCGCCCTCTGGGCAACGACGTCATCCAGAACGCCTTCTACCGCCTCACGATCGATCGTGCGACCGGCCGGGTGACGCTCTTCGACAAGGCCCTGGCCTGCGACGTGTGCCGCGATATGGAAGTCAACGCCCTGGAGGAACGCGGCGGCAACTACATCGGCATTGAACCCCTCAGCGGACGCACCATCGTCAGCGTGGTCGAAGGCATTGCCGTTGAAGAAAATAACCCAGTTCGGGCCGTGGTGCGCATCGACCTCCGCATCGCCGACATCCTCGTCACCCAGCGCCTGACGCTCTATCGCGACATCAAGCGTCTCGACATCGAGAATACGGTCGACTGGAATCGGCCGCGCTTCGTTCGCGTGCGCCAAGTGTTTCCCTTGGTAGAGCCCAACCCCGTTTTCCATTACGGAGTCCCCTTCGGGGCCAACGTCTCCGACAACGTCCTCCCCAATTCGGGACCGCACATGGGCGACGAGATCAAGCCGGAATCGTGGCGCGGATGCCGGTTCATTCAGGGCTGGATCCATGCCGGCACGGCCGAGCGCGGCATGACCCTCGCGGCCGACCACCAGTTGGTGCGTCTGGAAGACGGCGCGATCACCGGCGAGATGGTCCGCGGCACGCGTTTCACCTCGGCCAAAGTGGTCCGCGGCGAGGAGGTCGGCTCCATGCAGTATCCGCCGCCCGGCAAGTACCTCTTCCGCTTCTCGCTCACCTCCGACCCGCGCGATTGGAAGGCCGCCAAGGCCTATCGCGCGGGCCTGAACTGGATCAACCCCCTCATGCCTGTCCAGGTGATCGACGCGGTCTCGACCAAATCGCTTCCCCCCACCCTCTCGTTCTGCTCGTTTACGGCCAACAACCTGGTGCTCAGCACGTTGAAGAAGGCCGATGCGGGCGCCGGCCTTGTGCTCCGCGTTTATGAGATCGAAGGCCGTCCGGCCAGCGGCGCCATCGACTTCCTCGGCCGCACCGCGGCCTTCACCGAAGTCAATGTCCTCGAAGAGACCGTGGATGCAACGCCTCGCCAAGCGATCCAGGCGAGCCCCTTTGCGATCAAAACCTTCCATATCGCGGCCCCAGGCCGTGAGACGCCCTGAGCCGTCTCCCCTCTCCCGCTCGCGGGAGAGGGGCAGGGGGTGAGGGCGTCCTGCGAACCACCGGATTCTCAATCCTCAAACGTCCACACACGAACGACCATCCTTAAAGAACCGGAATTCTCCCCCCATGAACAAACTCGGTACCTGGTTCTTCCTGGCCGGCACAGTCCTCTTTGCGATCGCCGCCGTGCCCGATATCGCCGGCGCCGAGGAGCCCGCGCCCCTGTTTCCCTTCGTGATCTCCTACGACGGTCCGGACAACGCCTCCAGCATGGCCCATCTGCTCGATGCGCCGGCCGGCAAACATGGATTTGTGCGTTCGGAGAATGGCCGCTTCGTAAACGATGCCGGTCCCGTCCGGCTCAACGCGACCAACATCACCGGCCCGGCCAACTTCCCCAGCCACGAGACCTCCGACCGCCTGGCAGCGCGCTTGGCACGCCTGGGCCTGAACTGCGTGCGTCTGCACTTCATGGACACGATGTACGGCAGTTTCATGGAGAAGGAACTCAAGGGTATCCTGGCCGACGACCCTGCCACGCAGCGCAACTTCGATCCCGGCCAGGTCGAAAAACTCGACTACATGATCGCCGCCTTCAAGAAGCGCGGCATCTACGTAAACATCAACCTGCACGTCGGACGCACCTGGGACGAGCGCGACGGCTTTCCGCCCAAAGACCAGCAGCCTTGGGCGGACAAAGGACTCGACAACTTCGAACCGCGCATGATCGAACTGCAGAAGGAATACGCGCGCAAGCTGCTGACGCACGTCAACCCCTACACCGGCCTGGCCTACACCGACGACCCCTGCGTGGCCATGGTCGAGATCAACAACGAGAACGCCCTGATGCGCAGCTACGTGTCGGGCGCGATCGATCGCCTGGCCGAGCCGTTCGCCGCCGAGCTGCGCAAACAGTGGAACGCCTGGCTCCGCGGGAAGTACGCCTCGACCGACGCCCTCTTCAAGGCCTGGCAATGGACTCCGACGCCCTTCAGCGGCCAACAGATCCCCGAAGGCAAGTTCGACCAGCCGGTGCCCATGGACGGCCAACCTTGGAGTTGCATTGCCAGTAGCGCCCAGGTGACTTGCCAGGCCGAGGGCGGCGTGCTCCAGATCGTCGTCACGCGCGAAGGGAACGAGCGCTTCCCCAAACTGTTCCGCAGCCTGGCGGTCAAGAAGGACCAGGTCTACACCCTCTCGTTCAAGATCCGCCGCACCCAGGGCGATTCGGCCGAGAAACTGGGCCTGGCCGTGGCCGACAACAAGCGCGGCTGGCGTTCGCTGGGTCTGCACGAGCAGATCGAAGTCGGGCCCGACTGGAAGATGTTCTCCTACTCGTTCCTGGGCGCCGACGACTCGGATAAGGCCAAGCTCTGGCTGACCAACTTCAAGCCGGGGACCTACCAGATCGACGACCTCTCGTTCCAGTGCGGAGCCAAGACCGACTTCACCCCGGCCTGCCGCCTCGAAGACGGCACGATCCCGGCGGTCAAACTCAAGGACTTCGGCCCTCGCCCGGTCGCCTCCGATTTCTACGCCTTCCTGATCGACACCGAACGCAAGTACTGGCTCGGCATCTACGACTATCTGAAAAAGGACCTGAAGGTCAAGCCGCTGGTCTCGGGCACGCAACTCGGCTACAGCCCGCCCTACGTCCAGTCCCAGCTCGACTACTGCGATATCCATTCCTACTGGCGGCACCCCAAGGCCAAGGACATGCTCCACAGCCGCACGGACTGGGAAGTCGGCAACGACGCCATGGTCAACTCGCTGGGCGGCACGATCCTCAATCTGGCCGGCCAACGCGTCGTGGGCAAGGCCTACACCGTCAGCGAGTACGGCCATCCCTTTCCCAACCAGTACGGCGCCGAAGGACAGCCCATGCTCCGCGCCTACGGACGCTTGCAGGGCTGGGACGGCCTCTTCCAATACAGCTACAACCACTACCCCGACGACTACGAGCCCATCGCCAACCCCTGGTGCTATTTCGACATGATCGCGCGCACCGACATCCTCGCCCATCTGCCGGCCAGCGCAGCCATGTATTTGCGCGGCGATGTCCAGGAGGCCAGGTCGACAATCGTCGGCGCGATCGACTACCCCACCTATTTCGAACGGCTCGCACGGACCAAGGCGGTCGGCGTCACCATCGCTTCGCTCGGGTTCGATGCCCGACTCTGCTTGATCCATAAGACGGCCGTCGACCTGTCGGGCAAGGGGGGCACGGATCCGGCCGCCGTGGAGCCGATCGCGCAGGATCAGAAGGTCTTCGTCAGCGACACCGGCGAATTGACCTGGAATGTGGAACAACCGGGCGCCGGCTATTGGACCGTCAACACGCCCCACACCAGGTTCTTCACCGGTTTCCCCAAGGATCGCACGATCGACCTCGGCGGCGTCTCGGTCGCGGTGGGCAAGACACGGTTGGATTGGGCCACGGTCTCGCTCGTCTCGCGCCAGGCCACCGGCTTCGGCGAGTCGCAAAAGCCCGCCAACATCCTCCTGGCGGCCACCGGCCTTGCGGAGAACAAGGGCCAGATCATCAGGCCCTTGTCGGGCAACAAGATCACGCTCGACGATTGGGGCCAGGGCCCCGTCCTGATGGAAGGCGTGCCGGCCACAATCACCTTGCCTGCCGATCCCGGCCGGGTCAAATGCTTCGCCCTCGATCCGCACGGCGAGCGCAAGCAGGAGCTGCCGGTCGACAAGGCCGCCGGCGGCGCGAAGATCATGCTCAAGCCCGAGTATCAGACCGTGTGGTACGAAATCGACGTGAAGTAGCCATGGGAGGTCCTATGTTACGAAAGCAATGCCTTGTTGTTACGGTCCTTTGCCTTCCGTGGGCGGGGATTGGACTCTGCGCAGAGGCTGTGAAGAACGTCCCCGTACAAGCTGCCCGGTCGTCGCCCCAGTGGCTTCACCGCGGCGTGATGTATCAAATCTGGCTGCGTTCGTTCACGCGCGAAGGGACGCTGAGCGCGGCGACGAAGCGACTGGCGGACGTCGCGGACCTGGGCGCGACAATCGTCTACCTGACTCCCGTGCAATTGATGGACGACGACATGCGTCCCGAGTTCTGGAGCCAGCGGATGAAGGAGTCGGCCAGCAAGAATCCCCGCAATCCGTATCGTATCAAGGACTATGACAAGATCGATCCGGAGTTCGGCTCGGAGGCGGACCTGCGCGAGTTCATCGCCACCGCTCACAAGCTGGGCCTCCATGTGCTGATGGACATGGTCTACTTGCACACGGGTCCCACGTCCCTCTTATTGGAGCGACCGGACTTCCACCAGCGCGATGCCGAAGGGAAGATATTGATGACCGGCCACTGGCCCTTTCCCCGGCTGAACTTCAAGAGCCGCGAGCTTCGCGAGCACCTGTGGGCCAACATGGAACACTGGGTCAAAGACTTCGGCGCCGACGGATTTCGTTGCGACTGCGCCGGTTCCGTGCCGCTGGACTTCTGGGAGGAAGCTCGCACGCGGCTCCATGCGATCCGCCCGGACCTCGTAATGCTGGCGGAAGGGTTCAGCCCGCGAGATCAACTCAAGGCATTCGATCTGAACTACTCGCACTGGGCGTTTGTCTGCCAAGCTGTGGTCACTCGCGGGGCCTCTGCAGACTGCCTGCGACAGTGGTGGACGAAGACGCACGACCGTTTCCCTCGCGGGGCCCGATTCATCTATTTCAGTGTCAATCACGACCTGCCACGCGCCGATGTGGTCTTCGGCGAACGAGGAGCCCAGGCCGTCTCGATCCTCAACTTCACGCTCGACGGCGTCCCGTTCCTCTACAACGGCCAGGAGATCGGCGACGCGACGCCCATGGATCTGCTAACGCATTGGCCGATCGTGTGGGAGGCGGCGGGAGTGCCTACGGGCGGACTGCAGAAAAGGGTCTTCTATCAGCAATTGTGTCGGATGCGACGCGACGAGGCGGCCCTGGCGGCGGCGGGCGAGGTGGTGTGGTTGACCAACGACCGGCCCGAGTCGGTGCTCAGCTACGTGCGTCGCGAGAAGAACGAAGAGATCCTGGTGGTGGTCAATCTGTCGAACCGGGCTGTTCGGGTCAAAATCGATCTGCCAGACAAAACGGCGGCGACCTATCGCAATCTCGTGCGAGCAGAGAAGATGGCTGTCAAAAAAAGGCTTTCCACCGATTGGATTGAGGACGGGATGCAGAAGGTGATCCGCAATCCTCACGACCGAGTGTCGGAGGCGGAGGAGGTTGCGTCGACCAAGGATGGTTTGTGCGTCGAACTGGCCGGATTCGATTATTTTGTGGGAAAGAAGCAGGCGGGGAAGTAATCACGTAGGTCGGGCTTTCCAGCCTGACAGAATAGACGTGTCAGGCTGGAAAGCCTGACCTACCTGAAAGGATCACGACGATGAATCATGAACGGGGTGCGCGACGGATGGTGGGCTGGTTGGCTTTCCATCTACTGGTAGTGTTGACGCCCGTTGCGGCCGCAGAGGTGCCCGAGGCCTACCAGGCCGCCTGGCAAGCGGCCGCGCCCCAGATCGAAGCCAACATCGAGCGTTGCCGCAAAGGCGACGCCGTGATCAGTGTCGTGGGGGCCGACGGCCAACCTTTGAAGAACGCGTCGCTCAGCATCCGGCAGCAAACCCACGAGTACCTCTTCGGCTGCAACCTGTTCGTGCTCGGCCAATTGGCCACGCCCGAGTTGAACCGCAAGTACGAGCAGGCCTTCACACGGCTGTTCAACTTCGCCACGATTCCCTTCTACTGGCGCGAGTTGGAGCCTGCGGACGGCAAGCCGCGCTTTGCCGAAGGCTCGGAACCCATGTGGCGCCGCCCGCCTCCCGATCAGCTCGTCAAGTGGTGCAAGGCCCACGGCATCACCACCAAAGGCCACGCCCTGATGTACGTCAAGACCAAGTTCATGCCCGACTGGATCGATCCGAAGGACCCGGCCAGGCTGAAGACCCTTGCCGCCAGGCATATGGCCGAGATCGCCCAGCGCTACGGCAACGACATTGCCGTCTGGGACGTGGTCAACGAGGAGATTCCGCGCCTGACCCGTCCCGAGCAGTGGCACCGGGTGCCCGACGACTACCTGGCCTGGTGCTTTGAAGAGGCTGGCCGCCTCTTCCCCAAGCAGGCCCGGCTGCTGATCAACGACGGCACCAGCCAGTCGCACGTGACCACCGACCTGTACGAAGGGCTCATCAAGGGCCTTCAGCAACGGAACGTTCGTGTGGAAGGGGTCGGCATCCAGTTCCATATCTACAATCGAGAGGCCATGCTCAGCGGTAAACTCTATCCGCCCGAGCAGATGACCGCCGTCTACGAGCGCCTGGGCCGCTTCGGCCTGCCGCTGTACATGACGGAAATCACCGTCAACAGCACCGGCGAGGACGGGCCGGCCCGTCAGGGCGAAGTCGTCGCCAACCTCTATCGCCTCTGGTTCAGCACTCCGGCCATGGCGGGCGTCACCTGGTGGAACCTCGGCGACGGCACGGCCTTCGGCAATGAGAACAAGGCCCTCGGCGGACTGATGGACGAGAACATGGACCCCAAGCCCGCCTATCAGGCCCTCGATCGCTTGATCAACCACGATTGGAAAACCAACCTCTCGACGAAGACCGGCGCCCAGGGCCAGGCCCAGTTCCGCGGCTTCTACGGCCAATACACCGTGGAGGTCGCCTCCGGCGGCCAGACCCGGCAGTTCGAAATCAACCTGGCCCACAAGGGCCCCTCCCAATTCAAACTCACGTTCAAACCATAAGGAAGCGAGTGTCATGAAGATCGTTGATCTGCGCGTGCGCACCGTGGCCATTCCCATGAATGCCCAACTGCGGCACAACACGGGCGTGCACCCGGGCTACCTGATGCGGACCGTCCTGGAACTCATCACCGACGAAGGCATCGTCGGCCTGGGCGAAGTCGGCGGCGGCGATCAGCGCGGGGCCCTGCTCAAGCTCAAACCGCGCATCGTCGGCCTCAATCCCTTTGACCTGGAGATCATCAAGCTCAAGGTTTTGCGGAGCATCTACTACCTGTCCAACGCGCGCCTCTACGGGGCCATCGAGATGGCCTGTCTCGACATCCAAGGCAAGGCGGCCAACGTGCCCATGCACGCCCTGCTGGGCGGGGCCGTGCGCCCGGCCATCCCCATGATCGCCTATCTCTTCTGGCGTTACGACCGCCCCGGCGGCGGCGACGACACCTGCGCCGAGGACATGGCCGACCTCTGCGTCGAATTGCACCAGACCCTGGGCGTGACCGCCATGAAGCTCAAGGCCGGCGTCATGCCGCCCATGGAAGAGGCGCGCGTCTGCGAGTTGTGCCGCAAGCGGCTCGGCGACAGCTTCGGCCTGCGCATGGACCCCAACGGCACCTGGTCCGTAACCACCGCCGTGCAGGTCGGCCGCCGTGTCGAGCCGCTAGGGCTGCAGTACTTCGAAGACCCGGCTTGGGGACTGGAGGGCATGCGCGCCGTGCGCCAGCAGGTCCGCATCCCCCTGGCCACCAACATGTATCCCAACAAGTTCGACGACCTCGGCCCGGCGATCCGCATGGACTGCGTCGACGTGATCCTCACCGACCTGCACTATTGGGAAGGCCCGCGCGGCGTCAAGGACCTCGAAGCCGTCTGCCGCACCTTCAACCTCGGCTTGGCCATGCACTCCGGCGCCGAGTTCGGCATCGAGCTGGCCGCCATGCTGCACACCGCCGCCACCATCCCTACCATGAACATGCAGGGCGACGCCCACTACCACTACCTCGAAGACGACATCATCGTCGGCGGCAAGATGCAGTACGTGGACGGTGCGATCCAGGTGCCCACCGGCCCGGGCCTTGGCGTGGAACTGGACGAAGAGAAGATGGCCAAGTACGAAAAGTACTACGAGAAGATGGGCGATTACTACGCGCGCTACCACCAAGACCCGCGGCGACCGGAATGGTATCCGATCGTCGGCGGAACCTGAGAGAAGAAGAGGTTAGGGACGAGAGACGCGGGACGAGAGGCTAGCGCGCACCAAAGCAACTCCCCTCTCCCGCCTGCGGGAGAGGGGCAGGGGGTGAGGGCACGCCGCGGTCGCAAAGACGCCGCCGCCCCACA
>CALARR010000414.1 GCA_937889015.1 uncultured Planctomycetales bacterium | reverse complement strand
TTGGTATGCGCCGGAGGCGACCTCACAGCGGAAGAGCCCCCTGTCGACGACGGGGCGGGTAATGCCGGGCTGGGCTGCCACGGGCCGACCGCCTTCGCGGACCGCGGCCAGGTCGCTGGCCGGCAAGATCTGAGGGTCAACCGGATTCCTGTTTCGTGCAGGCCGGCTGGGGCAGGAACTGCGGCGCGGTCACGCCCATGGAAACGTAGATGCTCATCAGGCCTTCCACACTCACATCGACAGTCCGCACCATTTCGACAGGCACGAAGAGCAGGCCGCCGCCCACAGGCACCGGCGCCGTGGGGACGATCACGATGTGATACTCCCGGCCATCGAGCCGGAATCGCTCGGGAGACACCAGCAGGGCCAGCACGCCCGCCCCGCTTGTGCCGCCAAAGCTGCAGAAGACGGCGCGCATCCCCTTGAGGTCGGCGTCCCCCTTCTTGTCCACCAGGCCCACAAGCTGTTTGGAGGTGCCATAGACGCTGCCCACGATCGGAATCCGCTGCAGAATTGCGTCCAGCAGGCGTTGCACGAGGTTCTTTGCGCCCGCCTCGACCACCGCGCCCAGCAAGAAGATCAGCCCCAAGATCACGGCCGCGCCAATCACATAGGCAGCGCGCGCATCGGTCGCGAAACGAAATCCCAGGTTGCTCAACGCGCGTCCCACGACCGCACTTGGCCCGAGAAAGCGAGCCACGATCTCCCCGACCCAGCTCACGACCGCGACGGTGATGACCAGGGGCAGAATGGCGATGATGCCCGCCAGGAAGCAACGGCTGGCGCGTCGAAACGTCATGTCGATCAGCCAATGCATGCGATGTCCCTCCCTGCTCACGTTCGTTTCGCCAAACCGTACACGGCCGTCTGCCAGGCCGGCATATCCAGAAACAGCCCGCGCGTCTGCAGTTCATCTCCATCCCGCTCGTATACGGCGCCGTTCATCCGGTCGTGCAGGCGCCAGGGGCTGCCGGCCAGATTGGCCCACGGGCCGCGAACATAACACTGGCTCTGGTGGGAGGCGTAGTTCACCGCGACCAGCAAACGCTCCTCGCCAGATCCCTGCCAGCCAAAGGCCACGAAGGAGTCCCAGGTCCAGTTGCCTTCCCAGGCCGGCGCACATTCCAGCAGTTGCCAGTGCCCGCCACGCAATACAGGATCGCGCAGCACGGCCAGAAGCCGGGCGTAAAACTGCTGCAATTCCTCGTCGACCGGTTCGCACGGCCCGCGCCCCAGGTGGGGCGAGATGCGTTTGCGCCAGCCTTCGAGCTGGCCCTGGTGGAAGAATCGCAGGCCCGGAGACAAATAGGTCAGCACGGCCGCGGCCTCGTGTACGCCGCGTGCCAAAGTCGCCGCCGCTCGGGGCTCGTCGTGGTTCTCCAGGAAGCGGGCCATCTTGTTTTGATAGTCCAGTCCCGCCCAGAAGTGCTCGCGCACAGGTCGCGCGCGACCTTCGCGCAAGCGATCGTAAAGCCGCTTGTCGTAGGTGTAGTCGAATCCCTGCTGTTGCAGCGTCCATTCCAGGTCCCAATAGACCTCGGCCATGAAGCAGAAGTCCGGGACTTGTTGGCGCACACGCGGGATTGCCTGCGGCCAGAAGGGCGACGAGGGGATGCCCCAGGTGCGTTCGAAGACGTCGGGCAGCACCAGCATGGCCATATCGCAGCGCACCCCGTCGCACTGGCCGGCGATCTTCAGCAACTCGCCGACCATGGCTTCCTGCGTGGCTGCATGACCGTAGTTCAATTGCAGCGTATCCGGCCAGCCAGAGAAATACGGATCGCGCCCGTGGGCCAGCAGCAGATCGCCCTGCCGGCGCTGAACCCAGGTGTAGTTCTGCGGCGCGCGGGCCAGATCCAGTTCGGTGCCGGCGACAAAGAACTCCGGGTGATCTTCGACCCACGGGTGGCCAAGCCCCATGTGATTGGGGACGAAGTCCAACATCAGGCGCAGGCCGCGAGCGGCGAGCCGCTGCCGAAGCCGAGCCAAGGCCTCGTCTCCGCCCAGGCGCTCATGCACCGTGTAGCCGGTGATAGCGAATCCCGAGCCGGGAATGTCGTCGTCAGTCAAGTCCGGCAGGGTCTCCTGAAACTCCCTGCGCCACTCCGGATTGCTGCGCGAGACGCGTTGGGCCTCCGGGCCAGTCTGCCACACGCTCAGCAGCCAGACCCAGTCGAAGCCCATCGCCGCCAGGCGGTCCAGTTCGGCGTCGGGAATATCGTCCAGCGCCGCCGGCCGCCCTGCTTGCCGCGACAACTCCGCAAGCCACACGCGCGTGTTGATCTGGTAGAGCAGCGGGTAGTGCGAGTCTGTCATGCTGTCGTCTCCTGCGCCAGGGGACTGCCCTGGGGCGCCTGGATCACGGCGTCCTTCTTCTTGCCCTTCTGCAGCAGCGCTTCCGGCGTGATCGTCGCGAACAGGTGCATGATCCGAGCCACGATTCCGGTCCAGCCCGTCTGGTGACTTGCGCCCAGCCCGGCCCCATTGTCGCCGTGGAAGTACTCGTAGAACAAGAGGCAATCACGCCAGTGCGGATCTTCCTGGAATTTGCGCGCGCCGCCGTAGACGGGCCGGCGCCCCTCCGCATTGCGCAGGAACGTGTTTGCCAGGCGGCGGCCCAACTCCTCGGCCACCTGATACAGGGTCATCTCGCGGCCGGAACCGGTCGGGCACTCGATGCGGAAATCGTCGCCGTAGAACAGGTAGTATTGCAGCAAGGCCCGGATGACCAGCGCGTTGACCGGCATCCAGATCGGCCCGCGCCAATTGGAGTTCCCGCCGAACATGCCCGTGTCCGACTCGGCGGGCAGATAGGAGACGCGGTATTCCTGGCCGCCCGCGTGCATCACGTAGGGATGGTCGGCATGATAGCGCGACAGGGAGCGTAGCCCATAGGGACTCAAGAACTCGTTCTCGTCGAGCATCTTCGCCAACACCCGGCGGAGCTTGGTTTCGTCCAGGATCGATCCCAGGCGCCGGCCACCGACGCCAATCTTGCGCGGGTCGTGGATCGCCGCGCACAGTTCGGGCCGGGCGTCCAGAAAGGCCATGAACCGCTCGGTGAGTTCCGGTTCCTTGGCCATCAACGTGCCCTCATAGGCGGTGGCGGCGCACAGCGGCAGCAGGCCCACCATCGAGCGGACCTTGAGCCGCTGGGCTTGCCCGTTGGGCAACCGCAGCACGTCGTAGAAGAAGCCGTCTTCCTCGTCCCACATGCCCGTGTCCTGGCCGAGGTGCGTCATGGC
>CALARR010000413.1 GCA_937889015.1 uncultured Planctomycetales bacterium | reverse complement strand
AGGCCGTTGGCCTGGGCTGGAATAACGGCTGGCCCGATGGGCCGTAGTATGTGTCGCCCGACCCTGCGATTTGCCGAACACCCGATCATGTCCCATCTGCGCGAGACACCACACTAGGTCACCTACAATACAGCCCCTCAATTCTGATTCACGACGCGCGTGTCGTGAGTCGGTCCAAGAATCACCATATACATGAAACGCTTGATCTTCCTGTTTCTGGCTGTGATCGTGGGCGTGGCCGCTGGCGTGGCCACCGCCGAGTTGCGTTTCCGCTTGTTGATACCGGAGGCCATTGCCCCCCCAATCCAGATCAGTGACGCGGAACGACAACCGCGCGTGCAGGTGGACTCTACCGAGTACGACTTCGGGCGTATGGATCTGGATTTGAAGGGGGAACACGAATTCGTGTTGCGGAACACGGGCAATGCGCCCCTTCGCATGGAGAGTGGCCCAACCACCTGCAGTTGCACGGTCAGTAGTCTGGGGCAGAACGAATTGCCGCCCGGGGGCGTCACGCGCGTCCGTCTGGAGTGGAAATCCAATGGCCAGGCCGGCCCTTATCACCAGACCGCCGTAATCATCACCAACGACGCGCAGAAGCCGCGAATCGAATTGACCATCAAGGGGGTCATGTTGGCCGCGATCCAGGCCAGCCCAGCGGAGGTGATCTTTCCGCAGCTTTCGGGCACCCAGGCCACCACGCAGATCGTGCGTCTGTACGGCTTCCGCAAGGAGCCGCTGGAGGTGCTGGGGCACTCGTTTGCGGATCCCGCGCTGGCCAAGTTCTTCGCGCTGGATTTTGCCCCCCTGGGCGTGGAGGATTTGGCCGAGGCGGCTGGCGCCACCAGCGGAGTCCGGGTGCAAATTACGGTCAAATCCGGCTTGCCCCAAGGGCCACTTCAACAGACAATCACGCTGCGAACCAATGTGGCGGAACGGCCGACGGTCGACATCCCCATTCAGGGGGTCGTTGTCAGCGAGATCAGCCTGTTTGGGCCTGGCTGGGACGCTCAGGCCAGCGTCTTGCGGATCGGCAGCGTATCGCGGGAACAAGGAGCCAAACGCAACCTGACGATCCTCGTTCGCGGCCGCCACACGGAGTCTGTGCGGTTTGAGATCGTGGAGTCAGAGCCGAAGTTTCTTCACGCGGAGATGGCATCGACCCAGCTTCTGCGAGGAGCCACGGCTTCCCACACAACCCTGAACATCCAGATTGCCCCCAACAGCCCCCCGGGACGTTTTATGGGCACTGCGGGCAGTCCTCCGGGCCGGATTCGAATCAAGACCACGCATCCCGACATCCCGGAGCTTATTGTGTCTGTGGTATTTGTCATCGAGAATTAGAACCGGACGCACGCCATGGCATTACGGAAGATCCTTTGGCCGAGTCTTTGTGTGGCCACAATAATCCTGGGCTTGAGCGGTGGTTGTTCTTCGGCCACGGATTCCGACCAGGCGACCGCCACCGTCGCGTCTGAGCCCCTGCCGAAAAATGTCCGTGCAGAGGGTCAGCCTGCCGCGGAGTTGCCGGATTTGTCGGCGGAGCGGCCACAGCCCCAGATCGTGACGGCGCAGGCGGCGAAGCCGGCCGGGGGAGGTCCCGGATTTCCCGAGACCGGCCATGTCGAGAGCGTGCCCGTAGAGCCGCCGGCATCCGGATCGGAGGGCGGGTCTGCCGTTCGTCGCGCGGCCGACGTTTCGAGCGAGGAACCGCGCGTATCGCGTCGTTCGCCGACCATTTTGCGCGCAGCCGAGGGGCCCATTCCGCCGGTACGCACGGATGTGGGCGGAGAACCGGCGGTCACCGCAGCGCCAAGTACCGACAAGGCCGCGACCGAGATGGCGCAGCCCACTCCCGACACACCGATGGCGTCGGCGCCTGCAACCGCGCCATCGACCTTGGCGGAGACGTCGGCCCCGGCGGCGATCGCAGCGCCGGCCGAGGCGGCGGCCACGGCACCGGCGGCAGATCCGGCGAGTCGGGAGCCGATGCGGTTGGCGTCCGAGGATCCCTCGTCACCGGTCGGCGGCGCGCATCCCTTGCGTGGCGCGATGGAACCGGCCGTGCCCGTGGAAGGCAGTTCGCCCGGCGCTGCCGAGGCGCGTTCCAATCCGCTGCGGAGCAGCGAGCAGGCGCCGGGTCTACTGCCACAGTCCGAGCGTCCGCTGCGGCCGGTATCTGAGGCTCCGCGGCCGATCCAGCCGTCGATGGAGTCCTCTCCGCCGGCCCCGCGGATGACGTCCGCCGCGAGCGAACCGCAGAGCCCCTTGGAGGACCATCGCAGCCAGGTCGGGCAGCCGAGCGAGCCGAAACTGCCCACAGGTTCCGAAATCGGTTCCAAGACCACGATCCTCGCGGAGGTTTCCACTGCGGCGGCTTCTTCCGGGAAGCACGGGGGAGGCGATTTCGATCCCATCAAAGAGAACGGGCCGATTTTTGTGGACTGGCCGGAGGCGCCGCCGAAGTTGGCGTTCTTGATCAGCGGCCGGCAGGAGGGCTATCTGGAGCCGTGCGGCTGCGCGGGTCTGGATCGCATGAAGGGGGGCGTGAGCCGGCGGCACATGCTCATCCGCCAACTGCGCGAGCAGAAGCAGTGGCCGCTGGTGTGCCTGGACGTGGGGGCCCTGTCCAAGGGCTTCGGCAAACAGGCGGAGCTGAAGTTCCACACCACGTTCGAGGCCTATCGCCGCATGGGCTATAACGCCATCGGCCTGGGGTTGAGCGATCTGCGATTGCCGGCGGGCGAGCTCTTGTCGGTGACCACGCGCGGCCCCGACGACCAGCCCAGCCCGTTCGTTTCGGCGAACGTGGGCCTGTTTGCCTTTGACGCGGCGATGGTTGGTCCGTATCAGGTGATTCAGTCCGGCGCGACGCGCGTGGGCGTGACGGCGGTGCTGGGCAAGCAGTATCAGCAGGAGGTGCGCAACCCGGAGGTCATGCTGGCCGTGCCCGAGGAGAAGTTGGAGCCGGTGGTGCGCGAGTTGAAGGGCAAGGCGGATTACCTGGTGTTGCTGGCCTTTGCCACGATCGAGGAATCGAAGGGGCTGGCGCGGAGGTTTCCGGAATTTCAGATGGTGGTGACGGCGGGCGGCGCGCCGGAGCCGCCGGCGCGAGCCGAGGTGTTGGCGCCCAACAAGGCCTTGCTGGTGGAGGTGGGCGAGAAGGGGATGAACGTGATCGTGGTGGCGTTGTACGACGATCCGCAGCAGCCCTATCGCTACCAGCGCGTGCCGTTGGACTCGCGGTTCCCGAATTCCAGGGACATGCGCGCGTTGATGGCTTCGTATCAGGACCGCTTGAAGGACCTGGGGTTCGAGGGGCTGGGGCTGCGGCCCGCCCCGCATCCGCAGCGCGAGCTGAACGGCCGCTTCGTGGGCTCGGAGAAGTGCGAGGCGTGCCACGAGGCGTCGTACAAGGTGTGGAAGAAGAGCGGGCACGCGAAGGCCTATGATACGCTGGTCCAGGCCGATCCGCCGCGGCACCACGATCCGGAGTGCATCAGTTGCCACGTGATCGGCTGGAACCCGCAGAAGTACTTCCCCTATGAAAGCGGTTTCTGGAGCCAGCAGAGCACGCCGAAGATGATCGACGTGGGCTGCGAGACGTGCCACGGACCGGGCGAGGCGCACGTGGCGGCGGAGATGGGGTCCAACGCCGACTTGCAGGCCAAGCTGCAGAAGGCGATGGTCGTGACCAAGGAGGAGTCGCAGAAGCACCTGTGCGCGACATGCCACGACCTGGACAACAGCCCGGCCTTCAAGTTCGAGACCTACTGGCCGAAGGTCGAGCACTACGAGAAGGAATAGGCGGCACGGGCCGCAGGCCGAGTCGACGGTGGTGCGGCGCCGGAGAGGCACGCCGGACCTGAGGATCAACCGAAGAATGGCTTTCCGATCTATTCTTGTACTCCTCACGCTCCGCGTGAGGTTCTCCCTCACGCGGAGCGTGAGGAGTACGGAGATTATTCTTCGGCCGGGCCTGAGCAGCCGCTGTCAGGCACGGGGTGCCTGACCTACTGGACTGAGGGCCCATTGTGCCAGGCCGGCGTCTCAGGGGCCCGTGTCAGGGCTTCAGGAGCTTGACGCTTCCGGCCTGGGCATCGGCGGTGACGCGCCAAGTGTCCGTTGCCGTCTTTACCGAGACGGTCGTGGCAGGTGTGCCTCCGGGAACCAGGGAAAGCGTGACCGGCGACTCCATCAAGGAGACGGCCCAGACGTAGACGGTCTCCTTGGCGAGTCGCCGGAAGACGGCCAGCGGAACGCGGTCCTCGGTGGTGCGGCCGACGCCCGTGCCGGTGATGACTTCGGTCGGTGTATCGCCGGCCAGGATGATCCGGCTCGTCGGGCCGTCTTGGTGTTTCAGCGTCAGCATCCATCCGGCCGTGGCGGCGCGCGTCGTGGCGTCGCGAAGGCACTTGAAGCCCGGTGCATCGGGCAGCACGAAGGGCTGGCCAGCCGGGAGATTCTCCCACCGGCCGTGGTGATGGCAGACCAGATCCAGGGTGCGCGGCTTGTCGGCTTGCACGTGGTCGACGAACAGCACCAACTCGGGCGAAAGCATCGCGGCGGTGCGAACGAATCGCACGTTCGGGTAGATCGGCCCCGCATCGGTCATGGCATAGTCGGCGCCCGAGGCCGATCCGAAGCACAAGCACTTGCCGGTGGACTTGTCCTGCGTGGCCTGATCGACGACCAGCGTATTGTGCGCGAAGCTCGTCTTGTCCCAATCGCGATGGAGCGGCGAGGCGTAGGCGTGCGTGCCCGAGTCGGGCATCAGCACCGCGCCTTGGCCGTACAGCACGAAGTGGTTCTTGTCGAAATGGCCATGTCCTCCGCCGTGCGGGCCGTACTTCAAGCAAAGCCACGTGGCCTGCGCGCCGTCGCCCTGTTGGAGGATGGCATAGCCCGATCCCTCGGCATTCCGCGATTGGGATTGGGGCAACCGGCCAGCGGCGATCGTGGGGACGCCGAACCAGAGGGCCATGTTGCCGGTGCGTTTGCTGCGTGCCAGCAAGGCGGCGTAGGTGGCGTCGTGGTATCGAGCATAGGCCAACTCGTAGAGTTCCGCCTGCCGGCCGATCGTCACTTCGCCGCTGTCGTTGAAGGCCGGCAGCCGGAAGTCAGGCGTCGCCAGACGGAGCGGCGCGTCGAACAGTTTCCGGAAATCCGGGCCGTAGAGATCGATGCCGCAGTTCTTCGCGGCCTCGACCAGGGGCCAGGTCCCGAGAATGGTGAAGAAGTGATAGCCCCAGGCCCCTTCGAACCACATGCCGTCCGGTTGGACGCCGCCGGCCATGTTGGCGCGATAGCCGTGAAGGCCGTCGATGGCCTCATGGATCAGCCGCCGATCGTCCAGCAGGAAGCCCACCAACCCCACCGCGCTGTTGCGGTGGCACTGAATGTTGTGGACCGTCGGCTTCTTGGAGCGGTTGAGAATCGTCTCCTCGATGGCCGGCCGGAACAGCTTTTCCGTTAGCATCTCGCGTTGCGACGCATCGAACGTGTCCCAAACGAGGTCCGCGCCCTGGACCATCGGCGTCAGCCAAGAGGCCTCGGTGAGCGATTGCGAGGCCACGCGGGCACCGCCCTTCTCGACGAGTTTGCCCTGGTTGTTGTGCAACGGATAGGAGAGATACCGCCGGGCGTAGGCCAAGAGGATCGTCCGAGCGTGCTCCGCATAGCGACGGTCGCCCGTCACCTGATAGGCCACCCCAAGGTCGCGCACCAGCGACGAATAGTGGCCATGCACCGACATCATCGCGCAGCCGTCGAAGTCGAGTTCGGCCTGACGGGGATCGCCGCGGAGGACGTGCGGCCCCACCGAACACTTGTATTCCCAATGCCAAGGACCAATGCGACGCCCTCGCTCCAAACGGGCGCCGTGCGTCGGGCAAACGTAGTTGTGCGACCAGTTCCCGCCGCGAGGAGGCAATTCGACTTCCCGTTTGATCTGTTTTTCCAAAGAGGCGAGGTGGCTCGCCCAGACCTTCGTCCAGGGCGGTTGCCGGATTCGCTGTCGAAGCTGTTCGATGCCGGCGGCGTTGAACAGAAGGCGCGGATGAGCAGGCAGCGGAGGAGCCTCTGCCGCCGACAACGAACCTCCAAGAACCACCGCGATCAAGACAATCTGCAGGGCGGAAGATGGCATGGACTGGCGTTCCGAGGAAGGCTGAAAATGAGGGAGGAAGGAAGGTTGGCAGGCGCTCGGATCAGTTGCCGGACGGAAGGACTGTGCCGAGCGGATTTCCGACCGGCTGCGGCCATTGTTGAGCACCGGCCCCGAGGCATTGTACGTCCGAAGGGTGCTGCTCGCAAGAATGGCTGACACGCCGGGTATTGCCCCGTATCTGCAAGCCCACGCGGGGAAGCCGAACAGGAGGAAACTGCGGAGATGACTGTATCCCGTCTTTCTCCGCTCCAACTTTGCGGCTTTGCGCCTTGGCGCCTTCGCGGAAGATCCTCCCGCTCTTCGGGCCTGCCTTGACCGAACGGTCCTCGGCTGGTTCGGGGATGTATGGCTGGATTCGTCCCTCAGTTCTGGAGGGTTCGTCGCCAAGCTATCGGGGCTACCCTCGCCTGGCACGGGACGCACGCCGTATCGGCACAGCCGCAGTCAGGCACGGGGTGCCTGACCTACAGAGATCACGCTCCGCGTGAGGTTCTCCCTCACGCGGAGCGTGAGGAGTACGGAGATTATTCTCCGGCCGGGCCTGAGCAGCCTGTCAGGCACGGGGTGCCTGACCTACTGAACAGGCCACGTTTGCGTGGCCAGGGCACCCGGTAATGTCGCCGCTGCGCCAAGCCATGCGCTAGCCTTCGCCGATTTCGGCCATGACTTCGTCGGGGATGTTGAAGTTGGAGGAGACGCTCTGCACGTCGTCGTGGTCGTCCAGGCGCTCCATGAGCTTGAGGACCTTGCGCGCCATGTCGGCGTCGAGGTCGACCGTGTCCCTGGGGATGCGGGTGATTTCGCTGGATTCGGGCTCGATGCCTGCCTTGGTCAGGGCCGAGGAGACCTCGCGATAAGCCTCGGGGCTGCAGGTGATCTCGAACTTGTCGCCGTAATGCTTGACGTCGTCGGCCCCGGCTTCGAGGGCGATCTCCATCAAGGAGTCCTCGTCCGTCTTGTCGGCGGGAACCACGAAGAAGCCCTTGGTGTCGAACATCCAGGCCACGCAGCCGGCCCCGCCCAGCTTGCCGTCGGACATTTCGAAGATCTTGCGGATCTCGGGGGCGGTGCGGTTGCGGTTGTCGGTGAGGATCTGGCAGATGATGGCCACGCCGCCGGGGCCGTAGCCTTCGTAGTTCATCTCTTCGTAGGCGGCGCCTTCGATTTCGCCGGTGCCGCGTTTGATGGCGCGCTGGATATTCTCCTTGGGCAGGCTCACGGCCTTGGCGGCGTCGATGGCCGTGCGGAGGCGGATGTTCATGTCGGGATCGCCGCCGCTGCGTGCGGCGACGATGATCGCCTTGGCGAGTTTGCTCCACAGCTTGCCGCGTTTGGCGTCGATGAGGGCCTTTTTGTGCTTGATTCCGGCCCAATGGGAATGACCAGCCATAAACGTCTCTCTTTTTTGCTCTCTACATTCCTAATGACCCCGGCCGACCAACGAGAGGTCGGGCAAACCGGGCTTCCGATGGTCGCCCTCGGTTCATTGGCAATGCAGGATCTACTAGTGTGGTTGAACCGTGCGTGGCTTGGGTCCCGGGGCCCGGACGGGCCGGGGGAGCCGCGTCACTTACCTTTGATTTTCGACTCGACCCGCAGGGCCTTGTCTTCTTCCTTTTCTTCGCGGAAGGCGGCGACGGCGCGTTTCCACGCTTGGCGCGCCTTATCGTGCAGCCCCAGCTTGTGATAGGTATCGCCGAGATGCTCGAGGATCACGGCGTCGGGTCTATCGCCGGCGGCGGCCTTTTCCAATTCCACCGCGGCCTGTTCGTAGCGTCCCAATTGGTACAGGGCCCAGCCGAGACTGTCGCGGTAGGCGAGATTGTCGGGATCTTCGTCCACCGCGGCCTGGGTCATGCGCAGGGCGCGTTGCCGGTGCACGCCGCGCTCGGCCCAGAGGTAGCCCAGGTCGTTGAGGGCCGAGACGTCGTCGGGGAACTCGTCCAGCACCTGCTCCAGCCACTGTTCGGCCTGGGCCGGACGATGGGTGAGCACGCAGAGGTTGGAGAGCATGAGTTTGGCCTCGCGGAGGGCCTGGCGCGTGTCGGGCGAATCGTATTCGGAGCCGAAGCGATCGATGAGGGCCGTGTAGGCTTTGAACGCCTCGTCGTGGCGTTTGGCGACGTAGAGCACCCAGGCCGCGCGGCCGTTGAGGCGCGCGTTCTCCTTGCGGCCTTCGGCCGCCTTGCGCGCCGCGGCCAGGGCTTCGTCGTAGCGTTTCTCGGACGCCAAAGCGCCGGCCAGATAGTAGTAGAACGCGCTGCGGCTCTCGGGGGTGGCCTTCAACTCCGTTCCGCGTTGCAGGACCTCGATGGCCAGCGCGGCTTTCTCCTGGAGCATGAGGGCCAGGCCCCATTCCAGCAGCAACTCGGGGGCCTTCTTGGGCTGGGCGGCGATGGCCAGGTCGAAGAACTCGCGCGCCGCGTCGAAGTCCTTCTGCTGCAGGGACAAAAGAGCCATGGCGACGCGCGTGTTGTAGTCCAGCTTCTTGGAGTTGCTCTTGTGCAGCTTGCGCGCGGCGGCCAGCAGGGCCTCGACCAGCGCGCGGTCCTCGCAGACGGCGCGGACCTCCGGGCCCAACGGTTCCAGGGCCGAGGTCTTGGCCACGGCCTGGCCCAGCACGAGCAACAGCGGCTCGGCGCGGCGGGTCTTGCGGTAGATCTCGACCAGGCCGCGGTGGCCGACCATGTTGGGGCTTTTCTTGAGCACGGCCTGGTACAGTTTCTCGGCCTTGTCGAACTGTTCTTTCTCGCGATAGTAGCCGGCCAGCGCGTAACCCAGCGGGATGTTGGCCGAATCCTCGGCGTGCAGCTTCTCCAGCCGGGGAATCAGTTCGTCGGCCTTGCCCAGGGCCTGGAGCACATCGGCCAGCAGGCGATAGGGGGCCGTGCCTTCGCTGGAAAGGGCCTGATCGAAGTAGAGTTGCAGATTGGCCAGGGCCTTTTCGGGCAGGCCGGCCTGGGCGTCGACCTGGGCCAGGTGAAAGCCGCGCAGCCCGCGGTCGCGTGTGGCTTTGTACGACTTTTCGAACGCATTGCGCGCCGCGTCGTGGCGTCCGGCGTGCAGGAAGGCCTCGCCGAAGAGGTTGTACATCGGGCCGGGCTCGCTGATCAGTTCGGCCTTGAGCTTGTCGTTGAGGCCGGACTCCTCGGGATGCTCGACGGCATAGAGGACGCGCGAAAAGCTGTCTGCCGCCAGGTCGTACTTCTCCAGGAGGTGATAGAGCTTCCCCAGTTCCAGGTGCAGAACGACGTCGGCGGCGGCGAACTTCTCGCCGCGTTGGGCCTTGAGGACCTTGCCGTAGACGGTGGCGGCGGCTTCCCAGTCGCCCTGCTTGGCCAGCAACAGGCCGAGGCGCGCCAGCAGGCCGGGGTCGCCGTCGTCCAGGTCGGCGGATTTGCGCGCGTAGCGCGCCACTTCGGCGGCGCGATTGAGGCGCGCGCCGAGATGCACGATGCAGGAGAGGATCTCGCCCGACTTGGGATCGTAGCGAAAGGCGCGCTGGTAGTGTTCCAGCGCGGCCGCGTATTCTTCTTGGCGTTCCAGGGCGCGCGCCGTGGCGAAGAGGGCCAAGGCCTGCAGGCGGTCTTCTTCGGCTTCGTTGCGCGCGACCTTCTCGGTCAGCGGCTGGGGCGGGTCTTCCAGCAGGAGCTTATCGGCGGCGTCGGAGGCCGATCGCTGGGCCTGGCCTTTGGTCGTGGCAACGGAGGGTTGGCTGGCCAGCGACTGCGGCGTAGCCGGTAAGGGCGAGGGGGCGGCGAGCGGAATGCCCGGCGCGACCAACAAGCATGCAAAGACCAACAACGAGCGTGGCATACGAGACGTGCCCCCAGACGGGCGAAGCGGTTAGCGGGGCTTGCGTTTGGACAGTCCGGCGGCGACCGATTTCTTGCCCACCGACGGTTCCGCTCGGCCGGCCGGTTCTTTCTTGGAGCCGGCCGAACCGCTGGGCACTTCCGTGCCGCTGGACCGGCCCGACTGGCTGGGGCGGCCTTGGGGCAGGCTCTTGGCCGGGGGGGCGGGCTTCTTTTTGCCGGCCCCGGGCTTGCTTTCGGGCTCAGGCGCACTGACAGAGGCCGGTTTGGGCGCCGGCGGCGGTTCGACGTGCGGCGCCGCGACGGCTTCGTCCGATCCCTTCTTGGCCTTCTTGGCGCGTTTGCCTGGGGCCTCGGCCGAGGACGGTTTGGCCTCGCCGGCCGCGGTGGCCGGTTCGGCCTCGGGCTTGGGCTTGGGCCGCCGCTTGGGCAGGTTGGGCCCCAGGTCGGGACTGATCTGCAACAGGATCTTGTGGAAGGCGGGCACATAGGGATTGGCCACGAAGTCGGCGCCCAACTGATGGAGCAAGGAGGCGAACTCGACCCCCTTGTTCTTGGCGATGGCCCGCTCCAAACCGGGAACCGCCCCTTCCTTGACGTCCTTATCGGTAATCAGATCGAGCAAACGGAGCACGCCCAGGGTGCCGCTGTCCAAGGGGATGGAGTGGCCCCCCAGCGCGTTCTGGACGGCATACGAGACCACGAAATCCGTGATGCCGGTGAATTTTTGCAGACGTTCGACGGACTGGCCGAGGTTCTTCTTGCGCATGTCTTCGAGGTCGAAGCTGTAGGTGGACTCGAAGACGTGCTGCAGGACGCGTTTGAGGCGTGTGGCGGCGGCGGCCGGGTCGGGGAGGACGGCGAGGATTTCGGCCAGTTCTTTGACGGTCGTGACGCGAATCTCGTTCCAATCGAAGAAGGTGTGCACGAGGGTGGCGAACGCTTCTTCGGCCTTCTCGAAGTGGGCGTTCTCCAGGCAGCAGGCGAAGACCAGGTGTTCCAGGACCTGGCGATCGGCCGTAGGGGCTACGGGCTTATAGGACTTTTTGAGGACCTTGTAGATCTTGGCGAATTGGGCGGCGCGGCTCGGTGATGACGACATAGGGCGCTTTCACTCCTCCCGATTCCCAGCCGCCCAGGCTGGCTGTAGCGGCTCTGGGGCAGATTCTTACGGCAAATCTTCACGATCGTGGCCGGGGGCGGCGTCTTCGGCGGCGGGCCCGGGCTGATCTTCCAGGGAAGCGTTTTCATCCATTGTATCCGCGTCCGCGGCGGACTCCTCCCGTGCTTCGGAGTCCGGCGTGGGCGGCAAGACGCGTTTGAGGATCTTGGCGACTTCAATGGAGCGTTTCACACCCTGGTCGAGCACGAAGGTCAACTTGGGCGTGAAGCGCATCTCCACCTTTTCGGCGATCCGCGATTGCAGGAAGCCGGCGGCATTCTGCAGGCCGCGAAGGGTGAGGACTTGTTTGTTCTCGGTGCCCATGACCGAGACGTGGACCTTGGCGCTGCGCAAGTCGCCGGCGACTTCCACATGGGTGACGGTGACGTCGCGCACGCGGGGATCACGGATTTCGGCGAGGATGGCCATGCTCACCACGGAGCGGATGGCTTCAGCCGTTTTCTGAGCGCGTCGAGACGACATCGCGGGGTTTGGGCTCGGTGGTTAGAGGTAGTTTGCCAATGGCGGTCCTCGCAGGCAGAACCGGCCGACGAAGGCCGTCAGAAGGTACGGCGGACCTCTTCGATCTTGTAGGCCTCCAGCACGTCCCCCTCTTTCACGTCGTCGAACCCGGCCACCTTCATACCGCACTCCATGCCCTCGCGCACTTCGCGCGTGTCGTCCTTCTCGCGTTTGAGCGATTCCAGACCGTAATCGCCGATCACGCGGCTTTCGCGGATGACGCGCACTCGGCAATCGCGTTGGATCGTACCGGAGATCACGCGGCAACCGGCCACGGTGCCGACACGGCTGATGTGGAAGGTACGTTGCACGAGGGAGCGGCCCATTTCCTGGACGCGTTTTTCGGGTTTGAGCATGCCCTCCAAGGCGGCGCGCACGTCTTCCGTGACCTGGTAGATGATATCGTAGCGGCGGATTTGCACGCCGCGTACGTCGGCCAGGACGCGGGCTTTTTCGTCCGGGACGACGTTGAAGCCGATGATCACGGCGTCGGAGGCGTCGGCCAACTGCACATCGGCCTCGGTGATTCCGCCCACCAGCGCCTGCAGGATCTTGATCTGCACCTCGGGGTGCTGCAATTTGCCGAGTTCCTTGCGGATGGCCTCGATGGAGCCGCGGACGTCGGCGCGGAGGATGATGTTCAGGGTCCGCACATCGTTTTCGTGGCCCAGGGTCTCGAAGAGATTTTCGAGGGTGACGTGCGGCCGGCCACCGGCCAGTTCGACGCGGCGACTGCTGGCGGCGCGTTGTTCGGCCAGTTCGCGGGCCTGGCTGATGTCGTCCAGGACGTAGAAGGAGTCGCCGGCACCGGGCGGGATGTGCAGGCCGGTGATGTTCACCGGGGTCGAGGGCCCGGCCTCTTCCAGGCGGCGATGGGGATCGAGGGTGTCGTACATGGCCTTGACGCGTCCGAACGCGGCGCCGCAGAGCACCAGATCGCCGCTGTGCAGCGTGCCGTTTTGCACGAGGACCTTGGCGACGACGCCTCGATCTTCGTGCAGTTCGGACTCCAGGCAGGTGCCGCTGGCCGGGCGTTGGGGATTGGCCTTGTATTCACGGAGTTCGGCCACCGTGAGCAGGGTTTCCAACAGATCGTCCAGTCCCTTGCCGGTGGCGGCGCTGGTTTGCACGACTTCCACATCGCCGCCCCATTCGCTGGGCAACAGTTCGGCCGTCGCCAATTGCTGCATGACGCGGTTGATGTTCAGGCCCGGCAGGTCGACCTTGTTCAGGGCGACGACGATGGGCACGCCGGCGGCGCGGGCATGGCTGATGGCTTCTTCGGTCTGGGGCATCACGCCGTCGTCGGCGGCGACCACCAGCACGGCGATGTCGGTGACGTTGGCCCCGCGGGCACGCATTTCGGTGAAGGCCTCGTGACCGGGCGTATCGACGAAGGCCACGCAACGGCCGTCCTTATCCACGCGGTAGGCGCGGATGTGCTGCGTGATGCCGCCCTTTTCGCTGGCGGCGACGTTCAAGCCGATGATGCGATCCAAGAGCGAGGTCTTGCCGTGGTCGACGTGGCCCAGGAAGGTGACCACCGGGGCGCGAGGCTGGAGGTCCTCGGGGGCGTCGTCGTGCTGCAGGCGTTCGATGACCCGTTCTTCGAGGGCCACCGGTCGCCGAAGCTGGATTTCCACCCCCAGTTCGACGGCCAGGAGTTCCGCGACTTCCGCGCTGAGTTCGGCGTTGATATTGCTGAGCGTGCCCATGCCCAGGAGTTTGCCGAGGACCTCGCGCGCCGGAACGCCGATCGCCTCGGAGAACTCGCGGACCGTGCAGGGCAATTGCAGACTCACCTGGGTTTTGCGTGGAGCGGCCGTGTTGGCGCCGGTGCGGCGGATGCGTGCCGGACGGCGCGAGGCGACGGTCGCTTCTTCTTCCTCGCCGGGCCGTGCCTGCGTGGTCTTGGCCAGGCGTTTGCGTTTCAGTTGGCGATGCTCGCGTCCGCCCAGGGCGCTGCTGCCGTCTTCCTCGGCGGCCACGACGGGGACCGCAACCGGTCCGCCACGGCGGCGGGGTTTATCGCCGCGAGTCGCAGCGGCATCGGCGGGGGCGGCGCCGGGAGGCGTCTGGCGGGGCTCGGAGCGTTTGGCCGCGGCGCGTTTTTCTTCCGTTTTGCGGAGATGCTCGGAGAGCGGCTTGTCGCCCGCCTTGCTGGCCCGAATCGCATCCAAGGGCAGCTTGATGTCGGGTTTCTGCGGGGCGGGCTCTTGCGTCTTGGGGATGGGGGGTGGCTGGACCGTGGGCAAGGGAGCCAACTTGATGGCCGGTCCGGTGGGCCTGTCCGCGGACTTTGCGGACTCGGCATCGGACTTCTTCCGCGGGGTCAGTTCCCGGCGTGTGGGCAGAACGGGGATCTTGCCGGGCAAGGTGCCGCCGGGCCCCATGTAGTCCTCGCGACGGAAGGCGGCGGGCCCGGTCGGGGTTGGCGGGGCCACAGGCTCGACAGGCGTTACGGCCGCGATGGGCGGCGGTGTCGGAACGGGAGTGAGCACGGGAGTGGGGACGGGAGCCGGGGGCGGCGCCGGGACATGCGGGACGTGCGGATCGACGTGCGTGGTGGGCCGAATGGGCGCGCCGGGGAGCGGCGCGGCCTTTTTGCCCGCCAGGAATTCCTTGACGCGCGCCGTCTCCTCGTCAGTAAGGCTGGCCAGCGCAGAGCCCTTGCCCGTGACACCTGCCTTGACGCAAATGTCGACCAGCACCTTGCTGTCGAGGTTCAGTTGTTTGGCTAACGCGTAAATGCGGATCGGCAACTCGACTCTCCCTTAGCGTCCTCAACTCCAGCCGTCCGGGGAAACCCGCGACAGAGAGGCGGGCAACCTATGAGGTTTCGCCCGGCTCCTGGCCATCGGCGCGGTTTTCGTCCCGGTTGTTGACATGCGGTTCGGCGTTTTCAGCGGGGGGGCTGTCGGCGGCAGGGGGCGTGGCCTCTGCGGCGGCGGCCGAGGCCTGGCGTTCGGCGGCCTCGGCCTCCGCGGTGGCGGCTTCCAGGCGTTCCTGTTCCCGTTGCAGGCGTCGCTGGCGTGCGGCCTCTTGCTCGGCCGCTTCGGCTTTGACTTCCGCCTGCTGCACGATCTTATCGACTTGTTCGGCGGTGAGGCCGCCCATCTCCATCAAGGCGCTGGGCTCGATCACGGAGAGGTCATCGTAGGACAGGAAGCCTTCGCCCACCAACTTATCCGCCAGTTCGTCGCCGAGGCCTTCCAAGGCGGCGAAGCCCATCACGGCCTGGTTGATTTGCTCTTCGAGCTCTTCGCGGGTCATGATCTCGATGTCCCAGCCGCAGAGTTTGCTGCCGAGACGGACATTCTGACCGCGTTTGCCAATGGCCAAGGAGAGCTGGTCCTCGCGCACCAGGACCACGGCGCGGCCGAGCATGCGGCAGAGGATGACCTCTTCGACCTCGGCGGGCTGGAGGGCATTGGGGATCAGGACCTGCATATCGTCGCTCCAGCGGACGATGTCGATGCGTTCGCCCGCCAGTTCGTCGACGATGTTCTTGATTCGATTGCCGCGAACGCCGACGCAGGCGCCGACGCAGTCGACGCGTTGATCGCTGCTGCTGACGGCGACCTTGGTGCGGTAGCCGGGTTCGCGGGCCATGGCCTTGATTTCGATAACCCCGTCGATGATTTCGGGGATTTCCTGTTCGAAGAGTCGTTGGACGAGATGGGTTTTGGTGCGGCTGAGGATGATCTTCACCCGGCTGCCCATCTTACGGACTTCATAGACGGTGGCGCGAACCCGCTCGTTGTTGTGGTAGGTTTCGCCGGGGATTTGCTCACCGCGCGGGAGGATGGCCTCGACGTTGCCGAGGGAGATGACGGCCGCTCCGCCTTCGTAGCGTTGAACGACGCCGGTGACCAGTTGCGCCTTGAGGTCATCGTATTCATCGTAGAGGGCATCGCGTTCGGCTTCGCGGATCTTCTGGATCATGACCTGCTTGGCGGTCTGCGCTCCGATCCGTTCGGAGATTTCCTCCGGAGCCATTGAGACACCGTTGTGCGTCCCGGTGATCGCGCCGGTGACGCGATCGATCTGGACGATCACCTCGGATTCTTCTCCAAAGCGTTTCTTGGCGGCCGACACAAGGGCCGCCTCGATACCCTGGAAAACAATCTCTTTGTCGATGTTCTTGTCGCGATGGATCGTGTCCACGATCCGCAACAGTTCGCTTGGGTCCATCGAATTCACTTTCCCCTGTGGGGGCGGTTGCCATCTCCAGTCAAAAAACGATGCTATCCCGCGACCGTCCGCCAAGCTGCGCTCGCGAGCGGTCCAGCACAAGGCAATACAAGACCGTCCTGACCGTCCGCCGCCGCACGCAAGACCGGCGGTGAACGCCCGAAAACCTTCTGAGAGCACAACTTAGCGGGGCGTGATAATCTGGTAAGCATACTGGCGAGAAGCGGGGGTGTCAAGTCGCCCCCCCCGGCACATTCGTGCTGCCCGGCCAGTCCCTCGCCGACACGATCCCCTGAAATGCGTGTCGCCAGACCTCTGTGCCGCGCCTCACGTGCTCCAAACGCCCCAGCACGAGCACCTTAGGTCGCTTCGCAGCAAGCGGCCGCCGCTTTCTGCCTGTTCGGCACGACAAATAGCCGGCATGCAACCCCCGGCCTTCTGGCCGGCTCAGTCCCAGCGGCGGACCAACAGGGCGCTGGCCTGGCCTTGCGGGGTGACGCTGAGATTGATGAACGTTTGTCCGGCCGGCACGTCGTGGGCCCTGACCGCCGCCACGGGGCAGTCGGGGTCGGGAGTCTCATAATTGAGCACGGGGAAGAGGTGCCCTTGCCGCACGGCCAGAAGGCTGGCCGCCAACTCGACCATGCCGCTGGCCGCGCCCAAGTTGCCGAAGTAGCTCTTGGCCGCCACCACCGGCAAGGCCCGATCGCGGCGGCGAAAGACCTCGTGGATGGCCAGCGATTCATCGATGTCGCAGGAATGCGTGGCCAAGCCATGGGCGTGCAGGTGTCCGACGCCGTCGGGCGAGACGTCCGCACTGCGCAACACGGCGTGGAGCACGTTGATCAGGGCCTGGTCACGGCGGGCCACCATGTTGCGGCCCACCACGGCACTGCACGCGCTGGCGATGACTTCGCCATAGATGGTGGCGCCACGCGCCACCGCAGAGTTCATTTCCTCCAGGACCACGGCGGCCGCGCCTTCCCCGAGGACCATGCCCGTGCGGTGCAGATCGAAGGGCCGGCAGGCAGCGGAGGGATTGCCGTCGGCGGTGGAGACCTGCTCCTGCTGCATGGCGTGGATGATCTTGATCGGGTGCAGGCGGGTCCCGGTGGCGCCGGCCAACATGACGTCGGCCCCGTCGCGAAGGATGGCCTGATAGGCCTCGCCCACGGCCACGTTGGCGGCCGCCTCGCGCATGGTGAGCGAATTGTTCGGCCCGCGGAAGTCGTTGTAGATCGCCAAGTGGCTGGCGGGCATGTTGGGGAGATATTTCAACAGCCACAAGGGAGACATCTTGGGCATGCCCTCGGTGGGCCAGCGCGAGAAGTCGAAGCGGCCATCGCTGACGCACTGGAGAACCCCGGAGGAGAAGTCCTCGGGCAGCGTTATCATGTGGTCGGCGCCGAAGGCGATTCCCGTGCGCACAGGATTCGTCTTGCCGTCCAGGCCGGCATCGTGCAGGGCCAATTGGGCCGCGGCAACGCCCATCTGGCACTCGCGGCACATGACCTTCAGCCCTTTGCGGATGGCCTTGGATTGCTCCTTGCTCAAGGGGCCGAAGTCTTCGATCTTGCCTTGGAACTGCCAGGCTTCGGCGGCAAAAGGCAGGGGCAGCGTCCCGGGCGGGATGAGCGCCATCTCGCGCACGCCGCTGCGGCCCGCGCAGATCGACTCCCAGAGGGCTTCCTTAGAGTTCCCCAAGGGGCTGATGAGCCCCATGCCGGTAATGACAACTCGACGCATTGCGACCATAAGCCAACCAAGACCTCATCACTCGTACCGCGGCGGCCCTACCGAAGCCGGAAGCGCGGCAGGCGCGGCTCGTTGTCTTCGTGTGCGCCCCAGGCTTCCGTAGCGGGCGTACCACACAGCCGGACAGGCCGGCAGCGGCCCCCACCGTCGTGGCCATCTGACATTCAGCTCTTGCACATCCACGGCAAGCGGGCCCACGCCGAGTGTGGGCATGGGCATGGCCCCCACCGCCGCAGACCACCTGCAATACGAACCGTTAATCCAACTCACTGCACTAACGTGCCCAAATTCAGGTCCTATTGTAGTCCAGCCATAACTGCCGTCGAGAGATCCACCATTCTGGATAACGAGCCCCCATACCAGAGAGGCAGAGCGACAATGCGTGAGTCACGCACGGAGACGTCCGGCGCCGCTGCCATGCGCCTGGCGGGAACCAATACTCAGTACCGGCCGTGGTAGGTTCGGGCTTCGCGCGCACGTGCGGGCGAGGCGCCTTGGGCCTGAGTGGCCGCCTCGCCTTTGCTCTCGATGAGCAAGAGGAGATCGGACCGGGCGGCGGGGGTCCCGAGCGTGAGGCCGGGCAGCAGGGGTTTGGCGTCGGTCGGCGTCGGCATGGGCACCATTCCCAGCCCGACCAGGAGCACCTGCTCCACCGGCCAGCGGAAGCGCTCCAGAATTCGAGCGCGGACGATCTGCGGGACCTCGATTTGCGTTCGTTGGCGCGGGGCGTTGGCGGTGGGGGTGTCGAGGACCACGGGGATCAGCTTCTCGACCTGATCCACGTCGCACTTGACGGTCGCGTCCACCACGCGTCCGTCGATCGAGAGCAAGGGGCTGAACTCCAGCGAGAAGCCCTCATCAATTTGGGCCGGCTGCGAGTCGAACCCGGGCCAGGCATCGGCGCGCACGGTCACATCGCGGACGTACGGCCGAGCGCGCGTGGAAGAGACCACGGTGGATTGGCCGCTGTTCAACAAGAGGTGCGGAGAACCGTGTTCGCGAAAGTCGCTGCGGCGGCGGAGATCGGCCAGGAGCATGGCTGCGTCCTCTTTCTCCATCAACCAGGCCTGGACGCCGGGCGTCTGAGCGGCCACGGGACGCAGGCCCTGCTGCACGCGCGAGCGCCAGTTGGGTTGATCGACGCTCACGATGCGGAGTCCGAAGACGTGACTGGCAGCCTGGCTGGCCACGAAGCGGTCGACGATCTCGGCGACGACGTGTTGCACCTGCGGGGTGTGATACACGCGGAGCGTGCGGCGATTGGCGCTGAGGACGCCCAGGGGATCGCTATGCCAGACCTCATATCCCGTCTCGCGGAGCACCCAGTCCACGATCGCCTGTTCGGGCCGATTGGTGGTGGTGACGCGGAGCGTGTAGGGGGTGATATCGTACTCGCGCCAGATCTGCCCCTGGTCGCTGGGCAAGGTCACTTTGCCATCGACGACACGCGCGGCGGGGCGTACGGGGCCGGGGGCGGCAGGCCCAACGGCCGCGGCGGGAGCAGAGCTGGCCGCGGCGGGAACGGACCGCGCGCCGGGAGCCGTGACGGCATTGGCCGGTGCGACGGGGGCCGCGCTAGCCTCGGCCGGCGGCGTGGGAAGGACGAAGGTCGCGGGGGGAGCCTGCGGCGCACCGGCCGGCGCGGCGGGCTCGGTGGCCGAAGTGCGGAGGATCGCCTGCTGGGGCGCTACCCAGCCATCCGCGGCACCGCAGGGCAAAGCCCAAAGCCCCCCCAAGACGCCGATGACGGCCATCCAGGCCGATCCTGCTACGGAGAGTCGTGCCCTCATCTTCAGCCTCCTTGCCGAAGTGCCTCCAGGCGGTGCCGCCGGGGCGGTCGCTGATCTGTCGGGCGTCAGACGCTGCCGTTGCGGAGCTTACTGACGACGACCGACGCGTTATGCCCCCCAAAGCCAAAGCTATTGGACATCGCGACGGAGATGTTCCGCTGCCGCGCGGTGTTGGGCGTGTAATCCAGGTCACACGCGGGGTCGGGCGTATCGAGGTTGATCGTCGGGGCGATGATCCCGTCGCGTAGAGAGAGGACCGTGACCACGAGTTCGATGCCGCCGCTGGCGCCCAAGGTGTGCCCCAACTGGCTCTTGGTGCTGGAGATGCACAACTTGTAGGCATGATCGCGGAAGACGGCCTTGATGGCGGCGCTTTCGGCCTGATCACCGAGCGGGGTGCTCGTGCCATGGGCGTTGATATAGCCGACCTCGGTGCCATCGACACCGGCGTCGCGCACGGCGAGTTCCATGGCCTTGGCGGCGCCGATCCCATCCTTGTCGGGCTGGGTGATGTGTCCGGCATCGCAACTGGCGCCGTAGCCGAGCAGTTCCGCGTAGATCCGCGCACCGCGGCGGCGCGCGAGTTCCAGTTCCTCAAGGACCAGGATTCCCGCGCCTTCGCTGAGCACGAAGCCGTCGCGGTCCACATCCCAAGGACGACTGGCCTTGGTGGGGGCGTCGTTGCGTTCGGAGAGGGCGCGCGAGGCGGCAAAGGCGCTGATGCCCATGGGCGTGACGGCGGCCTCGGTGCCGCCGGTGACCATGACGTCGGCCACGCCAAACTGGATGGCGCGGAACGCCTCGCCGATGGCGTTGGTGGCGCTGGCACAGGCCGTGGCCACGGCTTGACTGGGGCCCCGGAGTCCAAACTGGATGGCCACCTGGCCGCTAGCGGCGTTGACCATCAACTTGGGGATGGTGAAGGCCGAGACCTTGTCCGGTCCCTTTTCCAAGAGGCGTGCGTGCTGGGTCTCGATCTCCTCCAAACCGCCGATGCCGGAGCCCAAGGTGACTCCACAGCGGCAGGGATCGATCTGAGAGAAGTCGATGCCCGCATCGCGCACGGCATCGATCGCTCCGACCAGCGCGAACTGGGCGAAACGATCGATTCGCTTGGCACCCTTGCCTTCGAGATAACCGTCCGTGGTCCAGTTTTCCAACTGGCCGCCGAATTTAACGCGGAACCGGGTGGTGTCAAAGCGGGTGATCAAGCGCACACCGCTCTCGCCGTTACAGAGTCGAGTCCAGAGGTCTTCGACCTTGCAACTCAGCGAGGTAACCACGCCGAGGCCCGTGATCGCAACGCGCCTTTTCATGGACAAGATCGCCAGTCGTCAGGAAGAGGAGGCTTGGTTTTCGGCAACTGCCTTCTCGATGTGGTCGATGGCCTGGCCGACGGTCTGAATCTTCTCCGCCGCGTCGTCGGGGATGTTGATGTCAAACTCCTCCTCCAACTCCATGACCAACTCCACCGTATCGAGGGAGTCGGCGCCCAGGTCGTTGACGAAGGACGTCTCACGGGAAATCTGGTCTTTGCTCACGCCGAGTTGCTCGGCAACAATGTCGATCACGCGTTCTTCAACTGAGGCCACCTGAACGGTCTCCTGAATCCGCCGTTGATATAGGGTGGGACGTCCACCCGCCGATTACGAGAATCTACAAAACTACCGCGACTCAACAAACTTGCGCGCCGCGGTCGCTTGCCACATCACGCACAAGATATAGCGATTTTTGTTTCCGGTGTCTATACGTTCCTGGGGCATTTTGGGCAACTTACGGGCACTATACGGTCAATCCGCCATCCAGCGTCAAGACATGGCCGGTGATGAAGCTGGCCGCATCGCTGGCGAGGTACAAAACCGCATCCGCCACATCCTGCGGATCGCCCAGGCGTCCGAGGGGAATCTCCTTCTTGATCTGCGCCAGGAGGTCCTCCCCCAGGGCAGCGGTCATCTCCGTGGCGATGAAGCCCGGGGCCACCGCATTGACGGTGATCGCGCGGCCCGCCAGTTCGCGGGCCACCGTTCGGGTGAGGCCGATGACGCCCGCCTTGGAGGCCGAGTAATTCGCTTGGCCGGGGTTGCCCATCAGGCCGGAAACACTGGCGATGTTGATGATCCGGCCACGTGCGCCCTTCATCATGGGTCGAGCGGCGGCGCGGGTGAAGAGGAAGGTTCCGCGGAGGTTGATGTTCAGGACGAGATCCCACTGCTCGTCCTTCATGCGGACCACCAGGCCGTCGCGCGTGACGCCGGCATTGTTGACGAGGATATCCAGGCGGCCCCACTTCTTGACGACTTCGTCAACGACCTGGTTGACGCGTTCGCTGTTGGTGACGTCGCAGGGGAAGGGTTCGGCCTGGCCGCCGGCGGCGGAGATGGCCGCGACGGTATCCGCCAGGGTTTGCGCGTTGACATCCACGCAGGCCAGGGTGGCGCCGGCCCGGGCCAGCGTTTCGGCGATCGCGCGGCCCAACCCGCGCGCGGCACCCGTAACGATCGCCACTTGCCCACTGAGATCCGTGGCAAGGCGAGGCTTATCGTTGCTGCTCACGATGCATCCTCCTTGAAAACAGCTATCCGCGTTGGCTATCCGCTTCCAGCTTGGGGAATCACACTGTCACGCCGCTGCAATCCAGCTTGCGGTCGATCCGCTTCAACAGGCCGCGCAAGACGCGCCCTGGCCCGACTTCGTAGAACTGGTCGTAGCCCTGGGCCAGCAGATACCGCATGGAGTCTTCCCACAACACGGGCTGCAAGATCTGGCGGACGAGCAACTGCCGGATTTCCTCGGGATCGACGTGCGGCCGGGCGTCGACGTTGGAGACGACCGGAATCCGCGGCTGCTGCATGGGCACGTCGGCCAAGGCTTCGGCCAGGCGTTGGTCGGCGGGCCGCATGATGTGGGTATGAAAGGCGCCGGCTACGGCCAGCGGCATAGCCTTCATGGCCCCCATCTTCGGCGCGAGTTCCGCGGCGCGCTCACAAGCCCCATTGCTGCCGGAAATGACGATGTTGCCCGGGCAGAGCAGATTGGCAATTTCCAGCGTTTCGTCTTCGCGCGCTCGGCTGCAGAGTTCTTCGACCTGGGCGCGTTCCAAACCGAGGATGCTGACCATTCCGCTGGGCGTGCGGTCGGCGGCTTCCTGCATGGCCGCCCCGCGCTTCTGCACCAGCGTCAGCCCATCCTCGAACTCCATGACCCCGGCAAAGACCAAAGCCGTGTACTCACCCAAGCTCAACCCGGCCGCACCCTCGCACGAGAGGGGAACGTCGGGCGACTCGGCACGGAGGGCTTCCAGGGCGGCCAGACTGGTGACGAAGATCGCCGGCTGGCTGCAGACGGTGGAATCCAACTCGTCGGCCGGCCCTTCAAAACAGAGCCTGGCCAGATCGTAGCCCAGCAGATCCTGCGCGCGCTGGTAGAGTTGGGCCGCGGCCGGCACGGTTTCGGCCAGCTTGCGTCCCATTCCGACGAACTGAGCCCCCTGTCCGGGGAAGAGAAAGGCGATCTTGCTCACGACTCGGTCTTGACCACGTTCCGGCCCATGTAGTGGCCGCAGTTGGGGCAAATCACGTGTGACGGAACCGCCGTGCCGCACTGCACGCAGTACTGCAACTGCTTGGGCTTCTTGGCATCGTGGGCCCGGCGTGAACCGGTGCGGGCGTTACTCTGACGTCGTTTTGGAACAGCCATTCCTCAAACCTCGAAGGCCGAGCCGGACGGCTCGAAGCCGACTATTAGAACTTATCGCTGGATTGGAAACCACACATCCTAGACTTCCCCCCTTGGGTTGTCAAGCGCGGCGAGACGCGCGCCGGTAACACCCGCCAGGAGGGTTCCTGGGGCCACTACGCAGACCCTTACGCCAGCATCTCGCGGATTCGGGCGATGGCCGCTTCCAGGGCTTCGGCCAGTTTGCTGGAATCCTTGCCGCCGGCCTGGGCCAGATCGGGACGCCCCCCCCCACCACCACCCACAATCTTGGCCGGGGCGTTGATCCACTGCACGGCATTCAGACCGCGTGTGACCAGGTCGGCGCTCAGGCCGGCCACCAGAAGCACCTTGCCCTCGTCCTGGGGAGTGGCCAAGAGCACGGCCACGGGCGAGACCTTCTTCCGCAACCGATCGATGATCTGGCGCAACCCCTGCGGATCGCTGCCCGGCACTTCGGCCACGACGATCTTCACGCCGCCGGCATCCTGAGCCGTTTCCAGCAACTTTTCGAAGCTCGTGCCGTCCTGTTTGGGGGTGGCGGCCTGTTTCTTCTTCAGGTCGCGGAGTTCCTTGGCCAAGGCTTCGACGCGTTGGGGCACGTCGGCCGGCGGGATCTTGAGGGCCATGGCCGCCTGGTGCAGGGCGGATTCGGTGGCGCGCACGTGCTGCAAAGCCGCCTTGCCGGTCAGGGCGCTGATACGACGAATGCCGGCCGCCACGCTCTCTTCGCCGACGATCTTGACCAGACCGATTTGGCCGCTGTTTTCCAGGTGTGTGCCGCCACAGAGCTCTTTGCTGAACTGGCCCACCGAGACCACGCGCACGACGTCGGGATACTTTTCACCGAAGAGCATCATGGCGCCCAATTTACGTGCGTCGGCCAAGGGCATCTTGGCCGCACTCACCGGGCAGGCGTCCAGGATGCGGAGATTGACTTCTTCCTCGACGAGTTGGAGTTGCTCGCGCGTGAGGCCTTTGGGATTGCTGAAGTCGAATCGCAGGAAGTCGTCGTCGACCTTGGAGCCTTGCTGTTGGGCATGGTTGCCCAAGTGCTTCTGCAGGGCATAGTGCAGGATGTGGGTTGCCGAGTGGGCCCGGCGAATGCCTTGGCGGCGTTGCGGATCGACTTTGGCAGTCGCGGTGCTGCCGAGCAAGACCTGCCCTTCGCGCAAGTGCCCCTTGTGCAAGGTGAACCCGCTCTCGACCTGGCTGTCGATGACTTCGAAGCTGAACCCGTCGCCAACCAGAAGACCGCGGTCGCCCACCTGGCCGCCCATCTCGCCGTAGAAGGGGGTGCGGTCCAGCACGAGGGCCACCGGTTCGTCGTGATCCACTTCATCGAGCACGTCGCAGAGTTTGTCCGCGGCGATGATCCCCACGACCTTGGCCGAGGCCAACTCCAGGGCGTCGTAGCCGACGAATTCGGTGCCATGCATGGCTTTCTTCAGGGCATCCAGCGGGCCGGAGCCGAACAATTCGACCTTCTGTCCGCCGCCCGACTCGATCCCGTGCCGCTCGATCTCCTTGCGGTAACCGTCCCAGTCGAAGGCCAGGTTCCGCTCGGCGGCCATGGTCTCGAACAACTCGGGCGGGAAGCCGTGCGTGGCGTACATCTCGAAGGCCTCGGCCCCTGAGACCTTGCGCCGCGACTCGTGCTTCATCTGATTGAAGAACCGTTCGATCCGCTCCAGGCCAGCGTCGATGGTGGAGAGGAAATTCTCCTCTTCCTGGCGAATCACGTCGGACACGCGGCGGACGGTTTCGCCCAATTCGGGATAGGGGGCGCGCATCAGTTCGGCGACCTTGCTGACCAGCTTGTGCAGGAAGGGCTCGTGCACGCCCAGTTGGTGTCCGTCGAGCACGGCGCGGCGGAGCAGGCGTTTGATCACGTAGCCTTGCTTCTTGGGGCCGGGATGGACGTTTTCGTGGACGGCGAACGCGCAGGCACGCACATGATCGGCGATGCGGCGCAGTCGCCGCCCGGCTTCGCTTTGCGGATCGTAGGCCGTGTGGCAAATTTCGCCCGCGGTTTCCACCAGCGGCCGGAGGATGTCGATGTGGTAGTTGGTCTCCACGCCTTGCAGCACCGAGGCCATGCGCTCGAAGCCCATGCCAGTGTCGATATTCTTGCTGGGCAGGGGGCGGAGGTTGTCGGGCGGATCGCCCACGCGGTTGAACTGGGTGAAGACCAGGTTCCAGATTTCCACCTCACCCCATTGGGTATGGTAGTAGATTTCGCTGCACGGACCGCAGACCCCGTCCGGCCCTTGGCTGGGGGCGCTGGCGGGCCAGAAGTTCTCGTCCTCTTCCATGCGGCCCACGCGTTCGGGCGGCAGGCCAATCTCGTTGATCCAGATATTGGCGGCTTCGTCGTCATCAAGGTAGACGGTGACGGAGAACTTCTCCGGCGGCAGCCCGAGCCACTTCTTGCTGGTGAGGAATTCCCAGGCCCAGTTGATCGCTTCGCGCTTGAAATAATCGCCGAAGCTGAAATTGCCCAGCATCTCGAAGAAGGTGTGGTGGTAGGCGGTGCGGCCCACGTTGTCGATGTCGCCGGTGCGGAGGCACTTCTGACAGGTCGTGGCGCGCGTGAACTCCAGCTTGCAGCGGCCGAGGAAGTGGTCCTTGAACTGGTTCATGCCGGCGGGCGTGAAGAGGACCGACGGATCCCAGCGGGGAACCAGCACATCACTAGGACGGCGGGTGCAACCCTTGGTCTCGAAGAAGTGGAGATAGAGTTCGCGGAGTTCGTCGGCTTTCATGGACGTCTGCTTGCCTGCGATGAGGAGAGCCCTGGTTGTGGTAGGGAGTGCCCCCAGAACCGCCACAGCCACTCGGGCGGCTGGGAGCAATGGAGCCGTGGAAACGGGCGGACCCGATTCCAACGAATCCCCCATGATATCGGCCCAAGGGGGTTCTGAGAAGCGGACCTGCGTGGCGAGACGCGGCCGGTGTCAAGCAAGGCAAGGCGGAGAAGACCCGTAGGCCACAGTCAACGGCCCGACCTCAGATAGGCGATGAGGGCTCGCGATTGCCGCAGGGGGATGCCGATGCTACGATAACCGCCCAGTTGGATCGAACAGGGGTCGGGTCCCGTGTGGCCGACGAACCGGGGGCCTGGAGGCAGGAGCTGGGGCCGGTCCACCTCCAGAGGGCCGGTCGGGGCGATGGCTCGTACCGAGACCACGAACAGCCGCAGGGAAGTCGTTATGGCCAAGCGAGCGCTGATTACCGGGATCACCGGGCAGGACGGAGCCTATCTGAGCGAGTTCCTGCTGGAGAAGGGGTACGAGGTGCACGGCATGGTCCGCCGCGCCAGCACCGAGACCTTCGAGCGGATCGCCCATCTCCGCGACCGATTGACGCTGCACCAGGCCGATCTGCTGGACCAGTTGTCGATCGTGCGGTTGTTGCAGACGGTCGAGCCGCACGAGGTCTATAACCTGGCGGCGATGAGCTTTGTGCCGACCAGTTGGGAGCAGCCGCTGCTGACCGGCGAGTTCACCGGGTTGGGTGTGACGCGGATGCTCGAAGGAGTGCGCCTGGTCGATCGCAACATCCGCTTCTACCAGGCCAGCAGCAGCGAGATGTACGGGGCCGTGAAAGAGGAGCCGCAAAACGAGGCCACCCCCTTCCATCCGCGCAGCCCCTACGCCGTGGCCAAGGTCTACGGACACTGGATCACGATCAACTATCGGGAGAGTTACGGACTGTTTGCCTGTTCGGGGATCCTGTTCAACCACGAGTCTCCCTTGCGAGGCAAGGAGTTCGTGACGCGCAAGGTGACCGACGCCGTGGCGCGGATCAAGCTGGGGGTGCAGAAAGAACTGCGGTTGGGCAATCTGGAGGCGATGCGCGACTGGGGTTTCTCGGGCGATTATGTGCGCGCGATGTGGCTCATGCTGCAGCGGGACGAGCCCGACGATTACGTGGTGGCCATGGGCGAGAAGCACTCGGTGCGGGAATTGGTGGAGGCTGCCTTTGGCCACGTGGGGCTGGATTGGCGCAAGCACGTGGTCGTGGATCCGGCCCTGTTCCGTCCGGCCGAGGTGACCACCTTGCGCGGCGACGCGAGCAAGGCCCACCGCGTGCTGGGCTGGTCACCGACGGTCTCGTTCACGAAGCTGGTGCAGATGATGGTCGATGCCGATATGCAGCGCGTGACGTGGGAGATTGAAGACCGCGGTCGCGGCAGCGGCGGAGGCATTTGAACGCCGATGAGCGTGGAGGCCTTGTTTCGCGATCTGGTGTCCGGCCGGCGTCGCGGCTTTGGGGCGGAGCTGCTCCGTGCCGGGTTGGCCGCCGCGGCAGGACCTTATCGCATGGCCGTCGATTGGCGCAACGCGCGCTACGATTGCGGTCGGAACGCCGTCCAGCGCCTTGACGTTCCGGTGGTCAGCGTGGGCAACCTGACCCTGGGCGGCACGGGCAAGACGCCGATGGTGGCCTGGCTGGCCGCCTGGTTCTCCGAACATGGCCGGCGTGTGGCCCTCGTGAGTCGCGGCTACAAGGCCCAGCCGGGCAGCGGCAACGACGAGGCGCGCGAGTTGGCCGACCTGCTGCCCGACGTGCCGCACCTGCAGAACGCCGATCGCGTGGCGGCGGGGCGCGAGGCGATCGAGAAGCACGCGGCCCAAGTGCTGGTGCTGGACGACGCGTTTCAGCACCGGCGGATCGGCCGGGACCTGGACCTGGTGCTGTTGGACGCGTTGGAGCCGTTCGGTTTCGGCCGGGTCTTTCCGCGCGGGCTGTTGCGCGAGCCGGTGAAGGGCTTGTGTCGGGCGCACGTGGTGGCTTTGTCGCGCGCGGACCTGGTGGATGCGGAGCAGCGCGCGGCGATTCGCCGCGAAGTGGCCCGACTTGCGCCGGCGGCGGCGTGGCTGGAACTTCGCCATGCGCCGCGCTGCCTGCGCTCGGCCGAGGGTCAGGAAGCGCCCCTGGATCAACTTGCGGGGCAGCGCGTGGTGGCCTTCTGCGGCTTGGGCAACCCGGCCGGCTTTTGCCGCACGCTGGAGGGTTGCGGTTGCGAGGTAGCCGGCTTTCGGGCGTTGGGCGATCACCATCGGTACACGGCAGAAGACCTGGAAGCGTTGCAGGCCTGGGGCGAGCAACTCGGCGCCGCGGCCCTGGTGTGTACGCACAAGGACCTGGTGAAGATCGACCGGCAATGGCCCTGCCGGCTGCCGCTGTGGGCCCTGCGCGTGGCGGTGAACGCGCTGGAAGGCCAGGCGGAGTTGGAACAGCGGTTGCAAGCCTTGTTGTGAGGCGGTGGGAGGGGCGAGGGTTTGCAGTCCCCTGCCCTGCGCGCTTCGGGCGGCGTGAGCCTCTGTGCCTCTGAGCCCTCTCAGCGAGTCCGGCGGGCCTCGCCTCGCTCGGCACGCCCTACGGTCTCGGCACGCCCGTTCTCGGTTCACTGTCAGGCACGGGGTGCCTGACCTACAAGGCGCTACTTCACGACGAGGGATTTGTCGGTGATGAAGGTTGGCGCGTCGTAGACCGGGATGTCGGTGAAGGTCACGCGATCGCCTTCGCGTTTGACCTTCTCGGCGGGGATTTCGTAGATCCCGCCGGTGATCACATCGACCCAAACGGGCTCTTGGAAGGCCGCGTTCTGGATGGCGAGGGTGGCGTTGACCGTCTCGTTGTGGTTCGAGGGCACATCCGACTTGTCCCAGAAGACGCACACCTGCTGGCCGGTGGCGCGGTCCTTGTGCCCGAACAGGGCGACCGGCTTGGCGCACTGCACCTGGCAGGGATAGTCGGGGATGAGTTCCAAGGCGTCGTTGAAGACCGAGACCACGTTCTGCACGGCGTAGTAGGCCATTTTGACCTTGAGCACGCGGAAGCCTTCGGCCGCGCCGGCCGTCTTGAGCAGGCCGTAGCGCAGCAGTCCGTTGTGGAACGAGGTGGTGCGGTAATCGAGATCGGCCGCGGTGAAGACCTCGGAGTCGGCGTCGTGGCCGATATCGCCCAGCATGCGGCGCGTGTCCCACTTGGCCTGGGTCAGTTCGGTCCAGGGATACTTGGACAGTGCGCCGGAGGGGCACCACTCGGACTGCGTGCCGGACTCGCCTTGCCAGAGCTTCATGGTGGGCGAGTACTGGCGCACGACTTCCTTGGCCTTGATCACGCCGGGGTAGACGGTGTCGGGATTGCGGCTGTAGTGATGGTAGACGACCCAGTCGAACAGGTGCAGCTTCTGGCGATCGGCCAGGGTCTTCAGGAAGCATTCGATGTAGGGGACTTTCGGCCCGCAAAGGACCAAGCCGCCGATGCGCGCGTCGGGGATCACACGTTTGATGATCTCGGCCGTGCGGATGTTGAACTCGGTGACGACTTCGGGCGTGTGTTCCTTGTTGCCGTCCGGCTCGTTCCACATGCTCCAGTCGCGGACCTTGCCCTTGTAGCGTGTGGCCATGACTTCGACCCAGGCGTCCCAGGCCTGGAGCGCCTCGGGCGATTTGGGGAATCCGTCTTTGAGGGTCCGTCCGCCGCCGCCGGGATAGGCGGGGTTGCCGTAGCTGGTTTCGAGCCAGATTTCCAGGCCGCGCCAGCGCGCGTCGTCGATGATGTGATCGAGCCAGGCGAAGTCGTAGATTCCGCGGTCCTTTTCGGTGCGCGCCCAGCCGCCCTGCAGGCGGATGCGCTTGATGCCCAAGGCGGGCAGATATTCCTTGATGGCGTCGTAGTCGGTATACTCGCGGTCGATCGTTTCGCAGCCCAGCGTCCAGCGCGAGGAGCCGATTTCGCGCACGCTCTTGGGCACAAGCGTGCCGACGCGTTTCAGGCCCGGCTCGAGCGTGGTTTGCACGCGGGTTTCAGTGTTGTCGATGACTTGCGCGGAAAGGGTGGTTTGCAAGGCCAGGATGGCCACGGCCAGAATCCAGGGTCGATTGGTGCGCATGCGAGCCTCGCCGGGAAGGGGGTGGCGGTGGGTGGGTTGCGGAGGAAAACGAACTCTGCAACCCATTGAAACGCGGCCGAGGTCGAATGTCACGATGCGTTTCTTGACATCTGCATGTCACTTTTGGACAGGCCACGACCGATCCCGCGCAGCCCATGGGAGACTTCGGCTGATGAAGACCGGCGGACTCCTCGAAAGATTGTGCCGGGGACTGCTCGTTCTCGCGGCGTGCAGCACGGCCCTGGCCGACGATGCGCCCCGACGGCAGGTTCCGGCGTATTTCGGCCCCTCGGCGACGGCCGTCTCAGGCGATGGAGGGCGGCTGTTGGTTTGCCTGTCCGACGCCCGGCAGTTGGCCATTGTCGACCTGCCGGATGCGAACGCCATCCGGAGGTTGCCGCTGCCGGCCGAACCGACGGGCGTGGCCCTCAGCCGCGACGGGCGGCGCGGCTATGTGACCTGCGCCGCGGTAGCCAGTTCGGTATTGGAGATCGACGCGACTTCCGGCCGAATCCTGGAGACCTTCCCGGCCGGCCACACGGCCACGGCCCCAACGCTCTCCCCCGACGGCAAGCGGCTGTACGTGTGCAACCGCTTCGATCACAATGTCTCGGTGATCGACCTGGAGCGTCGCCAGGAAGTGGCGCGCGTGGCGGCGGTGCGTGAGCCGATCGCCGCGGCGGTCACGCCCGACGGCAGGGAACTGTGGGTGGCCAATTTTCTGCCGGCGGGTTCAGCCGACCGATATGGGCCGCTGGCGGCGGCCGCCGCCGTGACGGTGGTCGACACGCGGACCCTGCACACGACGCAGGTCCGGCTGATCACCGGCACCACCAGTGCGCGAGGAATCGCGATAACGCCCAACGGCAAGTACGCCCTGCTTGTGCATATCCTGGGCCGTTATCACTTGCCCACGATCCAGGTCGAAAGGGGCTGGATGAATGCCAACGCGTTGACGGTGCTCGACATCCAGCGGCGTGAAGTGCTCAACACGGTCCTGCTCGATGACCTGGGTGAAGGAGCGGCCAACCCTTGGGGCGTGGCCTGTACACCTGACAGCCGCTGGATCTACGTCTCGCACGCCGGGACGCACGAGTTGAGCGTGATCGACGCCCCGGCGCTCTTGTCCACCCTTCAGCGGCTACCCTTGGAGGCCTGGTCCAACGCGGCCTTCTTCGACGGGACCTCGTACGGTTTTGGCTCCCTGTCCGGCGGCGAAGACGTGGTCAACGATACGGGCTTTGTCGTGGGCTACCGACGGCGTGTCAAGTTGCCTGGCGTCGGGCCACGGGGCCTGGCCTTGTGTGGCGCTCAGGTCTATGTGGCGGAGTACTTCAGCGACAGCATCGCGGCCGTTTCTGTGACGGGCGAAAAGCCTCCTGACGTGCGCTGCCTGCGGCTCGGGCCGGCACCACAGTGGAGCGCGGTCCGCCGAGGCCAAGCGCTGTTTCACGACGGGCGTCTCTGCCGCGAGAGTTGGCAGAGTTGTGCCAGTTGTCACCCCGACGGCCGGGCCGACGCGCTGAATTGGGACCTGCTGAACGACGGCGAGGGCAACCCCAAGAATACCAAGAGCCTGCTGCTGTCCCACCAGACACCGCCGGCCATGGCGTCCGGGGTTCACGCCACGGCGGCCGCCGCGGTCCGCTCCGGCATCAAGCGAATCCTGATGGCGGCGCGTCCCGAGGACGAAGCCGCGGCGATCGATGCCTGGCTCACGTCGCTGGCACCGCTGCCGGGTCCGGCCCTGGTCCACGGGCGGCTCAGCCCGGCCGCCGAGCGCGGTCGGCGCCTGTTTGAAAGCGCGCGGGGCGGGTGCGCCACGTGCCATCCGGCCCCGCTGTACACCGATCTGAAGTCGCACGACGTGGGGTCCCGGGGTGAGTTGGACGAGCGGGCCGCCTTCGACACCCCGACGCTGGTGGAAGCCTGGCGGACCGCGCCGTACATGCACGACGGGCGGTACACGACGATCGAACAGTTGCTCAACGAGGGGAAGCACGGCCGGGCCGACCGGCTGGGCGAGGAAGAGCGGGCCGATCTGGTCCAGTTCCTGCTCTCGCTGTGACCCGCGACGGTCTTGGGATGCTGGCTGTCCGGGCGACGCATGCGAGCCAGGCCGCCTAAAACCTACATACTTCGGCCCAAAACCTCCTTGACGACTCCGGAACGGTCCTTGGACAATAGTCACAGTGCATCAGGCGGCCGCGATTATTGGGTGTCAGAAAAGGAATGTCGTGGCTGTCCCGGCCGTTGCCCGGGAAAACCGGCCTCCCGATGGTCGGCCTCACGGCAGTACTTACCTGAGACGCAACAGGCGGTCCCAGGCGATCTCGGTCCGCGAGCGTCCAACCCATGCGCAACCAGGCAAGAACGACTGGACTTTGCACTGGCAGAAGAGTCTATTGATACCCATGCCAACCGCGATCGCGATTCCCCCGCGCGGTCGCAGGTCGGCCGGGGCCATGCCCCGAAGTCTGCGGATGGGCGAACTTTTGGCGAAGAGATGAACTATTCAACGTTGGAAGCACAGGGGAAACGAACCATGTCGAAGTCCGAGAGCAAACCTAGCACGCGGCGCACGCGGCGCGATTTTCTGGCAGCTTCCGCACGTTTGGCCGCCACGGCCGTTGTGGCCGACCTGGCGATCAGCCGCGGGGCGCACGCCGCCGGCAGCGACGTGGTGAAGTTCGGCCTGATCGGTTGCGGGGGTCGCGGGTCGGGAGCGGCGAAGAACGCCATGGACGCCGACAAGGGTGCGCGGCTCGTGGCCATGGCCGATCTGTTTGAGGACAAGGTCGCCGCGGCCCGGGAGCGGCTAAAGAAGGGCAATCCCGACCAGGTTGCGGTGGACGACGCGCATTGTTTCCACGGTTTTGACGCGTACCAGAAGGTGATCGCCAGCGACGTGGACGTGGTGTTGATCGCCTGCACGTCGAAGTTCCACCCGACGTACTTCCAGGCCGCGATCGCGGCCGGCAAGCACGCCTTTCTGGAGAAGCCGCACGCGTTGGATGTGCCCGGCATGAGGATCGTCGACGCGGCCTGCAAGCAGGCAGCGGAGAAGAAGCTGAGCGTGGTTTCCGGGCTCTGCTGGCGTTATCACACGTGCGTGCAGGAGTCGATGAAGCGGGTGTTGGACGGCGCGATCGGCGAGGTCGTGGCCGTTCAGGTGACCTACATGCGCAGCCCGTACCGCCTCGTGGAGCGCAAGCCGGAGCAGAAGGAACTCGAATACCAGTTCCGCAACTGGTACCACTTCAACTGGCTTTCGGGCGACGACCTCTTGCAGTCGCTGGTGCACTCGCTGGACAAGGGCGCCTGGGTGATGCGCGACGAACCGCCGGTGCGGGCCTTTGGCGTGGGCGGCCGGGCCTCGTCGTGCGACGCGCCGTTCGTCTACGGCGATGTGTTCGATCACAGCGCGGTGGTCTGGGAATACGCCAACGGCGTGCGGATGTACGGCATCGGCCGGGCCCAGAACGGCTGCTTCAACGACGTGTCCACCGTGATTATGGGCACGAAGGGCATCGCCAACATCGAGAAGGGGCGGATCGACGGGGCCGTGAAGTGGGAATACCAAGGTCCCAAGTGCAACATGACCGAAGAGGAGCAGCGGTGCCTGTTCACGTCGGTCCGCGAGAAACGGCCGATCAACAACCACAAGTACATGGTCAACAGCACGATGATCGGCATCGTCGGCCGGATGGCGACCTTTACCGGTCGCGAGATCGTGTGGGATGAGGCCCTGAAGTCGACCCACGAGATCGGTCCGGCCAAGTGCACCTGGGACATGGAGCCGCCGGTGAAGCCCGACGAGAAGGGCGCCTACCCGGTCGCCATTCCGGGGATCACGAAGCTGGCGTAAGGGCTCCTCGCGGCCGGGCAACGAGCGGTCAAAGATTTGGAGCCGGTCCCATGACCTGTCGGCAGTTCGGCCCTGCTGGGCCGCCCGACGTGGCTGGGATGCTTCCTATGGCCGGCGAACGTGGTGCACCCAGGCCGGGGGCACGTTGGGCCAGACCCAATCGCGGCGGATTTCGCCGCGGTCCAATGTTTCCCGGAGGGCAGCGGTCACTCCGCGCAGCCGCTGGCGTTCGCTGGCGCCGCTGAGGAAGGTCTTTGCCGAGCGCACGGCGATGTATTCGAAGAAGGAGAGCATTCCGCCCGGCGCGAGCATGCCCGTCAGGGCCGACAGGATCTGGCGCACCAATTCGGCCGGGAAGTTGTTCAACGGAAGTCCGGAGATAATCAGGTCATAGCCGCCATCCGCCTGGACCTCTTGGATGGGGCAATGGAGGACCCGGGTTCGCTCGGCGACGGCCTGAAACGCCGGTTCGTGTTGAAAGCGCTCGCGCAGCCGGAGGACAAAACTCTCGTTCAACTCCACCAGGTCCAAATGGTCCTGCGGCGCGAGGTGAGCCACGATCTGGCGCGTCACAGCCCCCGTGCCCGGGCCGACTTCCAACACGCGCCGCGGTCGGCCGGGAGCCGGCGCGCGGAGGTAGCGGACCAGGGCCCGGGCGAGCCAGGGGCCGCTCGGCAGCACGGCGCCGGTGGTGTGAAAGTTGTGTACGAACTCGCGCAAGAACAGTCGATATTCCGCCAGGCGCTGGCCCACGGCTATGCTCCGTCAGAGGCGATGAATGCCCGCGCCGCTCGGGGCGGGGCATGAAGACGGCTCAGGATACCGCGCCGGGACGCAAATGCAACCGCCTTGCCTGCGCGCCCGTCAATGGCGTGTGCTGGTTCCGGCGAACATCATCTTGCCGTCGGCCAGTTGGAACTTCTCCAGATGCACCTGCGCGCGCTGCGTGTTTCGGGCGACCAGCGAGATCAGGGCCACGGGGTCTCCATCGGTTTGCCGCCATTGGAGTTTGAGGCCCGACTGATGGACGGTGTCGGAGAAGTTGTCGAGGATCTGGCCCAAAGGGACCGGCAACCCACCGGCGCGCACGCGGCAGACGCGTACAGCCAAGACGTCGGGTTTGGCCAGATAGGGCTCCAGGACCAGAGAGACGACCGTGGTGAAAGATCGCCAGCGCGCCTTGAAGGCCACCTGCAATTGGTTGCCGCTGATGGCCACGCGCGGGGCTTCGGTTCCGGGAGGAAGGGCGGTGGGATGATTGCGGGGCAGATCCACGGCCAGCCAGCCATTGATCTCCTCGGCGCCGAGGACCAACTGCCAGGGCCGACCGTTGCGTAAATCGTTGGACAACGAGCTGATGCGGCGGAGCATTCGATCGCAGGCCGGTTGGTGTTCGTCGGCATCGGCGGCGAGGGCCGCGCGATAGAAACGCGGCACGTGCTGCGTGGTCTGATAGAGGGCCAACAGCGCGACAGCGACCAATAAGAGGGGTACGCCCAGCAGCAATCCCCAGCGCAGCTTGGACGACACGCTGGCACCTCCTGCCCGAGAACCGCAACCAATCAACGCGTAGGCCCTCTTCCCTCGCTGGACGCCGACTCCAAGGGAGAGTCGCCAGGCCTGGGGCCGTGCGACACGCACCAGAACCGCCACGGCCAGTGGAACACTTCAGCGTCAAACCGTGCGAAGCGCCCCCCCCGAAAAGAGCTAGAACGGTGTGCATGCTAGAGCCTTGGCCGACGGGTGTCAATGTCGGGCGATGCGGGGCGTCCTCTTCGACCGGGGCACGAAATGTGGCAAGGGGTGGACACACATCCGATTCAGCCGGCACGATCGGACCACCACCAGGACTTACCCAATCCACGTAAACCTCGTAGTTGGTGAGCTATGCTTGGGCAGAAGGCGTGGTGATGTTTTGCCACAGTGGCCAGGACCGGACGTCCTGATCGCGTAGGACGTGCTTGTCGCACGGCGGGTCGCGTGCGAGTGGCCGTTGTGGGCCGAGTGAAACGAGAGAAGCGACACTGCATGTAGGCCGGACACCCTTGATTGGGTGTCAGAAAAGGAATGTCGTGCGGTCCCGGCCGTTACCTTGAGAAACGGGCCTCCCGATGGCCGGCCTCACGGCATTACTTACCTGAGACGCAATAGGACGACAGAAAGCGTATGGAAAAGTATCCCTCCATGGTGCGATCGGCGGGGACCGCTCGGCCGGCCGAATCGAAAGACACGAATTTCGAGGAACTCAAGCAGCGGATCCACAGCAAGCTGGTAGACAAGTTGGACTTGTCGCGTGTGGGCGAGCTGGAGGGGGACGTCCTGCGGCGGGAGATCCGTCTGGTTGTCGAACACCTGTGCGACTCGGAAGACTCGTTGCTGAATCGCAACGAGCGCGAGCGGCTGATCGAAGAGGTGCTCGACGAGACCTTTGGTCTGGGCCCCTTGGAAGTCCTGCTCAAGGATCCGACGGTCAGCGATATCCTGATCAACGGTCCGAAACAGATCTACGTGGAACGCCGGGGGAAGATGGAGCGGACGAGCGTCAACTTCCGCGACAACGACCACTTGCTGAAGATCATCGACCGGATCGTGTCGCGTGTCGGCCGGCGCGTGGACGAGACCTGCCCGATGGTCGACGCGCGGATGCCAGACGGGTCGCGATTCAACGCCATCATTCCGCCCTTGGCCCTGGACGGTCCGTGCGTTTCCATCCGGCGCTTCGGGGCCAACCCCTTGAAGCTGGAGGACTTGTTGAACTACAAGGCCTTCACGCCCGAGATGGTGATGCTGCTGGAAGGGGCGATCAAGGCCCGTTTGAACATCATCATTTCCGGCGGAACGGGTTCGGGAAAGACGACGCTGTTGAACACGCTGTCGAGCTTCATTCCGAACACGGACCGCATTGTGACCATCGAGGACGCGGCCGAATTGCAGTTGCAGCAGGACCACGTGGTGCGATTGGAGACGCGGCCGGCGAACATCGAAGGCAAGGGGGCGATCCTGGCCACAGACCTGGTGCGCAACGCCTTGCGTATGCGGCCGGAACGGATTGTGATCGGCGAATGTCGCGGTCCGGAGGCCCTGGACATGCTGCAGGCGATGAACACGGGCCACGAGGGCTCGATGACGACGATCCACTCCAACTCGCCGCGCGACGGCATCGCGCGGTTGGAGACGATGATCATGATGGCCGGCTTCGAACTGCCCTTGAAGGCCATGCGGACGCAGATCGCCAGCGCGGTGAACCTGATCGTGCAGGCCAGCCGTTTGCAGGGCGGGCCGCGCAAGATCACCTACATCACCGAGATCGTGGGCATGGAGCAGGACACGGTGGTGATGCAGGACATTTACAAATTCGAGCGGGAAGGCATTGACGAGAACGGGCGGACCTACGGCAAGTTCGTAGCCACAGGGGTGCGGCCCTCGTTCATGGCCCGACTGGAGGCTGCGGGCGTCCGTCTGCCGGCCAGCGCCTTCCGCCAACGCGTGATGCTGGAGGACTGAAGGCATGAGTCCCCTGCTGATTGGGATCGCGGCGTTCATCGGCGTGTCGGCGATGGTCGGCGGCCTGATGCTGATGCTGCATGATCGTTCGGGCACGCGTGTCGAGGACCGGTTGAACCTGCTGACGGGCAGCAACCAGCCCAGCAAGGAGATCAAACAGGCCAGCGTGCTGAGCCAACCGCTGGATCAACAGCCGGGCGTTTTCCAGACCACGCTGGAACGCTTCAGCAAGATCAACGTCAACCTGCTATTCGAGCAGGCCGATGTGTCGCTGACGGTGGGCAAGATGCTGGCGGTTTCGGGCGTGCTGGCGGCGGCGGGCATCGCCCTGGCAGCGGCCCTGCAGGTGCACGTGGCCATGTATCCGCTGGCGGCCATGGTGATGGGCGCGGTGCCGGTGATGTGGCTGATGCTTCGCCGCCGGCGACGGCTGAAGCAGTTCGCCGTGCAACTGCCGGATGCCCTGGAGATGCTGGCACGCGCGCTGCGCGCCGGCCAGAGCCTGGGCGCGGGTTTCAACATGGTATCGACGGAAGTGCCGGCCCCCTTGGGCAAGGAGTTCGGCCGGGTGTTCGAGGAGCAGAACCTGGGTATTCCGCTGGAAGAGTCGCTGTTGACCCTGGCGGAACGGATTCCGAACCTGGACCTGAAGTTCTTCTCCACGGCCGTGATCCTGCAACGGCAGACGGGCGGCGACCTGGCCGAGATCCTGGACAAGATCGGCACCCTGGTCCGCGAGCGATTCAAGATCTGGGGGCAAGTCCAGGCCTTGACCGGTGAAGGCCGGCTGTCCGGCGTGGTGCTATTGGCCCTGCCGGTGCTGCTGTTCGTGGTGGTCTATAAGCTGAATCCGGGCTATGTGCAGGTGCTGTTCACGGACCCCATGGGCAAGAACATGCTGATCGGCGCCTTGGTTCTGCAGATCGTGGGAGCCCTGGTCATCCGCAAGATCGTGAATATCCGAGTCTGAACCGCCGCTGGCCGCGTCCGCGCACGCCGGGACGCGCACCGCGAGAAAAACCATGCTTTCCGCAACCGACCTGATCAACTTTGGAAACCTGCTGCCCCTGGCCCTGTTCGGCACCTTTGCCGCCAGCGCCTGGTGGATTCTGGACGTGCTGGCGACGCGCAAGCCGCGTGCCCTGGAGCGGCTGGACGAGTTGAAGAACCCGCGCGCGCGGCGCAGCGAACAGAGCGGCCTGATGAAGGCCGACCCGATGAGCAAGGTGCTGGAAAAGGCCAGCCCCCTGGCGAAACCGCTGGAGCCCAAGAGCGAAGAAGAACTGGGAAAACTCAAGTCTAAGTTGACCGCGGCCGGTTTCCGCGGCGAAGCGGCCGGCAGCGTGTACCTGTCGATGAAATTCGCAGGTTTGATGATCGGCCTGATGCTGGGCGGCGGCACGTTGCTGCCCTTGATGGGCATGACCCAGAAATCGCTGGTGTGGGTGGTGGTGGTGGCCGGTGGGCTGTTCTACCTGCCCGACTTCATCGTGGGCTTCATCGGCAGTTCGCGGAAGCAGAACATCTTCCTGGGCCTGCCCGACGCGCTGGACCTGATGGTCGTGTGCGTGGAGGCCGGCCTGGGGCTGGACCAGGCGATGCGCAAGGTGGCCGACGAGATGAAGCGGACCTACCCGGTGATCGCCGAGGAGTTCGCTGTTTCCAACTTCCAACTGCAGATGGGCCGCCCCAAACACCAGGTGCTGCACGAACTGGGAGCGCGCACCGGCGTGCAGGATCTGCGTGCCCTGGCGGCCGTGTTGATCCAGGCGGACAAGTTCGGTTCGAGCATCGCCCTGGCCTTGCGCGTGCAGAGCGATTCGATGCGCACGCGACGCCGGCAGTTGGCCGAAGAGAAAGCGGCCAAGACGGCCGTGAAGCTGATCTTCCCCCTGGTGCTGTTCATCTTTCCCGGGATCTTCGTGGTTCTGGTGGGCCCGGCGGCCATCACCATGGTGCGGCAGATGTTCCCGATGATGCAAGGCGGATAGTGCGTGTCGCACGGCGCGCGTGGCCGGCAAAGTCCGGGGCGATGGCCTGCGGCACACGGCAAGCGGCCGACGCGTTCTGCTCCGGCAGCGTGCGTTTCTCGGCCCGCCCTTGGCCGTTACAGTTTACGGGACCGGCATCTCCGGCGCCGTCGGCCATCTTAACCGCAGTCGACTTTTCCGGTTGCGCAGCGCTGTCTTGGAGGGGCGGCGAGGCTCAGTCCGGCGTGACGCCAAAGCCGATAAGGACTGCAGCGTAGTGCGTGCGTCGCAAGGGTGTTGCGCGCCACGCGGTTCTTTCCCGCCGAGCGGGCCGAGTGTGGCCGCAGGGGCGTGGAGAGAACGCTGCGGAACCTGCTTCAAGGAGAGCCCTTCATGCGCGTCCGGACCATTGCCGTCTTGGTGTTGAGCTTGGCCGCGACGCTGCCCTCGGTCGTGCAGGCCGAATGGCTGTGCGAGTTTTCGCGGAGCGTGGCCCAGGACTGGAAGCGGCGCAACTGCTGGCCGGAGCCCTTTGTAACCTGGGACCGCGCCTCGACGTTGGAGCCCTTTTCGGCCATGGTGAACAATGGTTGGCAGCAGCAGAACTTGCTGGGCGACCACCATTTCCGCGAGGGGACGACCGAGCTGACCGAGGCGGGGCGGTTGAAGGTCCGCTGGATCGTGCTGGAAGGGCCCGAACAACATCGGGTGATTTACGTGCATCGCACGCTGTCGGAACCGGAGACGGCCCAGCGTGTGGCGGCGGTGCAGCGCTGCGCGGCCGAGTACCGCAACCCGATGGCCCAGATCATCCCGACCGACCTCAGCCCACAAGGCTGGCCGGCCGAGCGGATCGACACGCTCAACCGCAAGCTCCAGGCCACGGTTCCGGAGCCGCGTCTGCCGAAGGCAGCGAGCGCCGGCGACACGAATTAGAGCCGGTCTCAGAACCTGTTGGCAGCTCAGTCTTGGTGGGCCGCGCGACGTGACTGGGGTAGTCTTGGGA
>CALARR010000412.1 GCA_937889015.1 uncultured Planctomycetales bacterium | reverse complement strand
CCGCGACGCGAGCCACCGCGACGCGAGCCACCGCGACGCGAGCCACCGCGACGCGAGCCACCGCAACGCGAGCCACCGCAACGCGAGCCACCGCAACGCGAGCCACCGCAACGCGGTGGCCATCTCTCAGCCCGGGGTTGGCCGCGCAGCGGCTACCCCGGGGATAGCAGGCCCGTGTCAGGACGAAACCCTGTAAGGGTTTCAGCCGAGGAGCGACAGTCGTCTCGCTGCCGCATCCACCGGGAATTCGGCTTGGACGAACCACACGCAAACGAGGGCAATACGCGATGATTCAACCCCTTCAGAGTTGGATGGGGAGATGGCCCATGACCCCGGGTAGCCGCTGCGCGGCAACCCGGGGCTGAGAGACGCTGCCCCTTCGGGGCAGAGCGGGACACAGACAGCCCCCTGGGAGAGCGTTTTGACTTGAATCGCCAGTCGCAAGCACTTGCCGGATTCCAGACGGCCGTCCGTTTTCGTAGCATGGAGAGGATTGAGCGACGAAAAAGTACGTAGACGTGCCGTCATGGCCAGCGCGCCACCGAGGAGGCCTCGATGCAGACCCATGCAGGTTCCCGCAGCGGCGATCCAGGGCAACAACCAAGGCGCCGGCAAGGGCGCTCACCGCTGTGTGGCCTGCTGGCAGCGCTAGCGCTGCTGGCCACCGGCAGCGCCCTGGGCCAAGAGCGCGCCGTGCTCGAATCGGCGCGCGACATCCCGGTGGTTTATCGAGTGGACGTGGTGGTGGTGGGCGGCAACACGTGGGCCGTGGCCGCGGCCCTGGGCGCGGCCCAGCGCGGAGCGAGTGTCTTCCTGGCAGCCCCGCGCCCCTACCTGGGCGAAGACCTGTGCGCCACGCTGCGACTGGCGCGCGGCGCCGGAAGCACCGCAGACGATCCATTGGCCAAGAGCCTTCTTTCCAGCCAACGCGCCGCCACGCCGCTGGCCGTGAAGAAGGCCCTGGACGACGCGCTGGTCGAGGCCAAAGTCGCCTTTCTCTTCGGCTGCTTTACCAGCGACGTGCTCCGCGACGCCGAGGGGCAACCCTGCGGAATCGTGATCGCCAACCGCGCCGGACGCCAGGCGGTGGTGGCCAAGGTGATCGTGGATGCCACCGATCGGGCCGCGGTGGCGCGACTGGCCGGCGCTGCCTGCCGCCCCTGGCCGGCCGGCGACTGCCCCTTTCAACGCGTGACCATCGCCGGCCCCAGCGGCGAGCCTCGCAGTGTTGTTCACGATCTGCGCCTGCCCATGCCCGACGCCAGTTTCGCCTCCTTCGCCGCCGCTGAGCAACGGGCGCGCGACCAGACCTATTCCGACGCGGACCTGCGCGGGGCGGAATCGCTGTTCTGCGTGCCGCCCGACGCGATCATCGGCCAGAAGGACGAAGCGGCCTGGCAAGAGCAGCGCCCGGACCTGGGCCATTTTCGACCGCGCGGCGTCGAACGATTGTATGTCGTCAGCGGCTGCGCCGACCTGCCGCGCAGCGTGGCGGCCCGGCTGCTGGAACCGCTGGGGTTGTTGCGATTGGGGCGACGGATCGGTTCGGCCGCGGGGCGCGACGCCTTGGCCCTGCCTGCGCCGCGCCAGCCGCACTTGCCGGCAAGCACGGCCGACGCGCTCGCCGCCGGCGATACGCGCGAAAGCCTGCACGGGCTGCGCGCGGTGAGCGAGGTTCGCGATCGAGTGCACGCCGATGCGCGCGCCCTGCCGGTCTGGGGCCGCTACGACGTGTTGGTCATCGGCGGCGGCACCAGCGGCGCCCCGGCGGCGATCGCCGCCGCGCGCCAGGGCGCACGGACCCTGGTCGTCGAGTATCAGGAAGGCCTGGGCGGGATCGGAACGCTGGGACTGATCGGCAAGCCGTATCACGGACAGAACATCGGCTTCACGCGCGAGGTCCCCTTTCCGGGCGCGACCGGCAACATCGAACACAAGATGCAGTGGTACCGCGACGAGATCCGCAAGGCCGGTGGCGAAATCTGGCTGGGAGCCCTGGGATGCGGGGCGGTCGTGGCCGACACGCGCGTGCAGGGGGCGATCGTGGCTACGCCCCACGGCCGCTGCGCCGTGCTGGCCAAGGTGGTGATCGATGCCACGGGCAACGCCGACCTGGCCGCCGCGGCCGGAGCCGCCACCGTCTATGGCGGCCAGGAATGCGGCGACATCGCGCTGCAAGGCACCGGGTTGCCGCTGCGCCCCCTGGGCAAGTCTTATATGAACAGCGATTACCTGCTGGTGGAAGACGCGGACATGCTCGACGTGTGGCGAGCGCTGGTCGGCACGCGCCAGGCAATGAATGCGGCCCAATACGACGCCGGCCCGCTCATCCAGAACCGCGAGCGGCGGCGGATCGTGGGCGATCACGTGCTGGCCTATCTGGACCAGGTCATCGGCCGCACCTATGCCGACAGCGTGGTCTTTTCCGCCAGCGACTACGACAGCCACGGCTATCCCAGCGCGGCGTTCTTCGCCCTGCTGCCCCACGATGCCAAGTCGCTGAAGGCCAATCATCCGGGCATTGGCGGCACGTGCTACACCCCCTATCGCTGCCTGCTGCCCAAGGGGCTGGACGGAATCCTGGTCGTGGGCACGGGCATCAGCATGCAGCGCGACGCCTCGGCCATGGTGCGCATGCAGCGCGACCTGCAGAACCAGGGCTACGCGGCCGGCGTGGCCGCGGCCCTGGCGGCCAAGGCCGGATGCGGCACGCGGCAGGTGGACCTCAAGGCCCTGCAGCAACACCTGGTGGCCGTGGGCAATCTGCCGGCCGAGGCCCTGGCCCACCAGGACAATTTTCCCTTCCCGGCCGCCGAGGTCGCAACCGCAGTCGAGACCCTGACCGATCCCGACCGGCTCCGCGCGGCCAAGGCCCTGGCCGTGGTCCTGGCTCATGCCCAGACCGCCTTGCCCGGCCTGAAACAGCGTTACGCGGCTAGCCGCGGCGCGCAACAGTTGGTGTACGCCAAGGTCCTGGGCTTCTTGGGGCAGGCCGAGGTCGTGCCGACCCTCTGCGCGGCCCTGGAGGCCGTGGACCAATGGGATCCCAAGATCCTGCAAGGCGTGGCGGCCGAGTACGCGCATCTTCCCACGCCCGTGGACGCCCTGGTGCTGGCCTTGGGCTACACGCGCGACCGCCGTGCCTTGCCGCCGATTCTGGCCAAGTTGGCCTGGCTGGATGCCGAAACGACGCTCTCGCACCACCGCGCGGTGGCCCTGGCCCTGGAACACCTGGCCGATCCGGCCGCGGCCGAACCCTTGGCCCGCCTGCTGGCCAAGCCCGGCATGCGCGGACACGCCATGCGCCAGTTGGAGCCCTTGTCATCCGAGCGCGACCGGCGGCGCCGCGAAGGCCCGCTGCGCGAGATCGTGCTGGCCCGGGCCTTGTATCATTGTGGGGATCGCGACGGGCTGGGCGAGAAGATCCTTCGCGAGTATCAAGAGGACCTGCGCGGCCTGCTGGCCCGACACGCCACGGCCGTGCTTCAATCCGGCAAGCAACCCTGAGAGCGCCCCCTGACGGAGACCGTTTCATGAATCTTCCAGTTCTCAATGTCGCAACGGCCGTGCTGCTTGGCGCCTCTGCTTGGGCCCAGGCCGCCAAACCCTTGCTGAACCAGCGCGAGCTGCCGCTGGTCGCCGCGCCCAGCTTCAGCGAACCGCTGGCCGAGCCCTTCAGCGCGTCCAAAGGCCAGTGGACGCCGAAGAACGGAGTGCTGAACGTAACCGATATCCAAGACGAGATGGCGGCTCGGCTGGATGGGAAGGAACTCCGCGCCCAACACGCGTATCTGGCCACGGCCAAGGTGCGCAGTTGGCTGGCGGCCAACCAGAGCGTCAAGGTCCGCAATCTGACGATCCGCGGCGAGGAGAAGAAGCCGTAAGGACTGGCCGAAGCATCATCTTCGTACTCATCTCGCTCCGCGAGATGTTCTTCCTCTCGCGGAGCAAGATGACTACAAGAGAAATCGGGAAGTTATTCTCCGGCCGGCTCTAGGGGCCGGTTCCAAAACCTGTCGGCAGCTCAGTCCTGCTGGGCCGCCCGGCCTGGCTGGGGCGGTTATGGGACAGGTCCTAAGGGTGTTTTGACCGAGGGCCGAGAAGACGCAGGCTCCGCGGAGTCTGGAGGAGTGTGTAATAAGGGACACCGCTATGAACCCGCCGGTCAAATGGCCCCTGGTCGCGATCCTCACAACGTTAGCCGTCATCGCCAGTCCCTTGGTGATCTGGTTCGTGGCCAACGAGGCACTGCCGATCGCCAGTGGTTTCTTTCAAATGGACCGCCAAATGAAGGCCGGCAAACGGTACATGGACTCACTCTCCGAAACGGAGATCCAGCCGTGGATCCAACGCGCCGAGAAGCTCCTTGCGGAGCACGGCCATCCGTTTCGACCGGCCGGAGGAGTGCCCGTTCCGGATGACCTCGCCACCCTGGGCATTCTACGTATCGACGTGCTTCCTCCGAACGGCGTCTGGTTCGTATGGGTTTCCGGGTTGGACCATACACATCTGGCCGTGGAGAGAACTGCTGAGGGGAACCACATTGTGACCGCGTGTTACGACGACGAAACGACGAGGCAGCTATGGCCCAAGGTGGACACCGGGGCACCGTCCCGGTAGAGGGTGATTCTCGTTAGACCGCGGCCGAATGGGCCGGAATCCGGGCCGCGCAGGTGGTTCTCTCCTGCCACGAACGGGCAAGAGTCTCTCGGCCCAGCATGGGCACGCAGCGACCACGCTCGGTCACCGCCTTCCCGTTTCGCCCCTTTCCCTTTTTCCCTTCTTACACGGCAGCCCCGAGCGCGCCGCGCGCTAGCCGCCCTTCTGGTGCCGCAGCTTGTCCATCATGTAGCAGATGGCCTCGCAGTAGGAGCGAACCACTTCCACCAGGTCGTTCTTTTGGCGCGCGGCGACGGCGCGCGTTTCCCAGGCGTTGAAGGGGCCCATGTCCACGCCCCAATCGCCGGCCGCCTCGCGCAGCTCGCGCGTGGTTTCGGCCAGGTTGTCGGCAAAGGCCGCGTCGGGCAGGGCGCTGGCGCGCACGTAGGGCCCGCGGCCCAAGGCCACGGCTTCCGCCGCGAAGGGTTCCGAGCGCAGACTGGGGCGCAGAAGCCAGCCGATGATGCCCGTCAGCACGCCGCCCGCCAGTCCGGCCAAGGCCGCCTGATGGTGGCCGATCATCAGCAAGACCAACGTGGCCAGCAGGAACATGCCCAGCAAGGCCCAGACCACGGGACTGACCGGGGCGCGCCCTGCGGACGCATGGACCGCAGGGCGTTCGCCGGAACTGTTAGGGACCTGGGGGCCGGTGACGCGCGCCGTGACCACCGTGATGTTGTCCGGTCCGCCGCGCAGATTGGCCAGGTCGATCAGGGCACGGACCGCCTTGTCAACCGGCAGGCAGTAGAGCAGCGCGCCGATCTCGTTGTCCTGCAACTGGCCCGACAGACCGTCGCTGCACAGCAGGAAGGTGTCGCCGATCTGCAGGGTGAAGGGTCCTTCCAGATCGACCTGCACCGTGGGATTGGGGCCCAAGGAGCGCGTGATGATGTTCTTGGGAACATACATCGAGACCTGCTCGGAAGGGATCTGCCCCGCCGCCTTCATCTCCCAGACCAGGCTATGGTCGAAGGTGAGCTGTTCGATCACCGGTCCGCGCACCCGGTAGGCGCGGCTGTCGCCGATATGAGCCACGATCGCGCCCTGCGGCACCAGGGCCAGGGTCGTGCAGGTGGTGCCCATGCCGCGGAAATCGTCGTTGGCGCTGGCCCGACGATGGATCAAATCGTTCGCCTCTTGGACCGCTTGCTGCAAGGCCTGGGAGGCGGGCAGATTGCTGTGCTTCAGATAGCTCAGGGCGATGTTGTCGGCGGCCAATTTGCTGGCCAATTCACCCGCCGCGTGCGCCCCCATGCCGTCGGCCACCAGGAACAGGTGTCCGCGGCGCATCCAGCCCTCGCGGCCGCTGGCCAGGGCCACCGCCAGCGAATCCTGATTGTTGGCACGCCGCATGCCGACATCGGACAGCGCCGTGTACTCCAGGCAGTGACGCCAAGTGCCCGCGTTGGGATCCATGTCGGTCCCATATCCAGGCGATGCAGCCATGGCCGACTAGCTCGAAACGGGAGTGGGGAGGTGGGAAAGCCAGAGTGTGTCTGGGGCGACTCCAGAACCGTGACACCCCAACCAGGCGGGTGGAAGGGGAGAACCGCCAAACCGTTCTGGAACTTGCTCCTATTGTACTTGGGGGGGCTTCCGCCTTCTAGAGCAAACCCTGCCCATCCCGAAGGGTGGTGTCTAGCCCTGGCTTTGGCCCAAATCGCCTCGGACGCCTGGCCCTGGGGGGCCTTCGCTGCGTGCCTTGGGATGAATCTTACGGGTCGTCGACCGGCCCCTGGGCATGGCGTCAACTGCCCTGGCGACAGGTACGACCCTTGACTATACTCCCTGCCCCGTGACTTCATATTGGCCCCAGTGTGCCCCAACTCCGGGCAGGCTCATGGACACACGTTCCCCTTCCAACTCCCGTCGCAGCCGCAAGTTCCGCTGGCTGGGACTGCTTCTGGCCATGATCCAGGTCGGAATGGGTTCGGGGTGCGTGCAGCGGCGGATGGTGATCCGCAGCAATCCGCCCGGCGCCATCGTCTACGTCGACGATTACGAGGTGGGGCGAACGCCGGTCACCGTCGGCTTCACCTACTACGGCACGCGGCGTATCCGCCTGGCCCTGGATGGCTATGAGACCCTGACCGTTCTGCAGCCGGTACCGGCCCCCTGGTACGAGTATCCGCCGCTGGACTTTTTCTCCGAAAATGTGGTGCCGGGCGAGCTGCGCGACTCGCGCGACTTCTGTTTCCAGTTGCGGCCCCAGATGCTGGTCCCGCCAGAGCAATTGCTGCAGCGTGCCGAACAACTTCGCCGGGGCCAGCCGACCGGGGCCCCCTTGGGCCTGTCCCGCAGCCCCGCAATGCAGCCCGCCCTGCCGGCCGGCGAACCACTGCCCCTGCCGGAACCCAGCGCCGCGCCCATGGCCGTGGGCCCCCAGCCGGGCCAGATGCAGGTGCAGCCGGGGCAGATGCCATTTCAGCCGGGGCAACTGCCCCCCACACAACTGCCGGCCGGCGCACCGCCCAACGCCCCGCCCGGTGGATGGCAGTAAGGAACCGTCGCTTCGTGCATGCGTAGAATGAAGCATGAAAAACCGGGACCAGGCCAGACGGCAACTCAGCGTGGAGAACGAAGCGTTGCGGCAACAGATTGCCGCCTTGGAGCGTAGCGCGGCCCAAAGCCGCCAGCGCGAGCAGGACTGGCGCTACCGCGAAGCCCAGTGGCGCTCGGCGGTCGAGAATGCCCCGCTCCTCATCGCCAGCGTTGACCGCGAAGGTGTGATCCAGTCCGTCAACCGCGCACAAACGGGGACGGCTCTGCAGGCGATGCTCGGCCGATCCCTCTATGACTTCCTGGATCCACCCTGCCACGCCGCGGCGCGCAACTGCCTGGCCGGGGTTTTCCAAACCGGCCGGCCGGCCATGTACGAATCCATCGTCCAGCGGCCGGATGGCCGGCGCGTGCAGTACGTCACCGACGTCCACCCGGTGATCCTGGATGGCCAGATCGTTTTGGCCACCTTGATCTCCAGCGATCTCAGCGAACGCAAGCGAGCCGAAGCCAGGCTCCACGAGAGCCAGCGCAAACTCCGGTCGTTGCTCTCCAATCTCTGCGGCATGGCCTACCGCTGCAACAACGATCCGCAATGGACCATGGAGTTCGTCAGCGAGGGTTGCCGGTCGCTGACCGGCTACGAGTCCTCGGCGATGCAGGGCAACCGGGCCATTTCCTACGGCGCGATCATCCACCCCGACGACCGGCAGATGGTTTGGGAGCGGATCCAGCAGGCCGTCGGCGAACATGGGCATTTCCGGATCGAGTACCGCATTCGCACCGCCCAGGGGCAGGAGAAATGGGTCTGGGAGCAAGGGGCGGGCGTGTTTTCCGCGAGCGGAGAGCTCGAGGCCTTGGAAGGCCTGATCGTGGACATCACCGAACGCAAACTGGTGGAAAGAAACCTGCACGAGAGCAATCGCCGCCTGCAGGCCTTGATGGACGCCAGCCCCGAGTCGATTGTCCTCATGGCGCCCGACGGGACCATCCTCCTGGCCAATCAGACCACGGCGCGCCGCCTGGGCCGATCGGTGGCCGAGATCGTGGGCCGCACCTTCCACCAGGTCCTCGCCCCCGACGTCGCGGCCGGGCGCATGCGCTATTTTGCCCAGGCGGTCCGCACCGGCCAGCCGGTGCGTTTCGAGGACATGCGTCGGGGCCGATTCATGGAGAACGCCGTACACCCGATCCTCAACGAGCAGGGACAGGTGGCGGAGGTGGCGGCGCTGAGCATCGATCTGACCGAACGCAAGCGTACCGAGGAGGCCCTGCAGCGGGCCCACGACGAACTGGAGACACGAGTCCAACAACGCACGGCCGATCTCTCCGCCGCCAATGACCAGTTGACGCGCGAGGTCCAACAGCGCCGCCAGGCCGAAGAGAACCTGGCTCTCTTCCGCCGACTGGCCGAATCCGCCAACCAAGGTTTCGCCATCAGCGATCTGAGCGGCCGCGTGGTGTACATGAATCCTGCGCTCCGCCGGCTGGCCGGGGTGGCCGAAGACGACCCCAACCTGCAGACCTACCAGACCGCCCCTGCCGAACACCGCCGCCAACTGGAAGAGGAGGTGATCCCCACCGTCCTGCGCGAGGGACAGTGGCAAGGGGAACTGATGCATCGGACGCCGGACGGGACGAACCGCTTCACGCTCAACAATCTCTTCCTGATTCGCGACAACGCGGGCCAGCCGGCCTACATCGCCGGCAGCGTGACCGACATCACCGAGCGCAAGCAGGCCGAACAGGCCCTGCGCCAGAGCCACGACGAGCTGCGATCCATCTACGAAGGCTCGGCCGACGGGATCTTGATTGTCAATGCCGCCACGGGACGTTTCCTCCGCGCCAATCCGGCCATGTGCCGCATGTTGGGCTATTCGGAAGACAGGCTGCTCGCCCTCTCGGTGCATGACATTCACGCCCCGGAAGTAGCGATGGCGGTCCTGGAGAAGTTCCGCACGCAAGCCCTGGACCAGCCCCAGCTCACCGAGAACCGGCCGGTCCTCCGCAGCGACGGGACCCTGTTCTATGCCGACATCGCCAACACGCTCATCCAGTATGACGACCGGCCCTGCATCGTGGGCGTCTTCCGCGACATCACCGAACGCAAGAAGGCCCACGAAGCCCTGCAGCGCGAGCGGCAATCGTTGTGGCGCATGCTCCAGGCCAGCGATCACGAGCGGCAGATCATCGCCTACGAGATCCACGACGGCCTGGCCCAGTATCTGGCCGCGGCCGGCATGCAGTTCCAGGCCTACGATTCGCTGCGCGACAACTCGCCGGAGGAGGCGCACAAGGTCTACCGCACGGCGGTCGAGTTGGTGCGTCAGGCGCACTTCGAATCGCGGCGATTGATCAGCGAGGTCCGCCCGCCGGTCATCGACGAAATCGGACTGGAGACGGCCGTTTCGCACCTGGTGCATGAGCAGCGGCGGCACGGCGGCCCGCAGATCAAGCTCGACAGCGACGTGCAGTTCGGCCGCCTGCCGGCCGTGCTGGAGAACGCCCTCTATCGCATCATGCAAGAGGCCCTGGCCAACGCCTGCAAGCACAGCCACAGCCGCAAGGTCAAGGTCACCCTGGCCCAGGAAGGAGACGCGGTGCGGATGGAAGTCCAGGATTGGGGCGTGGGGTTCGACCCCGCCGCGGTCGAGAAGGGACACTTCGGCCTGGAAGGCATTCGCCAGCGCGTGCGACTCCTGGACGGACACATGACCATCGAGAGCGCCGCGGGAGAAGGCACGACCTTGAGTGTGGTGGTGCCCCTGCTGCACGTACACGGCGAGCAATAGTGACCCGCTGCCGCTGCGCGCTGCTCATTTCTCCTCTTCGGCCGTCGCACTGCGATTCTTCTTGGCCGACTTGGCTTCGCCGGACGATGCGGTGGCGGCTTGCAGTTCGCGGATCAGTTTGGCCGTGGCCTTGGGCGAGATTTGCGACGCGCGGCGGAAGTCGGCCAGGGCCAGCGGCTCGCGTCCCGCGTGGCGGTGCGCCAGCCCACGCGCCACATAGGGCAGCGGATTGTTGCGTTCCAAAACGATCCATTCGCTGAACACCGTCACCGCGCGTTCGTAGTCTCCGCGCGTCAACTGGCCGAAGGCGTCGGTCACCTTCAGCCACTCGCCGCGCAGTTGATCCGCCTCGCCCTGCAGGCGATTGACCGTGGCCTGGGTCGTGGCGACCTGCGCCACGATCCGCGTGCGTTGCCCGTTGGCCAGCGTGGCCTCCCGGTCCAATTCTACATAGCGCCTCTGGCAGGCCGCGTAAGTCTGGTTCAAGCGCGCCAAGGTGTTCTGGAGATCCGTAATCCGTTTGGAGTCGCTTTCGTTGGCCAGTTGTTGCTGCACCAGGCCCGCTTGCGTCTGGAGCCGAACGCCCTGCTGCTGCAGGCCCCGCGCCTCGGTGGTCATTGCGGTCAGGCTGGCGTCCACGGCGGTGAGGTCCGCGGCCAACTGCCGCAGTTCGGCCCGACTGGCCTCCCACTGATCCAGCAGGGCGCTGCGTTGCTGATAGATCCGCTGCAGCGATTCTATCTGTTGCCGGGCCTGGCTGGAGTCGCCGCGCGACCCTTCGCTTGCCGGACGATCCCCCGGCGGAGAAGTCGTCGACCCGGAAGCCGGAGGCGGCGGCAAGGTCCTGTTCGCGGCCGACTCCGCAAAGCCCGCCCCTGCACCGCGCGGCGGCTCACTCTTCGCCCCCGTGCCCGAGACGCGCGCGGAAGGAGCGGCACGACTCTCGGCCCCGGCCAGCACCGGCGTGGGCGCGGGCGGAACAGGAGTGGCTGGCTCACGCGGCTCCATCGCCGGCGCTGCTCCGCCGCCGGACGACTGCCCTGCGCTGCTCGTGGCCGGCACGGTGTGCTGCTCCCCGCGCGGGATGGCCGGTTTCTCCGCCGGCGGCACCGATGCGACGGGAGCCGGCGGCGGTTGCGGCGGTTCGCGATCGGCCCCCAGCAAGGCGGCCGGCGACGTCGGCGCCGGCCCAGGTTCTTCCGCGCGCTGATTCGTCGTGGAGGCCAGCGGCTCTTCGTCGCGATCCCGGCGCGAGTACTGCAGGGCCACCATCGCGGCCACAAGGCCCAAGGCGGCCAGGCCCAGCCCCACCGCCGCGGCATGGTCCTTCCAGCCCCCTCGCGGCACCTCGGCGCCCCTTCCGCCGGGCGCCATGGCCGCAGCAGCCGCCGCAGGCGGCAAGGGGGGCGGCCGCTGCGGCGCTGGAGCCCCTCCGCGCGCAGCGCGCAGTTGGGCGTCGTAGGCCGACTTCGTCTGCGGATCGAGAAGACAGGCGCGCGCTGTGGCCAGCTCGTTGAGAATCCGCTGGGAAAGCTGCACGCGCTCGCCCAACTGATAGGTCCGCACATGGGCGATGCGTTGCTCGGCCGCGTCGCGAATGACTTCCGGATCGGACTCGAACAGGCTCAGCCCCAACAACCGATAGTGATGGGCCGGCTGCTCGGAGCGCGGAATGCCGAGCCAGCGATGATAGGGGTCGAAATCCTGTGTCACGGCCTCGCGATCCTTGGTGCGTGCCACCCGCATTGTCGCACTTTCGCCCAGAGAATGTCAATCACCGCCCAACCGCGCTGCATCGCGTCCGATCGCTCGTGGACGGCCAACGGCTTGATTCCTATGCGGAGGGGGTTGCGGGACCACCGCTGGGAGACGAAGGTGAAGGGCGCGAGCCAGGCACCGTTTGCGATTCCGGCGCGATTTTTCTGTGGACCAAGTAGCGAGAACCCCGCCATGAACGCCCTCGTCAGACGTCGATCTGCCCTGTTCGCTGCCATCGCCATGTTGGCCTTGTCGGCCGTGCCGCGCGTCTGTCCCGCGCTGGCGGCCGACGCGCCGCTGCGGCCGAACATTGTCTTCTTCCTCATCGATGATCTGGGCCGCACGGACGTCGGTTTCATGGGCAGCCAGGACCTGCGCAGCCCGCACATCGACGGCTTGGCACGCGGCGGGGCCATTCTCGACGCGCATTACGTGCAGCCCGTCTGCTCGCCCACGCGCGCCGCCCTGATGACCGGCCGCTACGCGACGGGCACGGGCGTCTATACGATCGTGCGGCCGCGCGCCAAGTGGGGCCTGCCGTTGGCCGAGCGCACCCTGGCCCAGGCCTTGCGCGAGGCCGGCTACGAGACGGCCATCACCGGCAAGTGGCACCTGGGCGAGTTCGAGCCCGCCTATCTGCCCACCGCGCGCGGCTTCGACCACCAGTACGGTCATTACTTCGGAGCCATCGACTATTTCACCCACGAGCGCGACGGGATGCACGACTGGCACCGCGATGACAAGGACGTCAAAGACGAGGGCTACAGCACGCACCTGGTGGCGCGCGAGGCCTGCCGCCTGATCCAGCACAAAGACCCGTCCAAGCCGCTGTTTCTGTATGTGCCCTTCAACGGCGTACACGGGCCGCTGCAAGTGCCCGACAGCTACACGCAGCCCTATGCCGCCCTGAGCGACAATCGCCGCAAACTGGCGGGCATGCTCGCCGCCGTGGATGAAGCCATCGGCCAGATCGTGGCCGCCCTGGAAAAGGCCGGGCTGCGCGAGAACACGCTGATCCTCTTCGCCAGCGACAACGGCGGCCCGAACCCGGGCAGCCTCTCCACCAACGGCCAGTACCGCGCCGGCAAGGGCACGATCTACGAAGGCGGCGTGCGTGTCTGCGCCTTCGCCAACTGGCCCGGCCGCATCCCCGCCGGCGTCACCCTCCGCGAGCCGATGCACGCCGTGGATTGGTTCCCCACCCTGGTCAAACTGGCCGGCGGCTCCCTGGAGCAGAAGCGGCCCCTGGATGGACGCGACGTCTGGCCCATGCTCACCCAAGGGGCCAAGTCGCCGCACGACGCCATCCTCTGCGTCCAGTCCCCCACCCACGCCGCGGTGCGCATGGGCGATTGGAAACTGCTGTGGACGTCCGCCCAACCGGAGGGCGCGGGGGACGAACCTGCCAGCCAACAACCCCCGCGCGCCAAGGCCAAGCGAAAGCCCGCTTCCAAAGACGAGCCCTCCCTCGCGCTCTACAACCTGGCCACCGACCCGGGCGAGGCGACGGACCTTGCCGCCCAGCAGCCCCAGCGCGTGGCCACCATGCGCGCCAAGTTGGAGGAACTCCTGAACAGCGCCGTGCCGCCAGGCCACATTGGCCTGCAGGACGATCGCCCCAAGAAACGCAAACGCTGAGGTGCCACCGCGACAGCGCTGAAATGGCCGTTATCCCCACGGCACAACTTCAGTCGTTTCTGTTGCGGA
>CALARR010000411.1 GCA_937889015.1 uncultured Planctomycetales bacterium | reverse complement strand
ATCAGTAGCCGCGGGGGAAGACGGTGGTGGTTTCGTCGCCGTAGTAGCCGCGATGATTGAAGGCCGAAGACTTGGAGCGCGCGCCGAAATAGCCCCATTGGAAGGCGGGCACGGCCGAGACGGGTCCCGGGGCCTTGTATTGCGGGTAGAACTCGGAGCCGGGCGGGGTCGAGATGAAGTACTTGGGCGTGGGTGGCGTGGAACGCGCGCGCTGGTACCAGCCCGATTCCTGGGCCTCGGCGGCCCCGACCAGCAGCATCAGCAGCAGGCCCATCGCGATTTTCGTTGGGCTGAGCATAGCAGAGTTCCCCCCAGGCCGTTGCAAACGAGGTCCACGGTGCTGCGGGGCGCCACGCGCCCTCACGCTTCTGCATGCCCACGACAAGCGTGAGCATGGCACCCATCATTCTGGTTGGACCAGAAAACGGGCCACCCGTCCTGAATCTTCCCCCTAAACAGCATCGACCTGGGGCACGCCTGGGGACCAGTCGCGATACGAGGCATTGCGGGAAAGGCGATCTGCCGGTCGCCGCAGTCTTCCTGTCTTTCGCATCTTGCGTCCAGACGAATGCAACATGCAACGCGATGCAGGGGGCGCTGCAAACCGCGGCGTAGATGGTGCCGCCGCAAGTTCTGTTTTCGCAGACTGTTGCGCGATCAGGATCGAGGCTCGGCGTCACACCACTCTTGGATGGGTTGTTGCATCCACCTGGGGGGCAAAGCAAAAGCCCCGCCGAACAGTGGCGGGGCTTTGGAATCATTCGGTACCGGTGGTGACTACTCGGACTCGGCCGAGGCCGGTTCTTGCGTCTTGGCGGGGGCGTCGAAGGAGGGACGCGGGGCGGAGGCGGCCACGCGATCACGCACGCCCACAAACTCCAAGATGGCCCGAGCGCCGGCGTCGCCCAGCCGAGGCTTGGCGAGCTTGAGGATCCGGGTGTAGCCGCCGGGGCGGTCTTCGAAGCGTGGGGCGATATCCTCGAAGAGGATCCGCACGGCGCGTTTGCTGCCCAGGAGCTGCAGGGCGCGCCGGCGTGCGGCGACCACGGGCGCGATGGCCTCGGCCCACTGGTGCCACTGGGGGCTGGCTCGCCATTGGCGCCAGGCTTCGGAATTGCGTGCGGCGTCGGAGGCGAACTCGGCGGCGGCCTTTTGCTGGGGCAGCGCGCGGCGTGCGATGGTCACGCAGCGTTCGACCAGGGGGCGGACCTCCTTGGCCTTGGGCAAGGTGGTCACGATCCGACCATTGACCTTGGGCGCGTTGTCCTCGTCGTCGTGATCGCCTTCGGTGAGGATCAAGGCGGCGGCCAGACTGCGGAGCAGAGCCCGCTGGTGGTTAGGATTTCGGCCGAGCTTACGGCCGCGGTTTCGGTGTCGCATGGCTTACGCTTTGTGTAGATGTCTAGAGTGGTTGCGGCCTTACAGCACGCTGCTCTGGGCGGGCGGCAGACGCATTCCGAGTCGCAGGCCGAGATCGACCAGCTTTTCACGGACCTCGTTGAGCGTCGTTTCGCCGAAGTTGCGGACTTCCAGCAACTGATCTTCGGTGCGGCTGACCAGATCGCGCACCGTGCTGATGTTCTCCGACTCCAGGCAGTTGGTGGCGCGGACCGAGAGTTTCAGGTCGGCCAAGGTCATGTTGAGTTTGGATTCGGTGCTCGGGTCCAGCCCGAAAGCCACCGTGGGGCTTCGCGATTCGGCGTGCACGCGCGGTCCAAGCTCCGCGAATTGCACGAACGGATTGAGGTGCTTGCGGAGGATTTTGGCCGATTCGACCATAGCCATCTCGGGCGTGATCGAGCCGTTGGTCCAGATTTCCAGGGTCAAGCGATCGTAGTTGGTCTTTTGGCCGACGCGGGTCTCTTCGACCTCGTAGCGGACGCGGGTCACGGGGCTGAACGAGGCGTCCACGCGGATCACGCCGATTTCCTGGGTCGGATTGGCTTGCTCGGCCGAGGCCACGTAGCCGCGTCCGCGCTCCACGACCAGTTCCATCAGGAAGGGGACGTCGTCGGTGAGCGTGGCGATCACGTGATCCTTGGTGATCACATCCACGGCGTCGTCGGCTCGCACGTCGGCGCCGCTGATGACGCCACGCGTGTTCTTCTCGATGCGGACCACGCGGGTCTGCTCGCTGGAGCTGCGGACCACCAGCGATTTGACGTTCAACACGATGTCGGTCACGTCCTCGACGACGCCGGGCAGCGTGGAAAACTCGTGCTGCGCGCCGTGGAGCTTGATCTGGGTGACGGCGGCGCCTTCCAGACTCGAGAGCAAGATCCGGCGCAGGCTATTGCCGATCGTCACGCCGAAGCCGCGCTCAAAAGGCTCGGCCACAAACTTGCCGTAGGTGGGAGTCAGGGTTGCCCGGTCGCACGCTACTTGACTGGGAAGCTCAAGTCCGCGCCATCGAATACGCATGAGAACGCTCCGGTCACTAGTTCGGCGGTGTTGGCTCGCGGGTTACTTCGAGCACAACTCCACGATCAACTGGGTCTGCACAGGAATCGACACGTCGGCGGCTTCGGGCAGGCGCAACACATGCCCTTCCGGCTGCTGGCCTTCGACGCGCGAGAGGAAATCGGGGACTTCGCGGACGGCCTCGGCGAGGCGCGCCTGCACCAACTGCAGGCTCTTGGGCCGGTTCTTCACGCGAATCACGTCGCCCGGCCGAACAAGGTAGCTGGGCAAATCGACTCGCTTGCCGTTGACCGTCACGTGTCCGTGACGGACGATCTGGCGGGCCTGGTTCCGCGAATGGCCGAAGCCCAAGCGGTGCACGATATTGTCCAAGCGGCGTTCGAGCAGCGCCATCAGGGCCTCGCCCGTGTTGCCCTTGCCCCGTTCGGCGGCGGCAAAATACTTGCGGAACTGCCGCTCCAGAACCCCGTAGTAGTGCTTGACCTTCTGCTTCTCGCGGAGGTGCAAGCCGTAGTCGGTGAGCTTGCCGCGCCGGAAGGCGTGCATGCCGGGGGCCGATTCACGGCGTTCCACGGCGCACTTGGGGGTGTCGCAGCGCGTGCCCTTGAGGAAGAGCTTCGTCCCCTCGCGGCGGCACATCCGACAGACCGGTCCAGTATATCGAGCCATATTCTTTCTACACGCAACAAAAAAGGGATGTCGTCGAGGGTCTATGCGAACCGCGAACCGGCTGGCGCGCGAAGGACGGCCGGGCCGTTCAGCGGCAACGGTTATACGCGGCGGCGCTTCTTGGGGCGGCAGCCGTTGTGGGGCAAGGGGGTGACGTCTTCGATGGACTTGATGGTCAGTCCGGCGGCCTGCAGGGCCGTGATGGCGCTCTCGCGCCCGCTGCCCGGACCCTTCACGCGCACGTCCACTTCCTTGACACCGAACTTGATCGCCTTTTCGGCGGCCTGCTGAGCGGCCATCTGTCCGGCGAAGGGGGTGCTCTTACGGCTGCCCTTGAAGCCGGTCGTGCCCGAGCTCGACCAACACAGGGTATCCCCCTTGGTGTCGGTGATAGTCACCGTGGTATTGTTGAACGTGGCCTTGATATGGGCCACGCCCACCGTCACGTTACGACGCGCTTTGCGTTTCTTGGACTTCGCCACCGCTGCCTCACTCCTTGTGTGTCTCTGAATCGGCCCACCGCCCGGTTTCCCGGGCCGATCGTCAATGCAGGTCCTTCACGCCCTTCTTGCCGGCCACCGTCTTCTTGGGGCCCTTGCGCGTGCGGGCGTTGGTCCGCGTGCGTTGGCCGCGAACCGGCAAACCGCGGCGATGCCGGATTCCCCGATAGCAACTGATGTCCCGCAAGCGGGAGATGTTTTGTGTCACCTGGCGGCGCAACTGGCCCTCGACCGTATAGTCCTTGTCGAGCAGAGCCGCCAAACGCGCCAACTCGTCCTCGCGCAGATCGCGTGCCCGAGCGTGCGGATCCACGCCCGCCTTGTGGCACAGGTCGCGAGACGTCTTGGGACCAACCCCATAGAGGTAGGTCAAGGCGATCACCGTGGGGCGATCGTTCGGGATATCAACACCCAACAAACGCGGCATAAACTACGGCTCCTAAGCTGGCTGAGAGTACCGGGCAATTCGCGCGGCCGATCGACCTACGGCACGGCCCCCAGGCGCGAACGATCACCCCTGTCGTTGCTTGTGACGTGGGTTGGTACACACCACGCGCACCACGCCCCGCCGACGCACGATTTTGCAGTGCTCACAGATACGTTTGACGCTGGCCCGGACTTTCATAGCCTGCTATACGCTTCTACATCAAAAGGGACAAAGTGCTTTAGTATAAGCGCTGTAGGGATAGTCCCACAAGGGCCGCAGGGCAGGAAATTACCTTCCTTGCCACGATCGCGGCGATCCTCGTTGGACCACCCGGCACATTGCAGTCGACAAGCAACCTTTTTCAAGCCTGCCAGCCCACCCCAAACTACCGCGCACGCCTAGATTTAACTTGTCTTTCGCTCCTCCGCCTCCAGCCACGCGACCTCATCCGCTGTCGGGGGGGCAGTCAGGACCTGGGGCCCGTTTTCCGTCATGGCGATGGTGTGCTCGAAATGCGCACTGGGACGGCGGTCGACCGTGACCTGGGTCCAGTAGTCCGCCGCTGTTTGCACCCTTTTCGAGCCCATGTTCACCATGGGTTCCACCGCCAGGATCAATCCCGGAACCAGCCGGAAATCTCCATTGCGGCGGAAATGATTGTTCACAAAGTTAGGGACCTGCGGGTCTTCGTGCATTTGGCGGCCGATGCCGTGGCCGACAAAGCTCTCCACCACGCTGAACCCCTGATGCTTCACGTATCGCTCCATCTCCGCGGCCACTTCGCTCCACCAGCTCCGCTGCCCCATGCCCTCGATCGCGATCTGGAGGGTCTGCTGGGTCACGTCGAGGAGCCGCTGCACCTCGGGATGGATCTTTCCCACGGGAAAGGTGATCGCTGCATCGCCGCACCAACCGTTGAGCTTGCAGCCGGTGTCGATGCTGACCACGTCTCCCTCTGCCAACCGTCGCGCGCCCGGAATTCCGTGAACGACCTCTTCGTTGATCGAGATGCAGGTCACGGCCGGGAACGGCACGCGCCCGGGAACGCCCTTGAACAGTGGCACCGCAGCATACCGCTGATAGAGCGCCTCCACCGCAGCGTCGATCTCGCCCGTGGTCACGCCGGGCCGGACCATCGATCCAGCCAGGTGCAGGGCCTTCCAGGTCAGAAGGCCCGCTTTGCGCATTTCGGCGATTTCCCGGGGCGACCGCAAGATTTCCACGCTATGGTTTCCCCCTGTCTTCTTCCGCTTCCTTTCCCTGTTGTACGAGTCCGGAATCTTGTCTTGCAGGCCTCCCAACGGCCGCCAACGCTAGGCGAGTGGGGCGAGCACCTTCTGGATACGTGCGAAGATATCGTCGACCGTTCCCAGGCCGTCGATGGTCTTCAGCAGCCCTTGTTTGGCGTAGTAGTCCAACAGCGGCTGAGTCTGCTGCCGATAGGCGACGAGGCGTTGCCGAATCACTTCCGGTTTGTCGTCGGCGCGACCGCGTCCCGCCAGGCGGCGGAAGAGCTCGTCCTCGGCCACGTTCAACTCCAGGACCACGTCCAGGGGCGTGCCTTGTTTGCTGAGGATCGCGTCCAGGGCTTCGGCCTGGGCGATGGTGCGCGGAAAGCCGTCCAGCAGGTATCCCTGCCGGCAATCGGCCTGGCCCAGGCGTTCGCCGACGACGGCCATGATGACCTCGTCGGGGACGAGTTGTCCGGCGGACATGTACTTATCGGCCAGGACGCCGATTTCCGACTTGGCATCGCGTGCGGCGCGGAGCATGTCGCCGGTCGAGAGGTGCGCCAGATGATAGGTCTGGATCAGCCGCTCGGCCTGCGTGCCTTTGCCCGCGCCCGGTGGTCCGATGAAAATGATTCGCATGACTTTCCGTCCTATTCTTGGGTCCCCACGGAGAGCCCCCAGGGGTTCCCCAAGCTTTCTGCCCAGCACGCTCGCACGGTCCGCCGGCCGCGACCACCGCCGCGGACTAGCCTTTTTCCAGCAGTCCGCGATAGTTGCGCATCACGAGGTGGCTGTCGATCTTCTGCACCAGGTCGAAGGCCACACTGACGGCGATCAGCAGGCCGGTGCCGCCGTAAAAGCTGGCGATGCCGTAGTCGATTCCCATCATGGTCGCCACCACGGTGGGCGCGATGGCCACCACGGCCAGGAATCCCGCCCCGACGTAGGTGATCCGCACCATGACTTTTTCCAGGTAGTCGGAGGTCCGCCGCCCGGGCCGATAACCGGGGATGAACGTTCCGTAGTTCTTCAGGTTGTCGGCCATGTCCTTGGGATTGAAGGTGATGGCCGTCCAGAAGTAGCAGAAGAAGTAGATCAGCAACACGTAGAGCACGTTGTAGATGTAGGAATCGCCGCGATGGAACGAAGCCTCGGCCTGGCTCAACCACAGGGAGTGGGGGAAGGCGTTCTTCAGATACCCGAAGAGCATCTGCGGGAACAGCAACAAGCTGCTGGCGAAGATGATGGGCATCACGCCGGCCTGGTTGACGCGCAGCGGCAGGAACTGCCGCGTGCCGCCGAACACGCGCCGGCCGCGCACATGCTTGGCGCTCTGCGTGGGGATGCGCCGCTGGCCTTGGGTGATGAACACCACGCCGGCCACCACGCACACGAACAAGATCACCAACACCAGCACCATTTCCACCCCCAGCGTGCCGGGCGAGCCGCCAAGCTGGAAACCGTTTTCCCAGAGGGGCACCAACAGCCGGCGGAGGGCGTCGGGCATGCGTGCCAGAATGCCGGCCATGATCAACAGGCTGATGCCGTTGCCGATGCCGTATTCGTCGATCTGCTCGCCCAGCCACATGAGGAACACGGTCCCGGCGGTCATGACCAAGACGGCCGTGATCTGCCAGGAGTAGGCCAAGTGCCCTTCGTACAGCAAGGACTGGTGTACGAGGTTGTTGGCGATCAGAAACTTCATGTAGAACCAGCTTTGCCCCAGGCACAAGACGACCGTGGCATAGCGCGTGTATTCGTTGATCTTCTTGCGTCCGCTCTCGCCTTCCTTCTGCAGCTTCTCCAGGGGCGGATAGACGCTCGCCAGGAGCTGGAAGATAATCGAGGCCGAGATGTAGGGCATGATGCCCAAGCCGAAGATGGTCACCTGGCTGAGCTGGCTGGCGCTGAAGGTGGCCACCTGCTCAATCAGCGCTCCCCAGGTGCCCTGCTGGTTCTGGAAGAAGGCCGTCATCTGCTTGGCGTCGACGATGGGCAGAGGCACCCAGTAGCCGATGCGATAGATGGCCAGCAGCAGAAGCGTCAGCAGAATCTTCTGGCGCAGCTCGGGGATCGTGAAGACGACGCGTATTTTTTCCCACATCGTGCGATCCGTCCTTTACTACGAAGGTCTCTGCGCGGCAGCCTACTTCTTCGCCTTGCTCATCTTGTTCTTGACGACGGGCGCCTTTCCGGGCAGGACCACCGCCTCGCCGCCGGCCTTCTGGATCTTCTCCAGGGCCGACTTGCTGAAACGGTGCGCCGAGATCTTCAGGGCCTTGGTCAACTCGCCATCGCCAAGGATCTTCAGTTCATCGTACGCGCCCTTCGCCAGGTGCTTGGCGTGGATGGCCTGGGGCGTGACTTCGTCGCCGGCGTTGAACAGCTCGTCGAGCGTGCCCACGTTGACCGCCGCCACGACCTGGGCGTAGCGGTTGGTGAATCCCCGTTTGGGAATCCGCCGCACGAGCGGCATCTGCCCGCCTTCGAACACGGCCGACATGGACCAGCCGGCGCGTGAGCCGTGGCCCTTGTGGCCACGGCCGGCGGTCTTGCCGGTGCCGCTGCCCTTGCCGCGTCCGATCCGCTTGCGGGTCTTGTGACGCTGGATGCCGCGATTGACTTCGTTGATATTCATGTGAGAGAGACTCCCCGCAGCCGCTCCACGTCGCCTTGCGTGCGGAGTTGCTGGATGGCGGCAATGGTGGCCTTGACGAGATTGATCGGGTTGGTGGAGCCGAAGCTCTTGGTGAGGATGTCCCGCAGGCCGGCGCATTCGCACACCGCGCGGACGGCGCTGCCGGCGATCACGCCGGTACCGGGGCCGGCGGGCACGAGGATCACGTCGGCCGAGCCGAAGTGCCCCTTGACGGTGTGGGGAATGCTCGAGCCCACGATGGGGACCTCGATCATGTTGCGGCTGCCGTCCTTGACGGCCTTCTCCACGGCGGGCGGAACCTCGTTCGCCTTGCCGTAGCCCCAGCCGACTCGGCCTTTGCCGTCGCCCACGACGACCAGGGCCGTGAAGCTGAACCGGCGGCCACCTTTGACCACGGCGGCGCACCGCCGGATCTTGATGACCTTCTCGATCAGTTCCCCTCGGGTGGATTCGGTTGCCATAACAGTCTTTGCGTTTGTGGGTGTTCAGGAAAGCGATGCATGTGGCATTGGCGATGTGCCAGCAAACCGGGCGATGTCGAGTCGCCGCGGTTGCATCCGTGATCTGAAGCTCGGCGCCTGTGGTTCGGGTTTGGTTCGGGGGTTAAGCGTTAGAACTGGAGACCGGCTTCGCGCGCCGCATCGGCCAAGGCGGCCACGCGGCCGTGATACCGGTAGGAGCGGCGATCGAACGCCACCTGCTTCAGGCCGGCGGCCAGGGCCCGCTGGGCGAGGGCCTTGCCCACGGCAGCGGCGGCCGTCTTGTTGCCGCACTTGGCGCCCAGTTCGGCCTTGAGCTCTTTGTCCATCGTGCTCGCCGAGACCAGCGTGCGACCGGCGAGGTCGTCGATGATCTGGGCGTAGATGTGTTTCAGGCTGCGGAACACGGCCAGACGAGGCCGGACGAGGTCCCGCTTCACGCGGTTGCTCACCCGCCAACAACGCCGTTGCCGCTGCCTGCCGATGACTCTTTCGTGTCTCACGTCTACATCTCGCTGACTGGGGATAGGGACGGCCGATGGTCCCGGGGTGAATACTCGGGAGATTACTTGACCGTAGCCTTGCCCTGCTTGCGTCGCACGGCCTCGCCATCAAAGCGGATGCCCTTGCCCTTGTAGGGCTCGGGCTTGCGCAGGGCGCGGACGGAAGCGGCGAAGTGGGATACCTTCTGCTTGTCAATGCCTTTGATCAACACATGCTGCTGGTCGGGGCAGGTGACGGCGAGCCCTTCGGGGATCGTGACCTGCAACTCGTTGGCCAGACCGACGCGGAGCTGCAGCATGCCCTTCTGCACCGCGGCGATGTAGCCCACCCCGACGATTTCCAAGCGTTTTTCGTAGCCTTGGGTGACGCCCACGAGCATGTTCTGCACGAGCGCCCGGGTGAGGCCGTGCAGCGACTTGCTCAAGCGTTGGTCGTCTTGCCGGGCGACGGTGAGCACGCGTCCCGCCTCGTCGTAGGCCAACGAGACCTCGGGCCGATGCTCGAACTGCAGTTTGCCCAAGGGGCCTTCAACCGTGATCGTGCGTTCGGCCAGGGTCACCTGGACCTTGGCGGGAACCTTGAGGGGAATTTTTCCGATACGGGACATGGTGCTGTCCTTGATTGGGTTCTCAATAGTCGGCGCGCGGCGGGCTTACCAGATCTCGCACAGCAGTTCCCCCCCCAGCTTGCGCTGGCGGGCCTCGCGGTCGCTGATCACGCCGCGGCTGGTGCTGAGGATCGAGATGCCCAGCCCGCCCAGGATCGGCTTCAGGCCGGTCACCCCGCTGTACACGCGCCGGCCGGGCTTGCTGATCCGGCGGATGTGCCGGATCACGCGTTCACCGTTGGGGCCGTACTTCAGGTGTACGCGCAGCGCGGTCGACGGCTGGGCGGGGATTTCTTCCCAATCCCAGATGTAGCCCTCGCGCTTGAGGACCTCGGCGAGGCCTCGCTTGACCTTGGAGAGCGGCATATCAACGTGGGGCCGTTCCACGCGGACCGCATTGCGGATGCGAGTCAACATGTCGGCTACGGGATCGGTCATCATGGTCTTGTGTGTCCCTTACCAGCTCGCCTTCTTGACACCGGGGATCAGTCCGCCGTCGGCCAGGTTGCGGAAGCAGATACGGCAGATGCCGAACTTCCGATACACGGCTCTCGGTCGCCCGCACAAACGGCAACGGCGTTTGAAGCGGGTAGAAAATTTGACCGGCTTGAGCGCCTTGGCGATCTTTGACTTGCTTGCCATGCAATCTTTCCTTAACTCGCGACAGCCGCGGTGGCGCGCATCGGCACGCCCATCTTCCGCAGCAACTCGCGTGCTTCGTCATTGCTGTCCACGTTGGTCACGATCGTAATGTTCATGCCCTGGGGCCGGGTGTACTTGTCCGGATTCAACTCCGGAAACACCAACTGCTCGGTCAGGCCGATGCTGTAGTTCCCGTGCCCATCGAAGGCGTCCGGATTCAATCCGCGGAAGTCACGTACCCGCGGCAAAGCCAGCGACACCAGCCGGTCCAGGAACTCGTACATCCGCTTGCCGCGGAGGGTCACTTTGCAGCCGATCGCCAGCCCCTCGCGGAGCCGGAATCCGGCGATCGACTGGCGGGCCTTGGTGA
>CALARR010000410.1 GCA_937889015.1 uncultured Planctomycetales bacterium | reverse complement strand
CGCCTCTCGCCTCTCGCCTCTCGCCTCTCGCCTCTCGCCTCTCGCCTCTCGCCTCCAACCTACGCTAACCAGTTGACCTTCAAGTCCACGCCCGTTTCGGGCACGTCTCCGGCAGCCGGGGCAAAATAGGCAATCTGCCGCGCAACCTCGCTCAGCACGGCGCGCGCGTCATACAGCCCTTGGCGGCCCAACAGTTCCCAATACAGGCTGGCCTCGCTCCGCACGCCGCTAGGCGGACGCACGGCCCGACGCACGCATTGTAGCTGATCGTTGAAATTCACATACGTTCCTTCCCGTTCCGCAAAGGCCACGCCAGGCAGTTCGAACGTGGCGCGCGCCGACAGCGGCGAGGGGAACAAATCCTGGACGACCAGCAGGTCCAGGCCGGCAAAGCAGGCGGCCGTCGGCTCGTCCATCCACTCGTTCTTGAAGCCGGCTCCAGAACCTGTCGGCAACTCAGTCTTACCGGACCGCCCGACCTGGCTCGGGCCGTTCTGGGATAAGTCCTGATATCCCCCCGATACCCACACGCCACCGACGCCCCGGCCTTTCAGCTTGGCCAACAACTCCTCGAAGGGCAGCACGCGGCGCGTGAAATGTGCCAAGACCTTCTCCACGCCACGACGGTTGGGGCACTTCTCCGCGTGGATCGTGAATCCGTTGGGAAACGTCTCGTCTGTTCCCGCCTCGGGCACTGGGCCAAGGAACAGCATGGCCTGCGCGTCAACCGTGCGAAGCAGTGTCGCCAACAGCCAGGCCTCTTCCACGGTCAAGTGCGGCGAGAGCACTCCGGCCAGGCGTCCAACCGCTTTCAGACGCCGGGCCAGCTCGGGCACCAGCTCCTGCCACTGGTGCGCGCTGGCCTGGCCGGCCTCGCGCTGCACCGGCCGCAGCAGGCGGCGGTCGCTGTGGACGTGTGGGTACCCATAGCGCCCCTCGTTGCAGATCCACCATTGATTGACCTGCGGATTCTCCCGCGGCTTGATCCGCCACACGCGGTCCTGGTTCTCCTCGACCCAGATCGAACAACCGGTCGAACAGCCGGTGCATACGCCGGCGTGCCGCCGCAGGAACCACACGCGCTGCCGATAGAGGAAGTCCTTGTCGGCCAAGGCCCCCACCGGGCACAGGTCGACCACATTGCCCGACAAGTTGTTGGCCAGCGGAAATCCCGGCAAAACGTCGATCTCCTCCTGCGCGCCGCGGCCCACGAGCATCAACTCGCCCGTGCCGCTGATCTCGCGCGTGAATCGCACGCACCGGCTGCAGAGGATGCAGCGGTCGACGAACAGGGTGATGGTCTCCCCCACGTCGCGCCGCCGGCTGCTGAAAGGGCGTACGTCGGCGCGGCGCTGCTCCTGCCCGTATTGGAAGTGATAGTCCTGCAAAAAGCACTCGCCCGCCTTGTCGCAGATCGGGCAGTCGATCGGATGCCGCAGCAGCAGGTCCTCTTCGACCATCGCCCGCGCCTGCTGCACCTTCTCGCTGTTGGTGACCAGGACCGTGCCGTCTTTGACCAGGGTGTTGCAGGCCGGCACGAGCTTGGGCAGCATGGCCACGCGTCCGGTCTTGGCCTCGCGCGTGCCGACCTCGATCAGGCACATGCGGCAGCTTCCGGCCACCGACAAGCCCGGATGCCAGCAGTAGTGCGGGATCTCGATGCCCACGCGCCGCGCAGCCTGAATCGCGTTCAGCCGCTCGTGGTCGGCCAGTTCCAGTTCGCGATTGTCGATAAGCAGTTTCACGGCAGCAGGGACTCGGGGTTGGCGGTGGGAAGCCCATGCGCGTCAGCCGATGCGGCCCGCGCCCAGTTCAAGGCCAGGGCCGGTTCGGTGCGCGCGTAGCCTTCGGGATTGGTGCGGCGGATGTAATCTTCGATTTCCGGGCGAAACTTGCCGATCGCCGTCTTGATCGGCCAGGCGGCGCCGTCGGCCAGGCCGCAGATCGTGGTGCCGGGCAGGATCCCGATCGAATTGCTGATCTCCAGCAGCAACTCCAGGTCCTTCAGCCGGCCCTGCCCGGCGCGAATCCGTTCCACCATCCGCAGGGCCCAGCTTGTGCCCTCGCGGCAAGGCGTACACTGGCCACAACTCTCGTGGGCGAAAAAGCGGCAACTGTTGTGCAGGAAGTCGAGGATGCTATAGCTCTCGTCGAACACGACGACCCCGCCCGTACCCAACCCCAGACAGCCCACCTTGAGCGGCCCGTTGAAGTCCATGGGCGTGTCCAACTCCGTTTCCGTCATCAGCCCCGTGCTCAGTCCTCCAGGGACCACGGCCTTGGCCTTGCGTCCTTTCCACACGCCGCCGGCGAAGCGCTCGATCAGTTCCCGGCAGGAGATGCCCAAGGGGGCCTCGTAACACCCGGGGCGGTTCACGTGGCCGCTGATGCCAAACAGCTTGGGGCCATAGCTGCCCGGATCGCGCGGATCCTTGGGATCGGCCGGCGTGCCGATCGACTTGAACCAGTCGGGACCTCGGTCGACAATGTGCGTCACGCAGGCCATGGTCTCGATGTTGTTGACCACGGTCGGCTTGCGGAACAGTCCTTCCACGGCGGGAAACGGCGGCTTGATGCGTGGCCAGGCGCGGCGGCCTTCCAGGCTTTCGATCAGGCCCGTCTCCTCGCCGCACACGTAGGCCGCCGCGCCGCGATGCAGATAGATCTCCAGCGAAAACTCGCTGCCCAGGAGGTGCGGCCCCAGCAGTCCCGCCGCTCGGCATTCGTCGATCGCGGCCTGCATGCGACGGTAGGCCCGGCCGTACTCGTAGCGGATGTAGATGTAGGCCACCGCGGCACGCGTGGCGTAGGAGCTGAGGATGATCCCTTCCAAGACCTGGTGTGGGTCGAGTTCCATCTGCACGCGATTGCAGAACGTGCCCGGCTCGCTCTCATCGGCGTTCACGCACAGATAGATCGGCCCCGGATGGTCCTGCGGCAGGAACGACCACTTCAAAGCCGTGGGAAACCCGGCGCCGCCTCGCCCGCGCAATCCGCTGGCGCGCACCACCTCGGCCACCTGCGCAGGACTCAGTTCCTTGATCACTTTGCGCAGCGCGCGATATCCCCCGCCCGCCTCGTAAACCGCCAAACGATGGCTGTCGGGCTTGTGGATGTTGGCCAGGAGTACAGGTTCGTAATTCAAAGCTGGGTCTTGGGACTGGAGGACACTTCCACTTTCCGAATCAGTTCGTCCAACTTCTCCTCGGTCATCTGCGTGTGCAACTCGTCGCCCACGAGCACGGCTGGAGCGTGGTCGCAAGCCCCCAGGCACTCGGCGTGCTCCAGCGACACGCGTCCGTCCGGCGTGGTCTGGCCCGGCTGGATCCCCAGCTTGCGACACAAACACCCCAGCAGCTCCTCGCCCCCGCGCGCCGAACAACTCAACGAGCGACAGACCCAAATCCGGGCCTGCCCTTGGGGCCGGTCCTGCTTGAAGAAGCCGTAGAACGACAGCGTGTCCTGGACTTCGGCCGGGGCCAGCCCCAACACGCGCGCAATCTCCACCACCGCCTCCTGCGGCACGTGGCCCAACCGTTCGTGCACCAGGTGCAAGGCCGGCAACAACACGGCGCGCCGCGTCGGATAGCGGGGAAAATAGCCTTCAATCTCGGCGATGATCTGTGGAGTCAACACGTCATTCGTCATTCGTCATTCGACATTCCTCATTCCTCACCGATCCAACTCCGCCGCGATGATGTTCAGGCTCCCCAGCACGGCCACCACGTCGCTCAGGTTG
>CALARR010000409.1 GCA_937889015.1 uncultured Planctomycetales bacterium | reverse complement strand
GGGCTTCCTGGGCCAGGGCGAGTACCTGCTGTGCTGGTCGGAGGGGGAGAAGGTCATGTACGGCCGCACGCGGGATTTCCGCAGTGTGGTCCGCGATCCGCGCGGATACGCGAAATGGCGCATCGGCGACGGCCTGATCAGCCCTTGGCGCGAAGGGGATCGGCTCTATCTGTTCGCCGGCAAGCAGCTCCACGTGCTCACCCTGCCCGTGACGCAAGCCAAGCCGGCCGAGCGGTGAAGGGCAGACAGATTGGGGACGGTGCATCCCCAACCAGGCTGCGACAGAGCCCTCGCCCAACTGGAATCATCCTTGGACGGGGGTGCCGCTCACCAGCGGCCACACCAGCCCCTACGTCAAGCGTGCGGCGATTTGCGCCACGATCCTGAACGTTCGCTCCAAGTCGAACGCAGCGTAGTCGGCTTCACGAAGAACGGGGCGTAGTTGGCCCTGAACCTGCCTCTCCAGGGCCCTGCGCCGCGCATCGGATAGATCAATGGGGGCATTGCCGGGGACAGCCAATTTGCTGCGCACGAGGTCGATCAGTTGCCGGTCGTCTGCGATCAAACGGCCTGTCCGGAGTCCATGGTCGATATCGTAGAAATCCCGGATCGCGGGCTCTCGGCGGGTCAGTGCCGCGCGCAACTTCTCAGCGTAGGTCTCTCGGCACGACAATGCGGGGATGACCACCGGCCCAATTGCGGGCCGCTGATGAAAAGGATCGACCAGCAGGGTGCGCGCAGGCAGGTGTTTCACGGGTTCCAGAATCGGTTCCCGAACGCTGAACTCAATCTTGATTGCCTCGTCCTGGCCCGTCACCACGGATCGGTAACGCAGATCCCCGATGTACTGCGTCGAGTTGTTGTATCCCCGAAGTGCCTCGGCGGCGTGGAAGCAAGCGAGCCGACTTGGGAGCTTCGCCAGATGCTCCTTCAGCGGGACGATCATCTTGCTGCGTTGCGGACGAGATGCACCCAGCGGAATGGAGAATGCAAAGTCCAGGTCCTCGCTCATGCGGTAGAAGTCGCTGTGGACCTTGCTCAAGCAGGTCCCGCCCTTGAACGCCCACAGCGCGCTGGTCATGCGTGCCAGGTCTTGCAGAAGGAGAGAGCAGTAGTAGTCCTTTTCGACGAGCCTCGTACCAAATCCGCTCTCCGACTGCGTGAAGGACAATGCTTCGCGGAAGAGATCGAGGTCTTCGTGATAGGGACGGGGATCAGGTTTCATGGTTGACGACAACTCCCCAACGACGATCCACCGTGCCTCGTTTGGGCCATGAGGGCACCCATGGTATCAGGGCAGAAGATGGCGTAAGCTTGGCGGCCAGCTTGCGCAGGAGCGGTTCCGCCACCCCTTCCCCTTCCAGCAGCTTTCCGAGACGGCGCAGCGTGCTGACGTTCGCGTATCGCAGGGCTACGCGGATGATCTCCATGGCCAATCCTGGATTTCCTGCCAGTTCAGCACGAATCCAGTTGTAGCCTTGCGGAAGACTGTTGAACCGCGACCAGTCGTAGATGGCATCCACCAGAGACCGGGCGCGCGATGAGTAGGCCACCTCGATTCCATCTGGCGTCCGGACAGTCTCGGTGTCCCCCAGCCGTTCGTCGGCCAGCTTGATGAGGGTCAGGGACACCGAGCCGATCTTCCGCTCGCCAGTGATGCAGTTGTTATAGGCGTACAACCGGTTCGGGATCTGATGGTCCCAGCCGTACCGATAGAAGGCGCTCGGGCCGCACAGTTGGTACTGGCCACCTTGGTTTTCGATGAGGGTGGTTAGCGCCAGAAACTCGCTCGGGCTCCACCTGCCACCCGGGGGCAACCGCGGGGGAACCAGGTACAGGCCTCGGCGAACCCGCGCAATCAGGTTGCGGCGCGCGAGGCGGCTGAGCAGTTCTCGTTCCTGTTTGGGGGTGATCTCCAGGGCGCGGACCAGCTCGCCGGTGCAGACGGTTCGCAGACGCCGCATCTGGACGTAGGCGAGAAACTGCGACATGGTCTTTCCGAGGATGGCGGCCATGAGTGTGCTCTATTATCAGTAAATTGCCTTGAAAGCAATTAACCTATTATAGAATACAACACGGCGTGCCAAGGGTCAATCATGCTTCCAGGCCCCAGGCGAACGGGGCCTTCCTGGGCCAGGGCGAGTACCGGCTGTGCTGGTCGGAGGGGGGGCAAGGTCATGTGCGGCCGCACGCGGGATTTCCGCAGCGTGGTCCGCGGTCCGCGCGGATACGCGAAATGGCGCATCGGCGACGGTCTGATCAGCCCATGGCGCGAAGGGGACCCTTCCAGGCAGAACTACACGGTCATCGCCCTGGGACACGTCGTTGTCGAAATACCGGTGGTCTTCCCGCTGGTGGTTGGGGTTGGCAGATTCCTTGCATCCACAGCGGCCAGGGCCGGGATCGGGCTGGCTGATCGATGGTCTGTGCCGCCATGCTGCTGGGCTTCGGCATGAAGTTCGTCTATGATGCAGCCATCGAAGCAAACACACTGCTCGCCCATGTCGCTGCGTTGAGAGTCGGATGACAACCGTTGTTTCCGTTTACCTGATCGCAGTGGCCGTCACAAGCCTATGCACCTTTGGGGCCTATGGAATCGACAAACGACGTGCCCAGACGGGCAATCGGCGCATTCCGGAGAAGACGCTGCAATTCCTTGCCCTTGTAGGCGGCTGGCCGGGTGCATTGGTCGGTCAGCAAGTCTTCCGGCACAAGACGCAGAAGCTCAGCTTCCAGCTTGTGTTCTGGATGGTCGTCGTGCTTCACCTTGGGCTGGTGGGAGGCGTGGCCTACTGGATGCTATGGCGTTAGGCAAATGACAGACTACCACCACACGCAGAAGGGCCCCTGGGGGCTGATGTGCTATGCCTTTGCCGCCGCCTTACTCACGGCAAGCTGGGCGATGCCGGTCCCCGTCCCAAGTATGATCTTCTTCGCCGCAGGGATCTTGATGCTCCTGCTAGCCGGATCTTTTGGGCACCTAACCGTTGCCGATGAAGGCGACCACTTAGGCATTCGGTTCGGCCCGTTCCCTCTGTTTCGCAAACGGATTGTCTACGACAACATCCGGGAGGTCGAGAAGGGGCGAACAAGCTTTTGGGACGGTTGGGGCATCCACTGGAGCCCATGGGGCGGCTGGGTGTGGAACATCTGGGGATACGATTGCGTCGTGATGCGCCTGGCACGAGGCACGATTAAGGTCGGCACGGACGATCCTGACGGCCTGGCTGAGTTCTTGGAAGAACGAGTTTCTCTGACGAGGTGAAGCAATGTCCGATTTTCCAGACATCACCGATGTGCTCGAAGTCGTCGCCAAGATCCTGCTGCGCTGCTGGATCTTTGGATTCGTACTGTTGTTTATCTGGTTCGGAGCCTTCATGAGCGGAGCCGTTCACAATCTGCACGGCAGCATGTTTGGTCTGAGTCCGCACGACCTCGGCATCATCCATTACAGCGGCATGGCCTTCCTCAAGCTGGTGGTGATCTGTTTCTTCTTCTTTCCATGGCTGGCGATCCGGCTGGTATTGAGGAAGAGGACGTAGGTCGTCACGATTACCGGAACGAAGCAGCCTGTGTCACCAGAGGAATCGACCATGCGAACGCTGATCACCGCCGCCACGGTTCTGATCTCTGCCTCGGTCCTCGCCGCCGAACCGCGGCGCCACCTGGATCTTGCCTATACCGAACCCGCTGATGCCAGCAGGCGGCTCGATGTCTACTCCCCTTCCGAGGGCAAGAACCATCCGGTGATGATCTGGATTCATGGCGGCGGCTGGCGACGGGGCGACAAGTCGAGTGTGCAGCACAAGCCGCAGGCATTTGTAGACAAGGGCTTTGTGTTCGTGTCGGTCATTCCTGCATTCCTGATCCTGCATGTTGCCGACCGGCCCGATACTGCGGCGCAGTCTCTGGCCCTCGCCCAGGCGCTGGAGGGCGTTGGCGTTCGAGCCAAGGTGGTGCCGGGGCAGGGCAAGACCCACGCCACCATCAACACCGATCTCGGCCTGCCCAATGACACACCGACGAAGGCGGTCTTTGAGTTCCTGGATGGATTGTTGAAGGATTGCTGATGCGTCACAGGGCGTGACGGGACGGGTGTCATGAAGCATACAGCATTCGGCGTGAAACTCCTTCTGTGCTTCATCTGCGTCTCACTGCCTCAACCGGCGATTGCCCATCGCCCCATCTTCACTGACGCCCCTGCAACGAGCCCGGAAACGGCGATCCAGGTGACAGAGCCCGGCATCTCGCAGGTCGTGTACCGGGAGATCACGGAGAAGACTCCCCAAGTCTGGCTGGCTTTCACGGCCCCCAAGGACTTTGCCCTATTCATCCAGATCGGCGTCCCGGTGATTGACCGTCTCAAGGATTTCCGCCCCGCGATGGTTGTGATCGGCCCCGGCCTGCAAGGCGAGGCTGCGCCGTTCAAGATCCCGGAGAACACCGGTACCAAAGTGTTTTCAACGCAAGAGCTGGCGAAGCCGCGCTTCTTCCAGGAGCACTTCACCGGGACGGACTCGTGGATTCTCCGAAGCGAAACCGTCAAGCTCCCGGAGCCGGGCAAATACTATGTCGTGGCGTTCTCCCCGCAGAAACAGGCGGGCAAGCTGTGGTTGTCCATCGGCAAGAAAGAGACCTTCCGCCTGCAAGACTTTCGAGAGTTTCCGATCTGGCGACAGCGAATTCAGGAGTTCCACGAGGTGAAGAGGGGTGAAGAGGAATGAACCACCGCCAGGCACCGTCGAGATACGGCGGCTCGAAGAATCCAGTGTGGACATCAAGGTCACCAGTGACCGTCCGTTTCCTGTCAATACGACGATGGTGCTGTCCATCGGCCAACAGAAGACGAACGTCAGCCGCTATGCCATCAAATAGATCAGGCTCTCCTCAGCCTTTCGCCGTACAGCGTTGTCCTTCACAAGTTGCAGAACGGTGAAGAACCCATAGAGGGTCTTGATACGGTGGGTGAGGCGAGCTTCCTCTCGCTTGAGTGTCCCGGTTGTCCAGAATTCCGGCCTGCGGGGATCGTGTTCTGCCCATGGCACAACCCCCAACTCGGATGCCACATTCGGCAGCGAGCGCCACAGGCGAAGGTGCTGCCGATGAGCCGCAAGTCCCTTGCTTGCGAGAGTCTTGTAGCCAAACCGAGACAGTTCAATCAGCGCAGCCGCATGATTGACGACGTGCCACAGCCCGCCAAACCCTTGACGGCGAACCGATGCCGTGGCGATCAACTCATCGACCACGACCCTCGCCATCATTTGCTCATCTTTGTATAGAGGAATGCCGTCGTCGGCTGGCAGCGACACCTTGTCGCCCAAAATCCACCCTCGCTCCTTTCCGTAGTATCCTCGTCCCGGATTCGCATTGTTGAAGCCCTCGATGAGTTTCCGTATCCCTCCGATGATCGAGGGCGTTGCATAGACGGGATGGTCATGCAATGCACGCAGAGCGATGGAAGCGAAAATGACATTATGCCCGGACTCTCGCATCTGATCGACGTTGCGTGAAAGTGATTCTGCAAGGGTTGGGATCGACGCCTCTTGAGGCCGCTCTTCTGGGAAAGGCTGAAAAAGATCGCCTATCGTGACTCCGGCTTTCTTGGGATCGAACCAGAAAGACTCCTCGCCACGAATGATCCGATCAAGCTCCTTCTCGACGCCTCGGCAGACAGCATCGTCGATATCGCTCTGATCTTCGCCAAGGAAGTACCCGGCGATCACGGCCGCCCCCAGATGCCCGGCCATCGTATTGGCCCGGTGAGCGTTGGCGAGGCCACAGAGCCCCTTGTATAGGTATCCGAAGTCGATCATTGCCAACACGCTCCTCGACGCCATGGGATGGGGCGATTCTCACTTCATCCCAAAGTGTTTCTTCACGAACTCCATCGTCAGCTTCGTTTGCTCGTCGTTTCCCCTACGCTGGCCCAGGTGAACCTGACACTCGATCCCCAGGGCGTCCATCTTCTCTTTGAGCGCCTTTCCGAAGCGGGGGCTGTGAATCCCCGTGTCGTCCATGTCGCTGCCGTAAGTCAGCAGGACTGGCGGATCGTCCTTCGTCAGGTGCGGCAGGGCCGAGCATTCCTCGAACAGCTTGTACTTCTCCTTGGGCAGATCGTCCAGCTTGTTCAGATCCACGCCGAATAGCTGAGCCAGGGCCGAATGTTGATAGGTATCGGTGCCCGGCAGCATCTCCCGGATGAATCGTGGGTCGTAGGAGCTTTGGCCGTTGTAGACGGCCACGCAGGTCAGCCGGGTGGACTGTCGTAGCACCGGGTCACTGCTCTTGGGATCGGCCATGTCGGCGTGGAAGCCCAGCCACAGGGAGATCCCCGCACCGGCAGAATTGCCGGTGGCGGCCATTCGTGACGAGTCGAGATTCCACTCCTTGGCCTTGGAACGGATGAACTGGATCGCTCGGGCCGAGTCGAGGAACTGGGCGGGAGCGATGGCCTCGTCGGAAAGCCGGTAGGTGATCGCCACCACGGAGATGCCCGACTTGAGGCATTCGGCCAGCAGCGGGCCGCTGACGCTCTTGTTACCGCCCCGGAAGCCGCCGCCATGGATGGAAACCAGCACCGGCGTGGGCTTGTCGGACTTGGCAATCCACACGTCCATGACGTTGCGGCCAGCGGGCCCGTACTTCACGTCAGGGTGCGTTGGCTGAAGGCGGCGTTCAGCGGTTTCTTTTCGTCCACGTTGCTGCCTGCCCTCTGGTTTCTGCGCCCAGGCAATGCCTGCCAGCAAGAGCATCATCATCGAGAGTGCGACTGCTCGTCTCATATTCGAACCTCGTCATGTCGTTGGAAAGACCCCGTGTGTCGTTGTCACCGTTCGTTCGGGTGTTATGGCGTGCCCGATCTCTCATGTTGTGCGACCACGTATTCCAAGTACCGTCCCCACACGGCAGGACTCAAGACTGGTCGCTTCGCCCGATAACCCGAGGCGGCATGTCGCTCCAACACGGTCAGCGCCGCTTCGATCTGGCAGTCCTGGAGGTCATCAACCATCTTCTTCGGCAGGCTCTTCACCATGAGCAATGCCTCGAAAGCTGAGTCCACTGTGCTCATGCCTTTGACCGGAAACTCCGGGTTCCGAGCTTTCAGGGCCAGCCTCAAGCAACGGATGGCGTCTGGCCGTTCAGGATCATCGGGCGGCATGACCTTCAGCATGGCGGCCAGACCACGGATCATGATGTAGTGGTATGCAGGCCGGGCATTGTGCGGATCGGCCCAACGCCCCTGGTATTGACCATCATACAACTGCCCCGGATAGATGCCCAGCCGGGACTTCTTCTTCGCCGCTTCCAGGTACTTCTTTTCCTTGGTGACGCTGTATGCCTTCGCCAACAGGTACACGCTGAAGCTGTTGTAGTTCCAGTTCGGCACGACCGGGCGACCGACCGCCCAATCGGTGGCCGCTACGGCTGCACGAACGTAGCGGGCATCTTTGGTTACTTCGTACAACTCGAACAGGGCGACACCGCATAGCCCGTTGTCGAATTGCAGCCCGCCGTCACCCAGATCATCGACCTCCCAGCCGTTGCGAAGAACCTGATCCAGCTTTCCATCACGCTCGGCACGGCGCAGGAATCGTTCTGAAACCTCGAACGGTCGGCCTTGCCCGTTGCGAACTGCTGGAAACGGGAATAGGCCACGGCCTCCCTGCTGCTGCGTCCAGATCAAGTAGTCGCCCGCCTCCTTTGCAGCGGCCAGAGCGGCATCGGTCCCATCCAGATGGGCTCGATGGGCGGCTACGCAACCTACGATGATCGACGCCACCTCTCGGGGAAGGTGCAATGTCTTGGTGGGGTCCAGTCCGATCTTCCACCATCGCCGCTGTTGCATCAGCTTCAGGTAGGGCTCGAACCCCTTGCGGGCTTCCTCGACCGTCAGTCTGGGAACGTCCGGGGGAACCGGCCGGTATTCGTCGGCCACTTCCGGCACACCGGCAAGATCACCGAGAAGCTTTTGGCCTTCAGCAGCAAGCCGCCGCACCTCGGCCTCATTCTCTTGACGTTGGGCCTCGGCAAGCGCTTGGCGCAGCCGGTCGAAGGCGGCTTTCGTTTGCCGGTCGGGCTCGGCGGGTTGGGACGATGCTGGTCGCTGGGATAGGACGACGACCGCCAGAATCGCCACAGCCTTGACGAATCGTACCTTGCACACAATCACACCCTTCTGGATAGCCAGACAATTCCTGGGCCGCACACGCCGCAAATCACAAGGTCGCCATAGAAGGGCCAAGCGGGCAGACCAAGGCGGAACCCGTGGTAACCGGCCGTGATCCCGATGAAGACCAAGGCCCACCCCAGGATCGGCAGGATGTTCCTGTACTTCTGGAGGTTCAGGGCGGCCATCATCAGCATCCAGTATTCGATGATCGGGCTGCACTCCTCGGGAACGTCTTTGATAATCGTCTTGATCTTCGTCCCTTTGCAGATGATGTAAACGTCGTTCCAAATGTCTTGGGCGTCGGCGTGGAGCCATTTCAGATCTTTCGGGGCGTGCTCAGGCTTGGCATTGGCGGGTTTCCCAACATTGGGCCAGAGCCAGATCTTTACCTCCCGGGTCTCATCGTAGATGAACCCACATCGCCATGGGCCGGGCGGATGGATATCGACCTGGGGGCCGTCGAGATAACCGGCAGCATCATCGTACCGGATTCGGACTTGGGTGCCGCTGTTGCCGGTGGTCGTACTGTAGGTCTGGACTCTGAGCCGCAGTTCGAAGTCGCCGTACTCCTTCTCGGTCAGCAGCCAGATGTAGTTGTGCTTGCTGCCGGAGGGCGTCTCGGCGGTGATCGTGCCGTTGACGACCTTCCAGTAGCCTATCTTGTCCTTGTCCTCAGGGTGGCACTTTACGACCCAGACATTCAGGTTCTTGCCGTTGAACAGGCTGGCCCAATTGCCCTCGTCGGCCGTTGCCGTTGCCGAGAAGACCGTCACGGACAAGCCATAGACAAAAGAAAACGCCTGATGCTACAAGCATCAGGCGTTTGCGTAAATCATTGAACGATAGGCTTTTAGCAACCGTTCTTATCAGCGAGGGCGACGGGGCTCGAACCCGCAACCACCGGATCGACAGTCCGGTACTCTAACCAATTGAGCTACGCCCCCTGGTCACGAAGCTCTGAATTATACCTCGTGCCATGCGCCTCGCAAGAGGCCGCGCCCACGGCCGGTGTGGCCAGATTTCCTGGCAACCGTAACCCGGGCCGCGGCAAGGCGTAGGGCGCGCCGAGCGGAGCGAGGCACGCCGCTTGGAACGGACGCAGGGTGCAATATGCAAACCGTGGCGTGCCTCGCGACCGATCGTCCCGATCCGCGGCTCGGCGCGCCCTACGTTCCGCCGCGCAAAGGCCTTTGCCAGCGAATTCTGCCACCCCCCCACGGCCGGAATCGTCTCGCTAGCCGCCCCGTTTAGCTCTTGTGTGGGGTTCGGCTGTCTTCCGCCATGTTGGGGCATCCCTCTGCCGGCGATCGGAAAACGCCGTCACAACACGATCCATGACCTAGACTTGCTACAGCGGAGGCCCCTTTCCGGCGTACGGGTTACTGTATGAATCAGTTGTACTGGGAAGTCATGCGGCGCGTCGATCGACTGGACCTGAGCCAGTGGTTGCTCGTGCTGGCGGTTGGGGCCGTGATTGGTTTCCTGTGCATGCGTGGTTTCGGTTCGCGGTCAGGCTACTAGAGCCGGCCTCAGAACCTGTCGACAGCGTACTGCCGCCAGGCCGTTCGGCCCAGCCTTGGCGGTTCCGGGACAGGTTCTCAGGGCCGATTGAAAAGGTCGCTGAGACCCTCGGGTTTGTTCGTCTCATGTTCACGGTGGTTCGGGATAGGGTTGTAGGCATCCATGTGTGTGACTGATCTATTCGCCGCAGTGGACCTCTGGACGGTTCGCGTGCCGATCCCGCTGGCCCTGGCCTTGGTGGCCCTCTTGGGCTACCTCGTTGGCCGGCGTGCCCGCGTGTCGTCGAGTGTCTCCGAACAGCAATCGCGGCGCGAACTGCGGCGCGCCCAATTGGTGGCGGCCGAACTGGAACGGATCGCCCTGGCCGTGCGTGCCAATCTGTCCAAGCACCAGTCCAGTCTCGGCCACTTCAAGGAACGCGTCAGCAAGCTGAACGGCGACAAAGACTCAGCGGCCTGGAAAGACCTCTGCCGCGAGGCCGAAGAGATCCTCAAGCCCACGCTCCGACTGGCCACCCAGATGGCCGACGCCTACGACCAGATCCGCCATCAGAGCGCCCAATTGATGGCCTTCACCGAAATCCGCACCGATCCCTTGACGGGCGTCAGCAATCGCCGCGCCTTGGACGAGGCCATCAAGTCGCAGTTCGCCCTGATGACTCGTTACCATTCGAGTTTCTCCATCGCCATCTTCGACATCGATCACTTCAAGCAGGTCAACGACGAGCACGGACACCTGCACGGCGATCGGATCCTGCAAGACGTGGCCAAACTGCTCGATGATACGGTCCGCGAGACAGACATCGTGGCGCGCTACGGCGGCGAGGAGTTTGTGGTCGTGATGCCCCACACTCCCTTGGAAGGTGCGTGCATCTTCGCCGAACGCCTCCGCGCACGGGTCGAGCAGCAGTTGCCCGTGAGGATCAGCGGAGGGGTATCCGCAGCCATGGAAGGCGATACGGCCGAGACGCTGGTGGCGCGCGCCGATGCGGCCTTGTATCGGGCCAAGACGGCCGGCCGGAACAGCGTGTTCTGGCATACCGGCAGTCAGATCGAAGCGGTGGCCAGACAGACCGCCGAGCCCGCTCACGTGTAGCCCGAATCCTGGCTGCGATGCGATCGTCGAACTCGCAGCCGAGTCGCCGGTTTTGGGGACTTCTGTAGCTTGCGCGAATAGCCTGTTCGCATGGGGTGGATTGCGTCTGAGACGCGTATGGCCGCCCGACCAACGGGAGGCCGGTTTCGCACGCTCTTGCGGGGGGCATCGCGGCGGCGTTCCTCTATAGACCAATAGGGTCCCCACTGCCAGGCTATCCGCGCCAAGCGGCACTAGTGGCAGGCCTTCCCTTGCGGTAAGATTCACCGTCCCCGGAGTTGGCTCTCAGACCCTGTGTTGGACGTTGGTCGGCCTGACGACGCGGCTCACCTGAGGCACACGAGCCACTTCAGCCGGGTTGGTCGGCCGGGCGATCCGGAGGTGGTTTTCTGGGATCGGCTCTGCGGGATGGCCGGACGTCTTCCGGGATCGTCCGGCATCCATCACTGCCCTATTCCCGCCTGCAACAGGAGATTTCTCGTGGTCAAGGTGCATTCGCGTTCTGCGCTGGTGGTGGCCATAGCGCTCTTGGCGAGCGGCGCCGACTGGCCGCAGTTCCGTGGCCCCGACGGCAATGGAATTGGCTCTGGCGCAGCCCCGGTCACCTGGAGCGCCACGGAAAACGTCGCCTGGAAGACGGCCTTGCCCGGCTTTGGCGCTTCCAGCCCGATCGTCGTGGGGCAGCGCGTCTTGCTCACCGGCTACAGCGGCTATGGCCAGGACCAGGACGAGCCGGGCAATATGCAGAACCTGAAGCACCACACCTTCTGCCTGAACCTGGCCGATGGCAAAGTGCTTTGGGACCGGGCCGAAAAGGCCAAACAGCCCGAAAAGGAATATCGCGGCTTCCTCGCCCTGCACGGCTATGCCTCGGGCACGCCCGTCACCGATGGCAAGACCGTGTACGCCTTCTTCGGGGCTTCCGGCGTCTACGCCTACACGGTGGAGGGCAAGCCCCTGTGGTCCGCCAACGTGGGCAGCACCGTACACGAGTGGGGATCGGCCACATCGCCCGTCCTGTTCCGCAACCTGGTGATTGTCAACGCCAGCGTGGAAAGCCAATCGCTGGTGGCCTTGGATAAGAAGACGGGCAAAGTGGCCTGGAAGCTGGGCAACATCGATCAGTCCTGGAGCACTCCGCTCCTGGTCGATCTGCCCGGCGGCAAGCAAGAATTGGTGTTGAGCATCAAGAACAAGGTGCTGGGGATCGACCCGGCCACGGGCAAGGGGCTCTGGGTGTGCGACGGCGTGCCGGATTACATCTGTCCTTCGCTCGTGGCGCACCAAGGCGTGGTCTACGTGACGGCCGGGCGCAAGCCGATGAGCTTGGCCGTGCGCGCCGGCGGCCGGGGCGACGTCACCAAGAGCCACAAACTGTGGGAAATCAAAGAGACCTCCAAGGTCGCTACGCCCTTGTATCACGAAGGCCACTTGTATTGGCTGGACAACAAGGCCACCGCCTACTGCATCAAGGCCGACAGCGGCGCGGTCGCGTACAAAGAGCGGCTGGACGTCTCGGGCAAGGGGGACAAGGTCTATGCCTCGCCGGTCCTGGCCGACGGCAAGTTGTACATGGTCACGCGCCAGGATGGCGTGGTGGTCCTGGCCGCCAGCCCCACCTTCCAGAAGCTGGCCCATAACCGGCTGGGCGACGAAAGCATCTTCAACGCCACGCCGGCGATCGTCGACGGCCGGTTGTTGATCCGCTCGGATCGTTTCCTGTACTGCATCGGCAAGTGAAATCCGCTGTCGACGCCCTTGCACAACACAAGTCCCAACTCTTCTCGCATAAGGATCGCCGTTTATGCCCTTGTTTGAGATCGAAACCGAATCGCACATCATCATCACCTGGGCCGCCAACGAGGACGCGGCCAAGAACGTGGTCCATGAAAGCTATCCCACCGAGACCGCCATCCGGATGACCAAGCGGCCGCGCGATAGCTGGGTGATCTCCAAGTCGGCCCTCGGAATCCGCGGCCGCATCGATCCCTGCTGCACCGCACGCGACTGCCTGGCCAAGGCCGCCGGCGACAAAGTCCATGCCATTCGGCTGTACATGCAGCATACGGGCAACGATCTGGAGCATTCGCGCAAGGTGATCGAGTCGAACATGGTCATGGGCTGGTGAGCGGCGCGTGATTCTGCAAGTCGCGCACTGCATGGCCCTGGCTGGTCTGGGCGCAGCCGCTCTGGCTTGGCTGCGGCGCAGGCCCACGCCGCGCACGTGGCTGTGGACCGGTCTGGGCTTCGAGGTCGTGGCTCTGGCCCTGGCGTTTGTGTTGGGCGCCAACCGCCATCTGCCCACACGCCTGGCCGCATACGCCGTGTTCGGCTTCACGCCCCTGTTGCTGTTCCTGGCCGCCTGCGTGCTGCGCCGCACGGCCAGAAAGACGGCCATTCTCTCGTTGCTGCTGGCGGCGGGGCTGCTGGTCGTGGCCTTCGATGCCTTCCTCGTCGAGCCGCACTGGCTGCAAGTCACGTTCACGCAGGCGCACAGCCCCAAGCTCACCCGCCCCGTTCGCCTGGTTCTCATCGCCGACCTGCAAACCGACCGGTTCGGCGCCTACGAACGGGAAACGCTCCGCCGCGTGGCCGATCTGCGACCGGACCTGATTCTGTGGGCGGGCGACTACTTGCAGGCCCCCTCCGAGCAGCGCGCCGTGCTCCGCCAACAGTACAACCAGTACCTGCACGAGTTGCAGCTCTTTGCGCCGCTGGGGTCTTATGCCGTGCGCGGCAATATGGACCATGGCCCCTGGAGCGAGATGTTCGCCGACACGCACATCCAGGCCGTCGAGCGCACGCAGTCGTTCGACCTGGGCGATCTGGTCCTGACCTGTCTGGCACGCGACGACTCCTTTCGGCCGGAGGTCCAGCTTCCGGCTGCGCCGCCGGGCCGCTATCACCTGATGCTGGGGCATTCGCCGGACTGCTCCCTGAGCCAGGTCCAGGCCGACTTGATCTTGGCCGGTCACACCCACGGCGGCCAGGTGCGCTTGCCGCTGCTGGGACCGATCATCACCTTGTCGCGCGTCCCGCGCTCGATGGCCGTGGGGCTCGTCCAGCGTCCGGCCGGCGGCCTGCTGTACGTGAGCCGCGGCGTAGGCATGGAACGCGACGAAGCGCCGCGCCTGCGGTTTCTTTGCCGGCCGGAACTGGCCGTCATCGATTTGCTGCCGTCCGCCGCGATGCAGAGCGCATCCGCATCGGTTGCGGAGCCTTCCTTTCCGGTGGGGCCGGTTATCAACCGGCCTTGATCCAGCGAAACAGGCAGTGCTTGACTCGCCCCCGGCAGCGGCGGACAATACGCGCAGTCTTCGGCAATGTGGGCCGCGCTCACCGCGCTGCCCTGAGATGCAATGATCGAACCTGGGGGTTGCACTGATGCCACTTCGCTCGTGGTTGTCGCCGCTACGGCTGGCCTTCTCGCTGGTTTGGGCGATCGCTGCCTGCGCCGCGCCGCTGGAGGGTCAAGCCTCCGAACCGCTCGCGGTGCGCGTGGAGAACTTCCTGGTCACGCCGGCCCACGGGCCCTTGATCCGAGTCTGGGTGCTGAATCAGGGGGCTGAGTCCTACGAAGGCCAGTTGGCGCTGGGCGTGCCGGCCGGCTGGCAGATCGCGCCCCGCGAACAGCCGGTCAAGCTGGCGGCCGGCGAGGCGCGCCGCGTCGTGTTCAACGTGCAGCGCGGCGTGAGCCTCGAAGGCAACACCTATCCCTTGGAAGCCAAGCTCACCGTTGGCGGCCAGGTCGTGAAGCATGCGCAACACGTCCAGGCCGCCACCTCGCCTTACTTCAAGCCGGTCATCGACGGCAAGCCCGAGGATTGGAACGACGCGGTACCTGTGCGCTTCACCACGGCCGGCAAGCGGACCGAGATCCGCAGCTACTGGAACCGCAACTTCTTCGCGCTGCTGGTGGCCGTGGAGGAGGAGAAGCTGGAACGCTATGGGGCTGGTGCGGTGTGCGACGCCTTGCAAGTGGCCATCGCCGCCGAAGGCACGCAAACCGGCGACTCTCCGGGCGGCGTCGCCACGCGCTGGGAGTACCTGCTGGTGTCGGCGCGCGAGCATGGGACGGGGCGGTGCTTCCAACTGGCCGAGCCGGGCACGCCGCTGAGCGAAACGCAAACCCGCCGGCCCCTGGATGCCCTGCAATACAATGCCGAGATTGCCGTGTGGCGCAACGAGGGAACGACCTACTACGAATGCGCCATCCCTTGGCGTCCGATCCGCGAGACGATTCCGGCCAGCGAGGGGCGCGAGTTGTGCTTCTCGTTGCTGGTTCACGATCCGGAAGGCACCGGCCTGCGCGACTGGGGCCAGGCCGTCGGGCTGGGGCCTGCGCAGCGCAACCGGCTGGCCTGGAGCGACTGGCCCGGCGCACGCTGGCCCCACCAGGCGCCGTTCGACAACAAGATCGAGTGGGGCTTCTGTGCGTCGAAATACTGAAAAGAATGGGGAGACTCGTCATGCGTCTGAACAACTGCGTGTGTCGAATGGCGGGGCTGGCCGTGATCCTGATGGCCGTTGATGCCGTGCGCGCGGATGACGCCTGGTCGTCTGCGCCGGCCGCTGCCGGGCCTGTGGTGGTGCGCGTCGCCGCGGCCGCGGGCGAGGACCCGACGGCCACCGGCCGCGCCGCCGCCGAGTCGCTGCTCAAGGCCCTGGACGGCGTGGCCCCCGCCGTGGTCATCGTCTCAGAATGCTTCGAGGACCGCGACAACAAACAAAAAGTCCTGGCGGGGATCGCCTCGCGATTGCCTGCCGGGATCCTCGTCGGCGCGGCCACCTATGGCTCGTTCACACAAGCCGGCTGCAGCGATACCGAAAGCGTGTGCCTGGTGGGGATCGGCGGAGCGGGCGTCTCGGTCAGCGCGGCCCTGGTCGAGAAGATGGGGGCCGCCAAGTTGGCCTACGACCAGAACAAGGACCAGGTCGAGCAGTTGCTCCGAGCCGCCGGAACAAGACTGGCTGGCGCTCTGCGCCGCAGCCAACAGGATCGCCTGCTGATCCTCCTGGCCGACGCCCATTCGCCCAAGAACCAAGCCCTGGTGGAAGGCGTGCAGCAGGTCGTCGGCAAGCCTTTCCCCATCGCCGGCGGCTGCGCCAACAAGAACGCCGGCCAGACCTTCGTCTACTTCCGCGGCCAGATGTATGAGGATGCGGCGGTGGCCTTGATGCTGGCCGGCGATTTTCGGGCCACGCTCAGCGGGCGACAGGCCAAGGAGAACGACACGGTCATCAGCACCGCGCGCGAGGCCGCCGCCGAAGTCCGCCAGAAGAATCCCGGCGAAGCCCTCGCCGCGCTGGCCTTCAACTGCGCTGGCCGGCGCAGCAAACTCAAGAAGCACCAGGACGAACTCGACGCCATCCAAGCGGCCCTGGGCCGCCAGTTGCCCCTGTTCGGCTGCTACTGCGCCGGCGAGATCGGCCCGGTCGACCCGGCCGAACGCCCCAACGACACGGCCAGCGGCGGGGTCGGGTGGCACGTCATGTTCGCCCTCCTCACTCGTCCCTAGCGCGGTGCGCCGCGCTGCTGGGACATGATCGGGCGCCATGGCCACGCTTGCGTGGCCATGCGGTTTCAGGCTTCGGCATGCCCACGGCGAGCGGGCCCACGCCAGGCGTGGGCGTGGACATGGCCCCCAGCGTCTTGGCCTGGGCGGCGGTCAATCGCCGGAGTGCATTTCTAAGTTGTTTGGCGACAATGGGTTAGGGTTGTAATGGCTGTTTTCTTTGTCACAATCGACGGCGAGGGCAGTATCTCTTTTGGGAAACAGCTAGAGTTAGTTATATTGACGGGAAGAAGACCCCTCTCCCTTAGAACGATCGAGGCCATGCCATGAAATTCTCCCGCAAGTGGATCGTGTTGATTGTGGTCCTGGCTGTGGTTCCACTGGGCATTGGCTTCCTGGCTTTCTCGCGACCGCGGGACCGTTTCTACATGGCCGACGTCGACCGCGGCGACATCGTCTCGGTCGTCAACGCGACCGGCACCATCCGGCCCAACGAGACTGTGCCCATGCAGGCCACGGTTTCCGGCCGCGTGGTCAAGGTGCTCGTGGAGCAGAACGCGGATGTGAAGAAGGGCCAGATCCTGGCCGAAATCGACTTCATTCCCAACTCCGATACGGTCAAGGTCATGGCCACGGTGGATGGAATCGTGACCCAGCGCGCCATCGTGGCGGGCACCATGGTCCGCGAGGGGGACTCGCTGTTCACCGTCGCACGGGACCTGAAGAAGGAGATCAACATCGACGCCTCGGTCGACGAGGCCGACATCGGCATGGTCCGCGCCGCCGGTTTGAAGGGGCAGCCCATCCAGTTCACCCTCGATACCTATCCCAACGACCTGTTCGAGGGCAAGATTCAGGAGGTCCGCATCAGCCCCACCGTGTCCCAGGGCGTGGTGACCTATCCCGTCGTGGTGGCCGCCGCCAATCCCGACTTGAAACTGCTGCCGGGCATGACCTCCAAGCTCTCGTTCCAGATCGACAAGCGCGCCGACGTGGTCAAGATTCCCAGTGCGGCCTTGCGTTTCTTCCCCACGAAGCTCCTGGTCCATCCCGATGACCGGCCGATCCTGGAAGGCGCCGCCGACGAAGAAGGCGCGCGCGCCGCCGAAGGCAGCGATCGCACCACCGACACGCGCTCCGCCGCCCAACGCGCCGCCGACCGCCAGAAGGAAACCCGCCGTCACGTGTGGATCGTCGAGGGCGACTTCCTCCGCGCCGTGCCGGTCAAGACGGGCCTCAACGACAACACGCACACCGAGATGCTGGAAGGCAACCTGCAGCCGGGCCAGAAACTGGTCACCGGCACGCGCTGATCCCCTCCCGATCCTGCTCACCCGGTCTGCGGAGCCTATGCCATGAACGTCAACCTCCTGCCGACAACCGTCCTGGCGCTGCGGGCCTTGGCCAAGAACAAGATGCGCGCCGCCCTGACCGTGCTGGGCATCGTGATCGGCGTGGCGGCCGTCACCACCCTGGTGTCGATCGGCCAGAGTGCCGGCCAGGTGGTGCAGAGCCAATTGGCGGGCCTGGGCCGGAACCTGATCATTGTGGCCTCGGCTGCACGCGAAGAGGGCGGCGCACGCGGCGGACGCGGCGGCACCCCCACCCTCACCGTGGACGACGCCGAAGCCCTCCGCACCCAATGCACCAGCCTCATGGCCGTGACCCCCGTGGTCGGCGTGCTCGGCCGGTTGTTCTACGGCAACACCAACTGGAGCCCCCAGGAAATCCTGGGTGTGGGCAACGACTATCTCACCGTGCGCAGTTGGGCCGTGCGCCGCGGCGGCTTCTTCACCGATCGCGATTTCAGCTCCGGCGCCAAGGTCTGCGTGGTCGGACAGACGATCGTCGCCAAGCTCTTCCAGACCACCGACCCGGTCGGCAAGAGCGTGCGGATCAACAATATCCCGTTCGAAATCGTGGGCGTGCTGCAGGCCAAGGGCTCGAACATCCTCGGCGTGGACCAGGACGACATCGTCCTGGCTCCCTACACCACCATCCGCAGCCGCCTCAAGGGGGCGCACTTCGACAAGGTCGACGCCATCTTCTGTTCCGCGCGCTCCGAAGACAAGATGGCCTACGCGTCCCACGAAATCCGCGAGCTGCTCAACGAGCGGCACCGCATCCGCGCCGGCGACGCGGCCGATTTTGAAGTCAAGAGCATCGCCGAAATCGCCGCCTTGGCCGCGCGCGTGGCAAACCTCATGACCTTGCTCCTGGCCCTCATCGCCAGCGTGGCCTTGCTGGTGGGCGGAGTGGGAATCATGAACATCATGCTCGTCTCGGTCACCGAGCGCACACGGGAAATCGGCGTGCGCATGGCCGTGGGGGCCCACCCCAAGGACATCCTCTGGCAGTTCCTCAACGAGGCCGTGGTCCTCTCCACGCTGGGCGGCCTGGTCGGCCTGGCCTTGGGCATCGGGGCCTCGCTGGGGATCATCACGGTCATCAATGTCATCACCCCCAACACGCCCTGGCCGATCATCGTCTCGCTGCGCGCCGCCGTGGTGGCCATCGTCTTCTCCGTGGCCATCGGCGTCTTCTTCGGCTACTACCCGGCGCGCCGCGCCAGCGGCATGGACCCCATCGACGCCCTACGCTACGAGTAGCGCGTGCGGCACCTGATCGGGCCGTGGTGCGCACGTTCGCCCGCCGGATTCAACGCCCCCAGCGAAGCCCGATTGGCCACTGAGGCAACAGCGGCAATGTACCTGAAGCCCGAAACGCCAGCCACCGCAACGCGGTGGCCATGTCCCAGCCCGGGGTTGACCGCGCAGCGGCTACCCCGGGATAGCAGGCCCGCGTCAGACCGAAACCCTGAAAGGGTTTCAATCGAAGCCTGACAGTCTGGTTGCGGTATCCACCGGGAGTTCGGCCTTTGACGAACCACGCGCAAACCAGGGCAATACGCAATGATCCAACCCCTTCAGGGTTGTGGATGGGGAGATGGCCCATGACCCAGGGTGGCCGCTACGCGGCGACCCTGGGCTGAGAGATGTCTGCCCCTTCGGGGCAGAGCCGTGCAAGGCGGAAACCCTGAAAGGGTTTCAATCAAAGACTGACAGTCTGGTTGCGGTATCCACCGGAAGTTCGGCCTTTGACGAACCACGCGCAAACCAGGGCAATACGCAATGATCCAACCCCTTCAGGGTTGTGGATGGGGAGATGGCCCATGACCCAGGGTGGCCGCTACGCGGCGACCCTGGGCTGAGAGATGTCTGCCCCTTCGGGGCAGAGCCGTGCAAGGCCGAACTGCCGACAGGTCTTCGGACCGGCTCCGATGGCTACTTGCCCGACGGCGCGCGCTGCGCGCCCGGGCCGGTCGACACCTCGCACAAGACGCGAAAGCCGATCGTCTGGCCCCCCTCGTTCAATGCGCCCGATCGGAACGCGCAGCGGCAGAAGTCCGGCTGGTTCCAGTACGATCCGCCGCGGATCACATATTCCAGCCCCGACGCCGGTCCGCGAGGGTCTTCCTGGGGCGCGTGGGGATAGTAGTCGCGCGCGTACCAGTCGCCGCACCATTCGAACACGTTCCCCAGCATGTCATACAGCCCCCAGGCGTTGGGCCGCGTTTGCCCCACCGCCTGCGGCGTGTCGTGCCCCGACGCAAACCGCGCATAGGGTCCCAAGTCCAGCGGGTTGTCGCCAAAATACCAGAAGGTCGTGGTGCCCGCACGGCACGCGTATTCCCACTCGGCCTCGGTCGGCAAACGATACCGCCGCCAGGCGGAGTGCTCTTCCGGCAGCAGCGAGAGCTTGCGGCAGAACTCCTCCGCCTGGGCATGCGACACCGATTCCACCGGATACGCGCTGGTGTCGCCGGACAAGGCGTTGCGCCCTTCGCCGCTGGCCGAAAAGTAGCTCGGGTTCCCGCCCTGCACCTTCTGGTATTGGGCCTGCGTGACCTCGTGCAGGCCCAGGTAAAACGGCTTGCCGATCTTGACCCGATGCGCCGGGCTCTCGTTCACAAAATGCACCCGGCCAAAACCCAACTCGTCTTCGTCCGAGCCCATGTCGAACTCGCCGGGCGGAATCAGCGCCAGCTTCATGCCCACCGCGTTGGTCTGCTCGACGGGCAGGTTCAAGTGCTTGGCCCACAGTTCCTGGTAAGGCCGCGCCTGGTCCGCGTCGAACGGGGCCACCGCCGGCGCCGGCGTGCCGTCCTCCAGCAGGCGCGCCTCGGTCTTGGGCCGCACCGGCTTGGGAATCCGGTGTGGCTTCTCGCGGAAATAGACCGACGAAGCCGGCTCACGCGCCTTGCCCTTGGGCCGGTCGGGATCGTCGGGGGAGTGGGGGCCAACTCCGATCAGGGCGAACCAGATCGCGCCGCCCAGCAGCGCGCCGCCGATCCCGATGGCCCCCCAGGCCAAGCGGCGCTTTTGTCGCCGGCGCTGTTCGTTCCAGGCACGCGCCTCGGCCGGAGCCGCCTGCGGCGCGGCCTCCTCGTCCCACAGGGCGCCCAGGTCGTTTCCCGCGGTCAAGGGCCCCAGCACCGCGGCCACCTCGGCCGGCGTGGCATAGCGATCCGCCGGCTTCTTGGCCAGCATCCGCTCCACCACGGCCGTCAGCGCCGCCGGCGCGTCGGGCCGCAGCCTGCGCAGCGGCGGCGGGGCCTTCAGCACCTGCGCCGACATCTTCTCGAACGGCGACTCATACTCGGGCCCGCCAAACAGCACCTCGCCCGTCAGCAGCTTGTAGAGCGTGCATCCCAGGCTGTAGATGTCGGCCCGAATGTCCACCCGGTGAGAATCCGAAACCTGCTCCGGGGCCATGTAGTCGGCCGTGCCCATGATCTGGCCCGAACTGGTCAGTTCCCCAGGCGGCACGCGGCTGGACTGCAGCCGGGCCAGGCCCAGGTCGAGCACCTTCACCTGGCCGTGCCGCGTGAGCATCAGGTTCGACGGCTTGACATCGCGGTGCACCAGGCCCAGCTCGTGGGCCGCCTGCAACCCCAGGGCCGCCTGGCGGACCAGCTCGCAGGCCGCGGCAAGCGGCAGCGGACCGCGGCGGCGCAGCAACTCGCCCAAATCGATCCCGTCCACGTATTCCGTCACCAGGAACCGGGTCGTGCCGATCTGCCGCGCATCGTACGCCTGGATCACGTTGGGATGATTGAGCCGGCCAATGGCCTTCATCTCGCGCTCGAAACGGCTGATGGCCCAATCGTTGGTCTCCTGCCGCTCGGGCAGCAATTTGAGGGCCACGATCTTGTCCAGGCGCGTGTGCAGCGCCTTGTAGACCGCCCCCATGCCCCCTTCGCCCAACTTGGCCAGGAGGCGATACTCGCCCAACTCGCCCAGCGACTCCGCTACCCCCGACGGAACCGCATCCGATGGCGGCGCCGATCCGCGTTCGCCGCCGCGCGACGTATCGCCCGGGGCCGGCTGGACCGTGTGGGTGGGCAATTCCGGCACCTGCCGCAGGCTGAGCACGAGCATCCGGCACCCGGCGCACTGCTGGAGATGCGCGTCGATGGCGCGCAGCTCGTCGGGCGCAAGGGCCTGCTGCACATAGGCCGCCAGGCGCTGCGGATCGGGACAGACGATCGGTTCCATCAACCGTCCTTCTGCTTCCACTCGGGCGGAAGATACTCCACCAGGCCCAAGGCGATCAATTCATCCTCGATACGTTCCGGCGTCGGGTTGTTGAGCCCTTTGGCCACCTCGGCGATCAGCAAGTCGGCGAACTGCAGCCGTGCCCGGTGCAGCCGCTGCCGCAGCGTATCCGCGCGCACCGCCATTCCCACCACCTGCGAAAGCCGCTGCGCCAATTGCTCCGACGAGTCCTCGGGATGCTTGGCGCGCAGCCGCAACACCGTGTAGGCCACGCTGCCCGGGTGGTCCTTCTCTTGCTGTTCCAACGCTTTCCAGGCCAGGTCCAGCACGCCTTGCCGCCACTCGGGCAGCCACACGTCCTGCTCCGGCTCTTCTTCGGCCACCAGGCCCACGTCCAGATCTACGGTCTTGCGGCGTTTTTGCTGGGCCCAGCGGTTGCGGATCATGTTGTGGATCGCCACGCGCAGCAGATCGCGGAAGCGGCCCCGGTTCGGGTCGGCGCCAGCAAAGTCTCCGGCCAGCAGGCGCACCACCACGTCGTGCGTCACGTCGTCGGCGTCCTGGTCCCGTTGCAGCAGGGCCCCCACGTAGCGGCGAATCGCCGGCAGGTAACGCAGCACCAGCCCGTGCCGCGCCGCGCCGGCCATGGTGGGCGAGCCCTCGTGCGCCTGGCGCAACAGGCTCCACCGCGTGGAGATGGCCTCGAACCGCGATCGTTGCTCGCTGGCTTCGCTCATGTCGGATCGGATGACCTCCCAATGCGCTGGCTTGCCGACGGCGGCCCGAAGGTCTGTCAATCCGAGCGAGGCGGAGAATCCGCCTGGTTCGAGATCCTGGGCTGCGTTCAGAAGGAGCCGGAAAGGGCCCTCTGCGACAGCGACGGATGCCAGGCCGCACACCGTTGTCGCCAGGGGGGCTGCCCTTCCCACCGCCTCCTGGTGAGTATAAAACACTTTCCCCCCAGACGTAACGCCTTTTCATCGACTTGCGTCGGAAAACCGAAAGCCGGCCGTGTCCCTGGCCCCTGTCCCCCTCAGCCCCTTGCCCCTTTGTCCCTCAGTGCCTGTGTGCCTATGTGCCTGTGTGCCTCTGCCCCTTTGACCCTCTGACCCCCGTCCCTCAGTGCCTCTGTGCCTCAGTGCCTCTGCCCCTTTGACCGTGTGCCCCTTTGTCCCTTCGCCTCAGTGCCTATGTGCCTGTGTGCCTATGTGCCTCAGTCCCTCTGCCCCTTTGCCCCTC